>NZ_JADMJX010000128.1 GCF_018780185.1 Rhizobacter sp.
GTGTTCATCTCCAGGAAGAAGTGGTTCATCGCATCGTCGACGATGAACTCCACCGTGCCTGCGCCCACGTAGCCCACGGCCAAGGCGGCAGCGACCGCGTCGCGACCCATGGCCTCGCGCATCTTCGCGCTGACCACCGGCGACGGCGCTTCCTCGACGACCTTCTGGCGGCGGCGCTGCGCGGTGCAGTCGCGCTCGCCCAGGTGCACCGCGTGGCCGTGACCGTCCGCGAACACCTGGATCTCGATGTGGCGGCCACGCTCGATCAGGCGCTCCAGCATCAGCGTGCCGTCGCCGAAGGCGCTCTGTGCCTCGCGGCGCGCGCCGATGAGGGCGGCCTCCAGCTCATCGGCACGCTGCACCAGGCGCATGCCGCGCCCGCCGCCGCCGGCCACCGCCTTGACCAGCAGCGGGTAGCCCAGGGCCTTGGCTTCGCGCAGCAACGTGACCTCGTCCTGCTCGTCGCCCAGGTAGCCGGGTGCGCAGGGCACATCGGCCTCGATCATGCGGCGCTTGGCACCGGCCTTGTTGCCCATCGCGACGATGGCCGCAGCCGGCGGGCCGATGAAGACCAGCCCCGCATCGACGACCGCCTGCGCGAAGTCGGCGCGCTCGGACAGGAAGCCGTAGCCGGGGTGGATGGCGTCGGCGCCGCAGCGTCTGGCCGCGGCGATCAGCGCGTCGCCACGCAGGTAGGACTCGGCCGCCGTGTTGCCGCCCAAGCCGAAGGCCTCGTCGGCCAGGCTGACATGCGGTGCGTGGGCGTCGGCATCCGAGTACACCGCCACGGTGCGGTAGCCCAGCGCACGCGCCGTGCGGATCACCCGGCATGCGATCTCACCGCGGTTCGCAATCAATATCTTCTTGAACATGCTTTGTCCTGTGCTCAGCTCACTGCGCCGCCCAGCGCGGCGCGCGCTTCTCGACAAAGGCGGCCACGCCTTCCATGCCTTCCTCGCCCAGGGCTGCGCGGGCGAACACGGCCGCGGCGTCCTGGATCAAGGCCTGCGGCGGCGCCAGCAGCGCGCGCGCCATCAAGGCCTTGGTCGCGGCGACGGCCTGCGGCGCGCACTGGCGCACCTGGGCCAGCTGCGCCGCCAGTGCGGCGTCGAGCGCGGTGTCGTCGTGCAGCGCATGGACCAGGCCCAGGCGCAGCGCTTCTTCGCCATCGAGCCGCCCGCCGCTCACGGCCAGCCGGCGCGCCTGCGAATACCCCAGCCGCTGCACCAGGAAGGGCGCGATCTGCGCCGGCACCACGCCGAGAGACGTTTCCGGCAGGCGAAAGCTCACCGAGCGGCCGGCCAGCGCAATGTCGACCACGCAGGCCAGGCCAAAGCCGCCGCCCATCACCGTGCCTTCGAGCACCGCGACGGTGGCCAACGGCGTGTTGGCATAGGCCACGCAGAGCTCGCCGAAGGCGGCGTTGAGCTGCTCCAGCACGGCCGGGCCTTCGTCGGCCAGGCGCATGCGCGCCATCGCCATGTCCTTCAGGTCGCCGCCGGCGCAGAAGTGCCCGCCATTGCCGCGCAGCACCACGGCGCGCAGGCCCGGCTGGGCTTCGGCCCAGGCCAGCGCCTCGCGCAGCTCGCCCACCATCGCCAGCGACAGCGCATTGCGCGCCTGCGGCCGGTTCAGGCGGATCTCCAGCACGCCGGCGCCGGGCAGCGACAGCGCCAGCGCCTGTGGGCGCGGCAGTTCGTTCGGTGCAGCGCTCATGCTCAAGCGGCCTTGGGCAAGGTGCCTTCGAGCTTGCAGATGATGGAGAGCATCACCTCGTCCGCACCTCCGCCGATCGAGACCAGGCGGCCATCGCGGAAGGCCTGGCTGACCGGGTTGTCCCAGGTGAAGCCCATGCCACCCCAGTACTGCAGGCAGGAGTCGGCCACTTCGCGGATCAGGCGGCCGCACTTGAGCTTGGCCATCGACGCGAGCTTGGCGGCATCTTGGCCGCCGATGTACATCTCCACCGCGCGGTAGGTCAGCGAGCGCAGCGCCTCGACCTCGGTGCGCAGTTCGGCCAGGCGGTAGTGCACGACCTGGTTGTCCAGCAGCGGTTTGCCGAAGGCCTGGCGCTGCCGCGTGTACTCGATGGTGTGGTCGATGACCTGGTCCAGGTTCTTCAGCGAGGAGGCCGCACCCCACAGGCGCTCTTCCTGGAACTGCATCATCTGGAACATGAAGCCCATGCCTTCCTGGCCGATCAGGTTGCGCTGTGGCACGCGCACGTTGTCGAAGAAGAGCTGGGCGGTGTCGGACGAGTCCATGCCGATCTTGTGGATCTTCTGCCGCGTGATGCCGGGCAGGTTCATCGGCACGACGATCAGGCTCTTGTTCTTGTGCACCGGGCCTTCGCTGGTGTTGGCCAGCAGGCAGCACCAGTCGGCCTGCATGCCGTTGGTGATCCACATCTTGGTGCCGTTGATGAGGTAGTCGCCACCGTCTTTCTTCGCGGTGGTCTTCAGCGCCGCCACGTCCGAGCCGCCACCAGGCTCAGAGACGCCGATGCAACCGACGAAGTCACCCGCGATCGACGGTGCGAGGAACTCGCGCTTCAACTCGTCGCTGCCGAAGCGCGCCAGCGCCGGCGTGCACATGTCGGTCTGCACGCCAATGGCCATCGGCACGCCGGCCACGCGGCAGGTGCCCAGGGCCTCGGCCATCATCATCGAGTAGCTGAAGTCCAGGCCACTACCGCCGTACTCCTCGGGGTACTTCAGGCCCAGCAGGCCCAGGTCGCCGAGCTTCTTGAAGACCTCGTGTGCCG
This sequence comes from Rhizobacter sp., assembly GCF_018780185.1. Taxonomy (GTDB): domain Bacteria; phylum Pseudomonadota; class Gammaproteobacteria; order Burkholderiales; family Burkholderiaceae_C; genus Rhizobacter. The sequence goes on from NZ_JADMJX010000128.1 coordinate 2,765, forward strand.
GGAAGATCTCTTGCTTCTCCCATTCGGCCACGTAGGGGTTGAGCTCCTTCTCGACGAAGCGGGCGACGGTGTCGTAGAGCGCGCGGTGTTCGGGGGTGAACTTCATGTGCTTGGTGTCCTTGCGGTGGCTTCAGTGAACGTGGCCGCCGATGTGTTGGGGGAGGGCTCGATGTCTTGTCTGTGCAATCAAAGGCGCGCCACACCGAAGGCATTCGGGCGCAGCTCGCGCACCGCGGCTTCGGCCGCCAGCGCCAGGCACAGCGCCAGCACGCGGCGGGTGTCGCGCGGGTCGATGACGCCGTCGTCCCACAGCCGCGCGGTGCCGAAGAGCACGTTCGATTCGCGGTCGATGCGCTGGCGCAGCTGGTCGCTCATGCCGCTGAGCGCTTCGTCATTGGCGGGCAGCCCCATGCGCTCCAGCTTGGCGCGGTTGATGATGTCCATCACCTTGGCCGCCTGCGCGCCGCCCATCACCGCGGTGCGCGCGCTCGGCCAGCTGAAGATGAAGCGCGGGTCGAAGCCGCGGCCGCACATGCCGTAGTTGCCGGCGCCAAACGACCCGCCGAGCACGATGGTGAACTTGGGCACCCGCACGTTGGCCACCGCCTGGATCATCTTGGCGCCATGCTTGATGGCGCCGCCCCGCTCGGCCTCGCGGCCGACCATGTAGCCGGTGGTGTTCTGCAAGAAGACCAGCGGCACGCCGGCCTGGTCGCACAGCTGCATGAACTGCGCCGCCTTGGTCGAGCCCTGCGGCTGGATCGGGCCGTTGTTGCCGATCAGGCCCACCGCGTGGCCATCGATGCGGGCATGGCCGCAGACGGTGTCGCTGGCATAGCTGGCCTTGAACTCCAGGAACTCCGAGCCGTCGACCAGGCGCGCGATCACCTCGCGCACGTCGTAGGGCTCGCGCTCGTCGGCCGGCACCACGCCCAGCAGCTCTTCGGCGGCGAACAGCGGCGGCATCGGCGCCGCGCGCTCGGGCACTTCGTCCCAGGGCAGCAGCTGCATCAGCTCGCGCGTGGTGGCCAACGCGTGGGCGTCGTCATCGCAGACATATTCACCCAGGCCGGTGACGCGCGCATGGGTGTCGACGCCGCCCAGCTCGTCGTCGGTGGCGTCCTCGCCGATCGCGGCCTTCACCAGCGGCGGGCCGGCCAGGTAGATGCTGGAGCGGTCCTTGACCAGCAGCACATAGTCCGACAGGCCCGGCAGGTAGGCGCCGCCCGCGGTGGACGAGCCGTGCACCACCGCGATCTGCGGAATGCCCATCGCCGACAGCCGCGCCTGGTTGGCGAAGCTGCGCCCGCCCTCGACGAACATCTCGCTCTGGTACATCAGGTTGGCGCCGCCGCTCTCCACCAGGTAGATCAGCGGCAGGCGGTTCTCGGTTGCGATCTCGTGCGCGCGCAACGCCTTCCTCAGGCCCATCGGCGCGACGGTGCCGCCCTTGATGGCGCTGTCGTTGGCCGAGATCAGCACGCGCTTGCCGGCGACCTGGCCGATGCCGATGATCGAGCCACCCCCCAGCACCGACTTCTTGCCGTCGTCGTCGTGCATGCCCAGACCGGCCAGCGTCGACAGCTCCAGGAAGCTGGAGCCGCGGTCGATCAGGCGCGCAACGCGCTCGCGCGGCAGCAGCTGGCCGCGCTTCTCGAACTTCTCGCGCTTCGATTCGGACTCGGCCACCACCTTGGCCTCCAGCGCTCGGACCTCGTCGAGCTTGGCCTGCATGGCCGCGGCATTGGCGGCAAACGCGGGCGAGCGCGGGTTCAGGCGCGATGTCAGACGGCTCACTTCAGCACCTCCGGGGTGTTGGCACGGTGAAAGCCCTCGAAGGCGCTGCTGCCCGCGTGGTCGATCGAGGGATACAGGGGGTTGCCCAGCGAGGCCGCGCCATCGATCTGCAGCGTGACGCCGCTGATGAAGGCCGCCGCCGGCGAGAGCAGGAAGACGATGGCCGCGCTGATCTCGGCCTCGGTGGCCAGGCGGCGCAGCGGCACATGGTTCTTCAGCTCCTTGATCAGCGGCTGGATCGCCGGGCCGTAGCTGTCCAGACCACTCGACGCCACCCAGCCGGGCGACACCGCGTTGACGCGCACATGCGCATGCGCCCACTCGAAGGCGGCGCTCATCGTGAGGTTGCTCATGCCCGCGCGCGCCGCGCCGCTGTGCGCCATGCCGGGCATGCCGTTGCGGAAGTCGGCAGTCATGTTGACGATCGCGCCACCGCTGCTCTGCATGCACTGCGTGAACAGTTCGCGCATCATCAGAAAGCCGCCGGTCAGGTTGTTGGCCACCACCGCCTCGAAGCCGCGCTTGGAGATCATCATCATCGGCGAGGGGAACTGGCCACCGGCGTTGTTGACCAGGCCCTGCACCGGGCCGTGTTGGGCCAGCATGGCAGCGATGTTGCTCTTCACTGCCTCTTCGTCGCGGATGTCGAACGCGCGCCAGTGGCAGCGCCCGCCGTCTTCTGCGATCTCGGCGGCCACGCGTTCCAGCTTGTCGGCGCTGCGCCCCGAGATCAGCACCTCGGCGCCCAGCGAGGCCAGCTCATGCGCCACGCAGCGGCCGATGCCCGAGCCGCCCCCGGTCACCCAGATGCGCTGGCCCGCGAACAGGTCGGGCCTGAACACGCTGCGGTAATGGGCCGACGTGGTTGCGTCCATCTGCTTGTCTCCGTTCCTTCGATCGATGCTGCACTGCATTACGCGAATGACTGGTAGCTTCCGTTAACGTCACCTATCTTTCATATCGGTAAATACCATGATCTGCACGTCTCTCTTTGTACGTAGCATGCGAGGCATTCCCGCCATTCCCAAACCCCGAAAGGACATTTCTCATGGACATGCAAGCCATCACCGAGGCCCTGCGCACCAAGGTCGGCGACGACAGCGGCCTGGGCGCCGTGCTGAAGTTCGACTGTGGCGACGATGGCGTGGTCGTGATCGACGGCAAGGCCTCGCCCAACACCGTCAGCGCCGAGAACCGCGAGGCCGACTGCACCGTGGCCATCACGCGCGAGAACCTGACGGCGCTGGTCACCGGCGAACTCAACCCGATGAACGGCTTCATGATGGGCAAGTTCAAGGTCTCGGGCGACATGAGCGTCGCGATGAAGCTCTCGCGCGTGGTCTGAACCCATGAGCCTGCCCGGCCGCCCGAAAGACTCATTCACCGCAGTGCGCAGCACGGAGGTTTCCTGATGAGCGCAGGACTGGAACGCAAGCGCAATGCGGCTGCGCTGGAGATGCTGGCCTCCAGCACGAGCGAGCCGCAGGAGCAGCTCTATGGGATCACCGAACTCTGCGAAGAGTTCAGCCTGTCGCCGCGCGCGATCCGCTTCTATGAAGACAAGGGCCTGATCGAGCCGCGCCGTGTCAACGGCGCACGCGTGTACACGCAGCGTGATCGTGCACGCCTCAAGCTGATCCTGCGCGCCAAGGCGATCGGCTCCAGCCTCGACGAAATCAAGCAGTACCTCGACCTCTACGGCAACCACGGCGAGGGCCGCAGCAAGCAGCTGCAGTACACGCTGGAGCGCACCGACGCCGCGATTGCCGAGCTGGAGCAGAAAAAAGCGCACATCGAAGCCACGCTGGCCGAGCTGCGTGTCATCAACAAAACCGTGCGCCAGCAGTTGGCTGCATCGCAGGAGAAGTGACCCCCATGTCTTTGCCGCTGTTTCCCTCCCCCTGGATCACCGAAGACCACCGCATGCTGCAAGACTCGGTGGCCCGCTTCTTCAAGGAGCGCTGGGTGCCACGCAGCGCCGAGTGGCGCGAGGCCGGCATGATGGGCCGCGAGACCTGGCTCGAAGCCGGCAAGAACGGCCTGCTCTGCGCCAGCATGCCCGAGGCCTATGGCGGCGGCGGCGGTGATTTCGGCCACGACGCCGTGATCCTGCTGGAGCAGGCCAAGGCGGCCACCATCGGCGGCTTCGGCGGTGGCCTGCATTCGGCCATCGTCGGGCCCTACATCCTGCACTACGGCAACGAAGAGCAGAAGCAACGCTGGTTGCCCAAGATGGCCACCGGCGAGCTGGTCAGCGCGATCGCGATGACCGAGCCCGGCACCGGCAGCGACCTGCAGAACGTGCGCACGCTCGCCCGCCGAGTCACTGACGAAACGGGTGATCACTACGTGCTCTCCGGCCAGAAGGTCTTCATCACCAACGGCCAGAACGCCAACCTGGTGGTGGTCGTCTGCAAGACCGACAAGGCAGAGGGCGCCAAGGGCATCTCGCTGCTGGTCGTCGAGGTCGAGCGAGAAGACGGCACGCTGGTGCCGGGCTTTCGCCGCGGCCGCAACCTCGACAAGATCGGCATGAAGGCGCAAGACACCTCGGAGCTGTTTTTCGACGAGGTGCGCGTGCCGGTGGCCAACCTGCTCGGCGGCCCCACCGCCCAGCCGGGCGAAGGCGAAGGCCAGGGCTTCTACCAGCTGATGCAGGAGCTGCCGCAGGAGCGCCTGATCATCGCCATCACCGGCGTGGGCGCGATGGAGCGTGCGCTGGCAGACACGCTGGCCTACACCAAGGAGCGCAAGGCCTTTGGCAAATCGGTGTGGAGCTTCCAGAACACCCGCTTCAAGCTGGCCGAGGTGCAGAGCCACCTGCTGGCCGCGCGCGCCTTGGTCGACGCCTGCATGGTGGCCCACCTGAAGGGTGAGCTCGACGCCGCGCGCGCCGCGCTGGCCAAGGCCTGGGTCAGCGACCTGCAGTGCAAGGTCGTCGACGAGTGCCTGCAGCTCTTCGGCGGCTACGGCTACATGATGGAGTACCCGATCGCCGAGCTGTATGCCGATGCCCGCGTGCAGCGCATCTACGGGGGCACCAACGAGATCATGAAGGAACTGGCTTCGCGCTTCATGTGAACGTGAACGCCGCGGCTGCGCAGTGCCCAACAGGAGACATGGACATGACATTCGACGCCTACCTCTACGACCACGTGCGCACGCCGCGTGGCAAAGGCAAGAAAGACGGCAAGCTGCACCAGGCCAGCCCGGTGTGGCTGCTGCGCGGCCTGCTGCAGGCGCTGCAGCAGCGCCACCACCTGGACACCTCGCTGGTCGATGACCTGGTGCTGGGTTGCGTGACGCCGGTCGGCGAACAAGGTGCCGACATCGCGCGCACCGCGGTGCTCGACGCCGGCTGGGCGCAGAGCGTGGCCGGCGTGACGCAGTCGCGCTTCTGCGCCTCGGGGCTGGAGTCGATCAACCTCGCCGCGGCCAAGGTGGCCAGCGGCTTCGAGACGCTGGTGGTCGCCGGTGGCGTCGAATCGATGAGCCGCTGGCCCATGGGCAGCGACGGCGGCGCCTGGGCCATGGACCCGCGCGTCAACAACGCGCTGGCGTTCATTCCGCAAGGCATCAGCGCCGACCTGATCGCCACGCTGGAAGGCTTCAGCCGCGCCGATCTGGACGCCTATGCGGTGCAGTCGCATCAGCGCGCCGCGGCCGCCCGCGCCGCCGGCCACTTCAGCCGCTCGCTGGTGTCGGTGCACGACATCGCCGGCCTGCTGCTGCTCGACCAGGACGAGACCATCCGCCCCGCCACCACGCTGGAAACGCTGGCCAAGCTGGAGCCCAGCTTCCTGATGATGGGCCAGATGGGTTTCGACGCCACCGCGCTGCGCAAGTACACCACCGTGGAGCGCATCCACCACGTGCACCACGCCGGCAACTCCTCGGGCATCGTCGACGGCGCCGCGCTGATGCTGGTCGGCTCCAAGGCCGGCGGCGACGCCGCGGGCCTGAAGCCGCGTGCGCGCATCCGCGCCGCGGCGGTGATCGGCTCCGAGCCCACCATCATGCTCACCGGCCCGACGCCCGCCTGCCAGAAGGCGCTCAAGCAGGCCGGCATGTCGGCCAAAGACATCGATCTCTGGGAGGTCAACGAGGCCTTCGCCACCGTGCCGATGAAGACAGCGCGCGACCTCGGTGTGGACCTGGCGCGTGTCAACGTCAACGGCGGCGCGATCGCGATGGGCCACCCGCTGGGCGCCACCGGCTGCATCATCCTCGGCACCCTGCTCGACGAGCTGGAGCGCCGCAACCTGTCCACCGGCTGCGCGACCTTGTGCGTCGGCGCCGGCATGGGCATCGCCACGATCATCGAGAGGGTTTGAGCATGAGCAGCCACGCACTGAAGATCGAACGAGGTGCCGACGGCATCGTCGTCGCGACGATGGACCTGCCCGGCCATTCGATGAACCTGCTCAACGACGAGCTGGCCATTCCGCTGGGCGGGCTGGCCGATCTACTGGAGAGCGACGCTGGCGTGACCGGCCTGATCCTGACCTCGGGCAAGAAGGACTTCCTGGCCGGCGCCGATGTGGACCGCCTGCGCCGCTTGAGCGGCGCGCAGGAAGCGTTCGACGAATCGATGCGCTTCAAGGGCTTCATGCGCCGGCTCGAGAAGAGCGGCAAGCCGGTGGTCGCGGTGATCCAGGGCATGTGCCTGGGCGGCGGCCTGGAGATCGCGATGGGCTGCCACTGGCGCATCGTCGTCGACGACGGCAAAGCCAGGCTGGGCCTGCCCGAGGTGAAGCTGGGCCTGCTGCCCGGTGGCGGCGGCACGCAGCGCCTGCCGCGCCTGGTGGGCATGCAGCAGGCCGTGCAATGGATGATGGAAGGCACCGAGGTGCGCGCGGCGCAGGCCCTCTCGAGCGGCCTAGTCAACGAGCTGGCCCCGAGCCGCGACGAAGCCATGGCGCGCGCGCGCGCCTGGATCGCCGCGAACAAGAAACCGGTGCAGCCCTGGGACGGCCCGAAGTTCCGCTTCCCTGGTGGCGACTCGCGCTCGCCCGCCGTGGTGCAGATGCTGGCCATCGCGCCCTCGGTCGCCGCGGCCAAGAGCTGGGGCAACTACCCGGCGCTGACCCACATCATGTCCAGCGTGTTCGAGGGCGGCCTGACCGACATCGACCGCGGCCTGGAGATCGAGTCGCGCTACTTCGCCGCCTGCGCCGAGAGCCCCGCCTCGAAGAACCTGATCGGCACCCTCTGGTACCAGCTCAATGCGATCAAGAAGGGCGCCTCGCGGCCGGCCGGCGTGGCCAGGAGCGAGGTGAAGAAGCTGGGCATCCTCGGCGCCGGCATGATGGGGGCGGGCATCGCCTACGTCTCGGCCAAGGCCGGCATCGAGGTGGTGTTGCTCGACACGTCGCAGGACGCCGCCGACAAGGGCAAGGGCTACTCGAAGGACATCCTCGACAAGGCGGTGAAGAAGGGCAAGAGCACGGCCGACCAGCGCGACGCGCTGCTCGCCCGGATCACGCCGACCACCGACTACGCGCGGCTCAAGGGCTGCGACCTGGTGATCGAGGCGGTGTTCGAAGACCGCGCCATCAAGGCCGACGTGACGCAGAAGGCCGAGGCCCAGCTGGAAGCGAGCGCCGTGTTCGCCTCCAACACCTCCACGCTGCCGATCACCGGCCTGGCCGAAGCCAGCGCGCGGCCCGGCAACTTCATCGGCCTGCACTTCTTCTCGCCGGTGGACAAGATGCCGCTGGTGGAGATCATCGTCGGCGCCAAGACCTCGCCCGAAACGCTGGCGCGCGGGTTCGACTACGTGCTGCAGATCGCCAAGACGCCCATCGTCGTCAACGACTCGCGCGGCTTCTTCACCAGCCGCGTGTTCGCCACCTACGTGATGGAAGGCCTCGCGATGCTCGCCGAAGGCGTGCACCCGCGCTCGATCGAGGTGGCGGGCCTGCAGGCCGGCATGCCGATGCCGCCGTTGGCGCTGCAAGATGAGGTCAGCCTGTCGCTGGGCGTGCACGTGGCCGACCAGACCCGCAAGGACCTGGCCGCCGCCGGCATCGCCTACAAGGAGCACCCGGGCGAGCGCGTGCTGCGCCGGGTCTGCGAGCTGGGCCGTGTGGGCAAGAAGGCCGGCCGTGGCTTCTACGACTACGACGGCGGCGACAAGAGCCTGTGGCCGGGGCTGGCCGACCTCTACCCGGTGAAGGCGAACGAGCAACCCGAGCAGCGCGAGCTGATCGACCGCATGATGTTCGCCCAGGCCAACGAGACCGCGCGCTGCCTGGAAGAAGGCGTGCTGCGCTCGGTGGCCGACGCCAACATCGGCTCGATCTTCGGCTGGGGCTTCGCGCCCTTCCAGGGCGGCGCGCTGCAGTTCATCAACAGCCGCGGCCTGCCCGAGTTCGTCGCCCGCTCCAGAGAGCTGGCCGCGCGCTACGGCGAGCGTTTCGCGCCCGCGGCGCTGCTGGTGAAGATGGCCGAGAAGGGCGAGCGCTTCGACGAAGGCCAGCCGGCGGGCTGACGACAACAACCTCCATCAAAGAGACAACACGCCCCATGTCCTCTGCCATGAATGCAGACGAGCGCGAAGACATCGCCCTCGTCGTCGATGCCGCAACGCGCTTCGCCAAGACCGAGATTGCCCCCCACCTGGCGGCCTGGGAAGCGGCCGGCGAGATCCCGCGCGAGCTGTATCGCAAGGCAGCCGAGCTGGGCTGGCTGGGCATGGGATACCCCGAGGCCCATGGCGGTAGCCCATGCAGCTGGGCCATGCGCAACGCCATGGCCGTCGCGCTCGCGCGCCATGGCGGCAGCGGCGGCCTGATGGCCAGCCTGTTCAGCCACAACATCGCGCTGCCGCCGGTGCTGCGCCACGGCAGCCCCGAGTTGCTGGCGGAGGTGCTGCCCTCGGTGCTCTCGGGCAAGAAGATCGCCGCGCTGGCCATCTCGGAGCCGGGCGGCGGCACCGATGTGTCGGCGCTGAAGACCACCGCCCGCCGCGAAGGCGACGACTACGTCGTCGACGGCGAGAAGATCTTCATCACCTCGGGCATGCGCGCCGACTGGCTGACCGTGGCCGTGCGCACCGACCTGCAGGACAAGAGCCCGATGGGCATCTCCATGCTGGTGGTGCCGGGCGATGCGCCGGGCCTGTCGCGCAGCCCGCTCAAGAAGATGGGCTGGCACTGCTCCGACACCGCGCAGCTGCGCTTCGACGGCGTGCGCGTGCCGGCGCGCTACCTGGTGGGCCAGGAAGGGCAGGGCTTCAAGATGATCCTCACCAACTTCAATGGTGAGCGGCTGTCGATGGCGGCGCTGTCGCTGGGCTTCAGCGAAGCCTGCTATGACGAGGCCCTGGCCTGGGCGCGCCAGCGCAAGACCTTCGGTTCGCTGCTGGTGGACCACCAGGTGATACGCCACAAGTTGATGGACATGCGCATGCGCATCGAGTCCACCCGCGCCTGGCTCAACGCGGTGACGCTGCGCGCCGACACCAACGACAAGGGGGCAGAGTGGGTGGCCCAGGTCTGCCTGCTGAAGAACCACGCCACGCAGACCATGCAGTTCTGCGCCGACGCCGCCGTGCAGACCCTCGGCGGCATGGGCTTCATGCAGGGCACCGCGGCCGAACGCATCTACCGTGAAGTGAAGGTGATGATGATCGGCGGCGGCACCGAGGAGATCATGAAAGAGCTGGCGTCGCGGCAACTGGGGCTGTGAGCGGGCGGCGAAGCGGCTGAACTGTGACAAACGGCTCCCCTGGTGGGAGCCGTTTGCATTTGGGGCGATTCGGTCTGTCCGCGGCAGTTGCAGCCCATCGCCTCGCTGCCGCAGCCCGTCGCAATCCGATGGAAGCCTCATGGCACGCTGCCTAAAGTTCACTCCAACGCAACACACAACCCCGCTGGAGCCCACCATGATCGAACGTTTCATCGCCCCCGTCCTGACCTTCTCGGTGCTGATTGCGGGTCACGTGGCCATCGCTTCCACGCTGTTTGCCTCGCCCGCCGTGCAGCCTGCCGAGCAAACAGCCAAGGCGCCCGTGATCCAGCTCGAAACGGTGGTGATCACCGCCAAGCGCGTTTCCTGAAACGCAGTCTTCAGTTCAGCGCGTCCGACTGCGCCAGCTGATTGCAGTACAGCAGCAGCTCGTCGATCTCGTTGGACTTGTCGAACACGCAGTCGGCGCCCAGCTCCATGCAGCGGGCGCGCATTTCAGGCGTGGCGTGGTTGCTGAGCACCACCCACTTGGCCGGCTTGAAGACGCCGGCCCCGGCCTTGAGCACACCCAGGCCCGACCCGCCCTTGAGGTAGATGTCGACGATGATCAGGTCGCAATCGCGCGCGGGTTGGTCGATCCAGGTCAAGGCGGTCTGCTCATCCTCGGCCGTGCCCACCACCTCGATCGGGGCCGCCTCCTCCAGCAAGGAGATCAGGCTTTCGCGGATGATGGCGCTGTCTTCAACGAGGTAGGTCTTGAGCGTGTGCATGCGGGTGGTGCCAAGAGGGTGCCGTGAGGCGCCCGAGGTGACCATTGAATCAGCCTGCCCGCATCGAGGCGATCAGCGGTGAACGCCTTCGTGTGTAGGAGTCATCCGGCCTCGCGCGGCTCGAAATGAGGGGCCTGCGGCTATAAACGCCCCATGCCTCACAACGTCAGTCTCATCTCCACCATTGCTGTCGGCTTCGGCCTGGCGCTGATCCTCGGGTTTCTCGCCGCACGCATCAAGGTGCCGCCGTTGGTGGGCTACCTGCTCGCCGGCATCCTGATCGGCCCGGCCACGCCGGGCTTCGTGGCCGATGTCGACCTGGCCGGCCAGCTGGCCGAGATCGGCGTGATGTTGCTGATGCTGGGCGTGGGCCTGCACTTTTCGGTGGCCGACCTGATGGCGGTGCGGCGCATCGCCATCCCCGGCGCGGTGTTGCAGATCGGTGTGGCCACCGCCATGGGGCTGGGAGTCGCGACGCTGTGGGGTTGGAGCCTCGGCGCTGCGCTGGTGTTCGGGTTGTGCCTGTCGGTCGCGAGCACGGTCGTGCTGCTGCGTGCGCTGGAGGCGCGCGGCGTGCTCGAGTCGGTCAACGGCCGCATCGCAGTCGGCTGGCTGGTGGTCGAAGACCTGGTGATGGTGATGGTGCTGGTGTTGCTGCCGCCGCTGGCCGGGCTGCTGGGCGGGCAGACCAACGCCGCGCCGTCGGAGCACGGCCTATGGGCCACGCTGGGCGTCACCTTTGCCAAGGTGGCGGCCTTCATCACGCTGATGCTGGTGGTGGGCAAGCGGGTGTTTCCCAAGATCCTGTGGCTGGTGGCCAAGACCGGCTCGCGCGAGCTGTTCACGCTGTGCGTGGTGGCCGCGGCGGTGGGCGTGGCCTATGGCTCGGCCAAGCTGTTCGACGTGTCGTTTGCGCTGGGCGCTTTTTTCGCCGGCATGATGATGCGCGAGTCGGAGTTCAGTCACCGCGCGGCCGACGAGTCGCTGCCTCTGCGCGATGCGTTCTCGGTGCTCTTCTTCGTCTCGGTGGGCATGTTGTTCGACCCGCGGGTGCTGGTCGACGAGCCCTTGAAGGTGCTGGTGGTGGTGGCCATCATCATGGTCGGCAAGACGCTCGCCGCCGTGGCGCTGGTGCTGGCCTTTCGTTACCCGATGAACAGTGCGCTCACGGTGGGTGCGAGCCTGGCGCAGATCGGCGAGTTCTCGTTCATTCTGGCGGGCCTGGGCATGGCCTTGGGTCTGCTGCCGGTCGAGGGGCACAGCCTGATCCTGGCCGGTGCGCTCATCTCGATTGCGCTCAACTCGGCGCTGTTTGCCGCCATCGAGCCGGTACAGGCCTGGCTGCGGGTGCGCTCGCCCCTGGCGCGCCGCCTGGAGCAGCGCGACGACCCGCTGGCCGAGCTGCCGACTTCGGTGCACGCGTCGTTCCTGAGTGGCCAGGTGGTGCTGGTGGGGCATGGCCGGGTGGGGCGGCGCATCGCACAGGCGCTCGACGCGCAGCGCATCCCCTACGTGGTGGCCGAACAGAACCGCGAGATCGTCGAGCAGCTGCGCGCGCGCAACATTCCGGCGGTGAGTGGCGATGCGGCCGACGAAGGCGTGCTGATCCAGGCGCACATCGCCCACGCCCGCATGTTGGTGATCGCCACGCCCGACACCTTCAACGTGCGCAAGATGGTCGAGACCGCCAAGCTGCTCAACCCCAGCATCGAGGTCGTGGTGCGCACGCATGGTGATGACGAAGCGGCCCTGCTCACCCAAGAGCAGATCGGCAAGGTGTTCATTGGTGAGCAAGAGTTGGCCAACGGCATGGCCGGGCACGTGCTGTCGCGGCTGAGGCCGGGCACCCACAAAGCGCACTGAGCACACTGACATCCGGTAACAGGAGCGGGCACCCTTTCTGCTGCAATCGTCGGAGCCAGCTTCGTGGCCGGCGCAGTGACGAAACCCGTCAACTCGCGCGCTGGGCACAGACACGAACTGCCACTCTTGCACGCGAACAGGACGCCCCATGCCGGTTGCCCGCCCCTCCCCAGAGTCTCATGCACGACCCCGCCACTGGCGCGCGGCCACCGTGGCCACGCTGTTTGCAGCGGTGCTGGCGGGTTGTGGCGGCAGCGGCGGTGGCAGCGATGCCCCCGCCGCGGCGCCGCCGCCGGGTGGCCCGGTGCAGCCGCCCCCTCCGCCCCCACCCCCGCCGCCACCGGCTCCGCCCGCCCCCACGTCGCAGGCCGACGCCGTGCGCCTGGCCGACCAGGCCAGCTTCGGTGCCACCGAGGCGCTGGTCAGCAGCATCCGCAGCCAGGGCCCGAGCGCTTGGGTGGCCGCGCAGATGGCGCTGCGCACGTCGAGCTACACCAGCGGCATGGGCGGCGAGATCCACCAGTACACCGGCAGCGGCGAGTTCTGCACCGGCCGCGGCGCCAACTGCTGGCGCGATTACTACTCCACCGAGCCCCTGGTCTGGGACTTCTATCGCAACGCCATCGGCCAGCCCGACCAGCTGCGCCAGCGCGTGGCCTTTGCGTTGCAACAGATCGTGGTCGTCAACAGCCTCGAGGTGAGCGGCAACTACGGCTTTCGCAACTACCACAACGTGTTGCTGCGCGAAGCCTTCGGCAACTACCGGCAGGTGCTGAAGAAGGTGATCCTGTCGCCGGTGATGGGCGACTTCCTGAACAACGCCAACAACGACAAGGACGCGCCCAACGAAAACTTCGCGCGCGAGCTGTTGCAGCTGTTTTCCATCGGCACCTGCGAGCTCAACAGCGACGGCACGCTGCGCGGCGGCGCCTGCACCGCCACCTACGACAACGACACCGTGCGCGCCTACGCCTACGCACTCACCGGCTGGACCTACCCCGCCGGCGGCGCCACCTCCTATGGCTGCTGGCCCACCGGCGCCAACTGCCGTTACTACGGCGGCGCCAACGACGGCGACATGGTGCCCGTCGCCCGCTACCACGACACCACCGCGCGCCCCTTGCTCAACGGCCATTCGCTCGCGGCCAACCACACCGCCAGCAGCGCGCTCGAGACGGTGCTCGACAGCGTGATCACGCACCCCAACACCGCCCCCTTCATCGGCAAGCAGCTGATCCAGCACCTGGTCAGCAGCAACCCGACACCGGCTTATGTGGGCCGCGTCGCCGCGGCATTCACCAGCGGGCGCTACCAGACCTTCGGCAGCGGTCAGCGCGGCGACCTCGCCGCCACCGTGGCGGCCGTGCTGCTCGACGCCGAAGCCCGTGGCGACAGCGTCGGGCGCAACGCCGGCAAGTTGCGCGAGCCGGTGCAGCTGTTCACCGGTGTGCTGCGCGGCATGAACGGCGCGAGTGACGGCGAGGCCCTGAGCTGGTGGTGGGGCGAGACCATGCGCCAGCATGTGTTCCGCCCGCCTTCGGTGTTCAACTTCTACCCGCCCGACTACCCGGTGGCCGGCACCTCGCTGGTGGGCCCGACCTTCGGCATCCACAACGCCAACACCGCTTTGTCGCGGCTCAACTTCCTCACCTACCTGCTCGACTGGGGCGGCACCCCTGCCGACCGCAGCGGCGTGCCCAACCCGCAGGGCACGGTCGTCAACCTCAATGCCTTCACCGCCGACGCCACCGACGCCGGCGTGCTCGTCGACCGCATCTCGATGCTCGCGCTCGGCCGCACCCTGCCCACCGCCGCGCGCAACGAGGTGGTGCGCGCCACCGCCTGGTGGACCTCGGGCAACGACGCTGCCAACTGGCGCGTCAACCGGGTGAAGACCGCGGCCTTCCTGGTCTACGGCTCGCCGCATTACCAAATTCAGCGCTGAGGGCACCACACCATGAACCGCAAAACCGCCGCCGCCGCCCCCACGGGGATGAACCGCCGCCAATGGCTGCTGCGCAACAGCGCCGGCCTGGCCGGTGCGCTCGGCCTGGGCACCGTGGCCAACCTCACGCTGGGCACCAAGCCTGCCCGCGCCGGTGACTACCAGGCCCTGGTCTGCATCTTTCTCTATGGCGGCAACGACGGGCTCAACACCATCGTGCCGACCGACACCGCGCGCTACAACCAATACGCCGCCGTGCGCCAGGGCCTGGCCTTGCCGCGCACCAGCCTGCTGCCGATGAGTGGCATCGACTACGGCATGCACCCGTCGCTGAGCGCTCTCGCACCGGCCTGGGCCGAAGGCAAGCTTGCGCCGGTGTTCAACCTCGGCACCCTGGTGCGGCCGATGAGCAAGGCGCAGTTCCGCGCGCTGCCCGGCAGCTCGACCGAGATCCCGTCCAACCTGTTCTCGCATTCCGACCAGCAGATCGAGTGGGAGACCGGCCACACGCATGCGCTGAGCCGCAGCGGCTGGGGCGGGCGGGCCTCGGCCGCGCTGCAAACCGTCAACCCGGTGATCTCGGTCGCCGGCAGCACGCGCTTCGGCCTGACCGAAACCATCTCGCCGCTGGTGCTGCCCGAGACCCCGGGCGAAGGTTTCGGCGCCTGGGTGCTCGCCGCCGACGTGCAGCAGTACGCGCCCTTCGTCGCGCGCAAGGACGCGCTCAACGTGCTCTACGCTGCTGGCCAAGACACCGAGCTCGGCGAGGCCTACGCCGCCGCACAGCGCAACGCCTTCAGCGTGTCGGAGCGCCTGGGTGGCCTGGTGGGCGTCGAGCCCGGCAGCGCGGGCGCGCTCGCCGCGATCGACACTGCCTTTGCGCCGCTCTTCACCGGCACCGCCCCCGACACCGACTTCCGCACTGGCCTGGCAGGCCAGCTCTACCAGATCGCCAAACTGATCGCCGGCAGCGCCACCGTGGGGGGCGACAAGCAGATGTTCTTTGCCGCGCTCGATGGCTTCGACACCCACGGCAACCAGCTCGTGGCCGGCGCCCCGACCACCGGCAACCACGCCAACCTGCTGAAGGAGCTAGGCGATGCGCTGGGCGCCTTCTACGCCGCCATGAAGGCGCTGCAGCTCGATGACGCCGTCACCGCTTTCACCCAGAGCGACTTCGGCCGCACCTTCACCCCCAACAACAGCACCGGCACCGACCACGCCTGGGGCAACACTCACCTGGTGCTGGGTGGCGCGGTCAACGGCGGCGCGAGCTACGGCAGCTTCCCCGAGCTGGCGCTGGGCGGCATCAACGACGTGGGGGTCGACAGCTGGGAGCTGCAAGGCCGCTGGTTGCCCACCACCTCGGTCGACCAGTACGCCGCCACCTTGCTGGCCTGGTTTGGTGCCAGCGAAGCGCAGCTCAACAGCGTGTTGCCCAACCTGGCCAACTTCGGCGCCAACCGGCGGCTCGGGTTCTTGTGACCTGCCCATGACCCGAGGGCGCTGACGCCCATCGGCGCTGCCTGCAGCCTGTCCGGCCGCTAGGCCGGCCCGTCGCCTGCCGCTGGCGGCGCCCCGGTGGCGCCGCTTACAGTGGCTGCATGGTTTCATCTGCTCCCTCCACCAACGGCAACGCCAACGGGGTGTTTGCCTCGCTGAAGCGTGGCCTCACGGCCTACGCACGCTGGCTCGACAGCATCAGCTGGAAGCGCTTCTTTCTGCTGGCGGTGCTGGCGCTGATCGTCGGCGGCATCTTGTCCGACCTGCCGCCTTTCAACCTCTACTGGGGCGAAGACAAGATCATCTACAAGCCGGCGCGTGTACCCGTCGTGCCCAAGCCGCCGCCCATCCCGGAGCCGCCCGGCCCGCCCGGCACCGAAAAGGCCGTGTTCGACATCAAGGGCAAAAGCTACTCGGTCACCATCGACAAGAACGGCGTACGGGTGGCCCCCACGGCCGCGAGCGCACCCGCGACGGCCGCCAGCGGCTCGGCCAACATCCACATCGAGCTGCCCGGTGTGAAGGTCAACGTCGACGACGCCGAAACCAATGCCGAGGTGCGCGAGGCCATCGAAGAGGCCAAGGACGCCATCAAGGAGGCCATTGCCGACGCCAAGCAGGCGGCGGCCGATGCCGACGCGGCTCTCGCCGACGTGCCGCCGGGCATGCGCGAGATTCGCATCAAGGCCTTCCGCCCCGGCGACCACCTGCCGCAGTTCGTGTTCTTGCTGATCTTCATCTCCGGCATCATCAAGCTGATGGCCGCCGGCCGCTTCAAGGCCGAGGCGCAGGCGGTGGTGGCCACCGAAATGGCCGAGAGCGAGGCGCTCAAGCGCCAGGTGGTCGAGGCCCGCATGGCCGCGATGCAGGCGCAGGTGGAGCCGCACTTCCTGTTCAACACGCTGGCCAGCATCGACCACCTGATCGAGACCGACCCGCCGCGCGCCAGCAAGATGCAGAAGAACCTGATCGCCTTGTTGCGCGCCAGCATGCCGACCATGCGCGAGGCCAACGCCCAGCAGGGCAACCGCGATCTGGCGCGCGAGCTCGCGGTGATCCGGCCGTACCTCGAGATCCTCAAGGTGCGCATGGAAGACCGCCTCAGCACCGACATCCGCGTGAGCGACGGCCTCTTGTCGGCCGAGTTCCCGCCGATGATGTTGCAAAGCCTGGTCGAAAACGCCATCAAGCACGGCCTGGAGCCCAAGCCCGAAGGCGGCTCGCTGACCGTCAGCGCCGAGATCGTGCACGGCAAGCTGGCGGTGACGGTCGCCGACACCGGCCTCGGCTTCGGCAAGGCGGCGACCGCGGGCACCGGCATCGGCTTGGCCAACATCCGCGAGCGCCTTCAGCTCCTGTATGGCAACAAGGCCAGCCTCACGGTGGCGGAGAATCCGGGCGGCGGCACGGCGGTCACCATCACCGTGCCATACACCTCACACTCGGAACAAACCCAGTAGCCGTCATTCCCGCGCAGGCGGGAATCCAGCATCGCGGCACATCGTGGATTCCCGC
>NZ_JADMJX010000323.1 GCF_018780185.1 Rhizobacter sp.
AGATGGTCAAGGGCATGGGCGGCGCGATGGACCTGGTGGCCGGCGTCAAGAGCGTGGTCGTCCTGATGGAGCACGTGGCCAAGAAGAAAGACGGCGGCATCGATCTGAAGATCCTGCCGCAGTGCACCCTGCCGCTCACCGGCGTGGGCGTGGTCGACCGCATCATCACCGACCTGTGCGTGCTCGACGTCACCCCCCATGGCCTGAAGCTCGTCGAGCTGGCCGAGGGCGTGACGCGCGAAGAAGTGCAGAGCAAGACGGGCGTGCCGCTGCAATAAGCGGCGCTCGCTTCAGCGCGTGGCCCAGAACTCGCGGATGGCCCCTCGCGGGTCGTCTTGCGAGCCGGTCACCGCGCCGTCCTTGTCGAACACCATGGTGGCGCGGTGCTCCAGCGTGAAGGCAGGCCACTCGGGTGTGAGCGGGTTGTTGGGGTTGCCGGTGGCGGCGAAGGCCGCCCAGGCTGAGGCCAGCTGGTTGGCCAGGCGCACGCTCTCGGCATTGGGCCCGTTCAGTCCGTAACGGATGTCGTGTTTGGTCGGGCCCACGTCCACACCGTGTGTGGCACCGAAGCGCCCGCCATAGGCCGGGCTGGGTGCCGTCCAGAGATACGTCCACACCGGCGCACCACCTTGTGCCGCCTTGCGCTCGGCCTGCGCATGCGCGGCCTTGCGGAAGGTCTTGTCGGTGATCATGCGGGCCTGGATCAGGTAGGGCGTGCCGGTCGGGTCTTCGGCGCGGTAGAGGGCGAGCAGCTTGTCGCCATTCGGGCCCAATGACTTGGCGAGCTCGGCTTCGCTCAGGTCGAAATTGACCGCGCGGTAGCTGCGCTCGTCGAGCACGGTGCTGACGATCATTGGCACGTCGCTCGAGACCTCGGGCGCGTCGGGGTCGAAGGGCTGGCGCGGCAAGCTGCTGCCGTTCATCACCGGCGAGAACGAGCGTGGCGCTTCGCCCGCGGCGCGATCAGCCATCTCCATCGTGATCTGCGCGGCGAGCAACTCCTGGAAGGGCAGGGTGTGCAGCTTGTCGAGCGAGTCTTTGCCGATGCCGAGAATCTTCAGGAATGTTTCGGCCGCCGTGCCCGCGTGGTCGGGCGTGGTGGCGCGCAGTGCCGAGCCGCTCATCACCCCCGCGCGGTGGAACAAGCCCTTGGCCGCGGGCATGGCCATCAGCACACTCGTCTTGGCGCCGCCGCCCGATTGGCCGAACACCAGCACGCGCGACGGGTCACCTCCGAAGGCGGCGATGTTCTCTCGCACCCACTGCAGCGCGGCCACGATGTCGAGCATGCCGACCATGCCCGACTGCGCATAGCGCTCGCCGCCGATGTTCGACAGATCGAGAAACCCGAAGGAGCCGATGCGGTGGTTGAGCGTGACGACCACCGCGTTGCCGAAACGCGCCAGCATCTCGCCGTCGGACACCGGCGAATTGCCCGAGCCGGCGTAGTAGCCGCCGCCGTGCAGGTGCACCATCACCGGCAGTCGCGCATTGGCGTCGCGCGTGGGCGTCCACAGGTTGAGCACCAGGCAGTCTTCGCCCATGCCGCCGGGCTGCTGGTCGAACATGATCAGGTCGGCGTACTCGCGCGTGCGGTTGCTCGGCATCTGCGGCGCGTGGTTGCCGTGGCCGGTGGCGTCTTGCACACCGGCCCAGCGCGGCGGTGCCACCGGCGGCTGGTAGCGGTTGGCGCCGGTGGTGTTGGCACCGTAGCGGATGCCCTTGAACGACGAGACGCCCCCCGAGATCAACCCGCGCAGCTTGCCCTGCGCGGTTTCGACGATGGGAAAAAGATCGCTGGCTTTGAACGTTTGCATGCTGGCCTCCGCAGTCACTTTTGATATATCAAAGTGACGCAACGATAAACCAGGCAAGCGTTCTGCTGGGTGAACCAGCGGCTGGCTCAGCGCCCTTGCTTCAGCGCGCGCGCTGCTTCGGTCACCAAACCCGGGCCGTTGTAGATGAAGCCGGTGTAGAGCTGCACCACGTCAGCACCGGCCGCGATCTTGGCCCGTGCGTCAGCGCCGCTCATCACACCGCCCACGCCGATGATGGGGAAGCCCTTGCCGAGCGCCGCACGCAGCTGCGTGATGACGCGGTTGCTCGCGGCCAAGACTGGCGCACCCGAGAGCCCGCCGGCTTCTTCACCGTGCGGCAGGTGCTTGACCGCATCGCGCGCGATGGTGGTGTTGGTGGCGATCACGCCGTCGATGCCGTTCTTGCGGATGGTGGCGGCGATGACCTGCACCTGTGCCTCGTCGAGGTCGGGCGCGATCTTCACGAAGATGGGCACGCTGCGGCCATGCTGCTTGGCCAGCTGCAGCTTGCGCGCCTGCACGGCCGACAGCAGCGCATCGAGCGCTTCGTCGCTTTGCAGCTCGCGCAGGTTCTTGGTGTTGGGCGATGAGATGTTGACCGTCACGTAATCGGCGTGCGGGTACACCCCGTCGAGGCCGATCAGGTAGTCGTCGACCGCACGCTCGATGGGCGTGGCCGCGTTCTTGCCGATGTTCA
>NZ_JADMJX010000007.1 GCF_018780185.1 Rhizobacter sp.
TCACCGCACGAAGCGCCCCTCGCGTGTGACCTGCACCAGCTCGACGAAGCGCGAGCCGGTGTGCTGCCCGGTGCTGAAGTCGACCTCCATGCCGGCGACACGCAGCTTGGTGGCGCGCAGCGCGGTGTGCAGCCGGGGGCGGGTTGGCTCGCCGCCGAGGCGCTTCAAGGCGTCCAGCATCACCAGGGCGTTCACATAGCCCTCGAAGCTGTAATAACCCACCGGCACCTTGGCGGCGTCGGCCAGCCGACGGTAGGCCTTCAGCTGCGGGTCGACCTCGTTCCAGGGGTAGGGCACGATCTGCGAGATGGCCAGGCCGCGGGTCCGTTCGCCCACCACCTTGGCAATGAGCTCGCCCGGCACGATGGACATGCCATAGAACGACGGGTGGCTGTCCAGCGCCCAGATCGCTTTCATCAGCTCACCGCCGAGTGGGCCGCCCAAATACATGATGACGGCCTGGGGTTCCACGGCGGCCAGCGTTTTTGCCACGGCCGCGGCGTTGCTGGCGTCGCCCTTCACGCCGGCAGCGGCCAGAGGTTTCAGCTGGTGCTTGGCCAATGCGGCGTCGATCAGCGACAGGGCTTCGGTGCCGCCGGGGTTGTCGAGGTGGGCGACGGCGATCTTGCTGATCCCGATGGTGGTGAGGTGTTGCACCAGGGCCTCGGCCTCGCGGCCGGTGGTGGCGCGCACGTAGTACCCCGAGCCGAGTGTCTTGTCGCGTGCGGAGTCGGCCACGGCAAAGCCGCCCACCATCGCGGCGCCACTCTCCTTCAAGACCTTGGCCGCTGCCGCCGTGGTGCCCGAGCCCACGCAGCCGAAGAAGGCGAAAGCCTTATGTTCGTTAAGCAGTTTTTCGTAGTTGGCCACGGCCTTGTCGGGCTTGAGCTCGTCGTCGAGCGAGACCAGGCGCAGCTTGCGCCCGCTGACGCCGCCGCGCGCATTGGCCTCGGCAAACGCCAGCTGGGCGCCGGCGAGCATGGTCTTGACCGGGCCACCCAAGGGGCCGTTCAGGATGCCGGTGTGGCCGAGCACGATCTCGCTGCCTTGGGCCACGCTGCGTGTGGCGGGGACCAGGGCCGCCAGTCCGGCGGCCGTCAACAAGGATCTGCGCTGCATGGGGCTGTCTCCAAAGGGTGGGATAAAAGATTGCTTTTAATAACTATCTGGTGTGCGCGCAGACTAACGCCGTCAGCCGCTGCTGTGTGCGCACAAGCTGCACCGCTTTTGATCACAGCGTGCAAAAAGGCCGATGCATCGGCCCTTTCTTGCGGCGTAGAGTCACCTGCATGACAACACGCCCGTCCACTTCCATGAGCACCCTCACCACCCCCCGCCGGGTTGAGCGCCTGGTGCGCGGCCAACCCACTTCTGATGGCGACGGCGTCAAGCTGACCCGTGTGCTGACGCAGCCGCTGCAAAAGCGCCTCGACCCTTTTTTGATGCTCGATGCCTTTGGCAGCGACAGCGCGTCCGACTACATCGGCGGCTTTCCGAGCCACCCGCACCGCGGCTTCGAGACCGTCACCTACATGCTGGCCGGGCGCATGCGCCACCAAGACAGCGTGGGCAACGTCGGCCTGCTCGAGCCCGGCAGCGTGCAGTGGATGACGGCCGGTCGCGGCATCATCCATTCCGAGATGCCCGAGCAGGAAGAGGGCCGCATGGCCGGCTTCCAGCTGTGGGTGAACCTCGCCGCCAAAGACAAGCTCACCGCGCCCGCTTACCGCGACGTGCCCCCGGCCGACGTGCCGGTGTTCACGCTGCCAAGTGGTGCCTCGGTGCGCGTGATCGCCGGTGAGAGCCACGGTGTGGCCGGGGCGGTGACGCGCCCGACCACCGAGCCGCTGTACCTCGACATCACCCTGCCCGCCGGCGTGGCCTTCGAGCAGCCGGTGCCGGCCACGCACAACGCCTTCATTTATGTGCACGGTGGCGCGGTCGAGGTCGAAGGCACGCGGGTCGACAGCGAGCGCATGGCCATCCTCGTGAACGATGCGGCGGCCGATGGTGTGCGCATCCGGGCGCTCGACGCCGCTGCGAAGGTGTTGCTGATCTCCGGCCAGCCGCTCAACGAGCCGATCGCGCAGTACGGGCCGTTCGTGATGAACACCCAGCAGGAGATCTTCCAGGCGGTGAAAGACTTCCAGAGCGGTGTGCTGGCGACCTGAGCGCCGTGGGTCGGGGCGAGGGGGCTTAAGCTCGCGGCTTTGCAGCTGGAGCCCGCCCCATGCCCCGTCAGATCCTGGAAGAGTCGTTTCTCCACCCGGCCATCCGTGACAAGGTGGCCAACCTGCACGCCGACATCGTGCACAACGTGCAGGCGGCTGCGGCGTCGAACCCGGTGCTCGTGGTCGGCATGGCGATGAACCCCGCGTGCAGGAAGGCCCGCAAGTTCTTGGCCACGGCCGGTGTGGCGCACCAGTACCTCGAGTACGGCAGCTACTTCAGCGAATGGCGCCGCCGCAATGCGCTGAAGATGTGGACGGGCTGGCCGACCTTCCCGATGGTGTTTGTCAAAGGCCAGCTGGTGGGCGGCGCAAGTGATCTGAGCAAGCTGATCGCCAGTGGTGAACTGAAGCGCCTGCTGGGGCAGTGAGCCGCATGCTGGTGCGAGTGTTGTTTTTCGCGGCGGCCCTGTGTGCGGCCGCCGACGCCTCGGCGGCGACACCCGGGCCTTGTCGTGTCGCCGGCATCCGCCACGAGGTGCTGTGCGGCCAGCTGCAACGCCCGCTCGACCCGGCGCGACCCGAGGGCGTGAAGATCGCGGTGCACTACGTGGTGGTGCCTGCGCTCGCGCGACGCAAGCTGCCCGACCCGTTGTTTCTGTTGGCGGGCGGGCCGGGGCAGAGTGCCACGGCGTTGGCCGGCAGCGTGTTGCCGCTGTTTGCGCGCTTGAACAACCGGCGCGATCTGGTGCTGGTCGACCAGCGGGGCACCGGCCGCTCGGCGCCGCTGGAGTGCGACGACCCACGGCATCAAACCGTGGCCGAGCAGGCCGACCCCGAGCGCCAGCTGACGCTGCTGCGCCAGTGCCGTGAGCAGCTGCAGAAGTTGCCTCATGGTGACCTGCGCTTTTTCACCACCCCGATCGCGATGCAAGACCTCGACGCCGTGCGCCGTGAGCTGGGCGCCGAGCGCATCAACCTGGTGGGCGCCTCGTACGGCACGCGTGCCGGGCTCGACTACCTGCGCCAGTTTCCGAAAGCCGTGCGGCGCATGGTGCTCGACGGCGTGGCGCCACCCGACATGGTCTTGCCGGCGAGTTTTTCGACTGACGGCCAGGCGGCGTTCGAGTCGATGCTGAGCGGCTGTGAGGCCGATGCCACCTGCACCCGCCTCGCGCCGGGTTTGCGCGGCAAGTGGGCTGCCTGGTTGAAAGGCTTGCCGCGGGCCGTGACCGTGTTGCACCCGCTGAGCGGCCAGCCCGAGAGCTTCACGCTCACGCGCGACATGGCGTTGCAGGCGGTGCGCGGCGCCTTGTATTCGCCGGTGCTGGCGCAGGCGCTGCCGGTGGCCATCCATGACGCGACGCAGGGCCGGTTGCAGGCCTTGTTGACACTGGCCAGCGGCCTGTCGGCGCGCAAGGGCATGGCCATCGCTGCGGGCATGCACTTCTCGGTGGTGTGCGCCGAAGACCTGCCGCGCCTGGCGCAAAGCACCGACACGCTCGGCGCTGATTTTGGTGACCAGGGTGCGCGCCTGTACCAGCGGGTGTGCGCCGATTGGCCGCGTGGCGAGTTGCCTGCGGCCTTCTATACGCTGCCCGTGAGCACCGCGCCGGTGATGTTGCTCAGCGGTGGCCTCGACCCCGCCACGCCACCGCGCCACGGTGCGCGGGTCGCGCAGGCGCTGGGTGCCCAAGCACGCCACGTGGTGGTGCCCCACGCCGGCCATGGCGTGATGAGCCTGGGTTGCATGCCCGAGGTGATGCAGCGGTTCTTTGATGCGGACGATGACGCGGCGGCGCTGGCGGTGGATGTGCGCTGCGTGCAGGGCATCCCGCGCCCGCCGGTGTTTCAGCCGTTGAAGACCGAGGCCCGCCCATGATCGTGATCCGCGGCCTGGCCAAGCAGTTCGCGGCACCGCGTGTGGGCTGGCGCCTGCGGCGCAGCGCCGCGCCGGTACACGCCGTCAGCGAGGTGAGCTTCGACGCCCCCGATGGCCAGATCACCGGCCTGCTCGGCCCCAACGGCGCGGGCAAGACCACGACGCTGCGCATGCTGGCCGGGCTGATCACACCCGACGCGGGGCAGATGGCGGTCGACGGCATCGACGTGATCCGCCACCCGCGCGAAGCGCAGGCGCGCATGGGGGTGTTGAGCGATTCGCGTGGTCTCTACCCGCGCCTCACCGCGCGCGAGAACATCGTCTATTACGGTGCCTTGCAAGGCATGGCGCGCGACGCCGCCGCCGAGCGCGCCGAGCACCTGGCGCGCATGCTCGACATGACGGCCTTGCTCGACCGCCGCACCGAAGGCTTCAGCCAGGGTGAGCGCATGAAGACCGCACTGGCCCGCGCGCTGGTGCACGACCCCGCCAACATCGTGCTCGACGAACCCACCAACGGCCTGGACGTGGTGGCCACGCGCGCGTTGCGCGACACGTTGCGCTACCTGCGCACACCCGAAGGCGGGGCCAAGTGCATCGTGTTTTCGACCCACATCATGCAAGAGGTCGAGCGGCTGTGTGACAACGTGGTGGTGGTCTCGCACGGCCGCACCGTGGCCAGCGGCAGCGTGTCGCAGCTGCTGCAACAGACCGGGCAGGGCGACTTCGAGCAGGCCTTCGTGCAGCTTGCATTCCCTGAGCAGGTGGGCGCATGAAGGCGATGGGCGTGGCCTGGGCGGTGTACCGCAAGGAGCTGGTCGACGCGCTGCGCGACCGCCGCACGCTGATGATGGTGCTGATCTCGGCCGTGTTGCTCGGGCCGATGGTGTTGATTGCGCTGTCGGGCCTGTTGGCGTCGTTCGAGGCACAGGCCGAGCGGCGTGAGGTGGTGGTGGCGGGCATCGAACACGCGCCGGGTCTGAAGAACTTTCTGGAGCGCCAGAGTTACAGCGTCAAGCCTGCACCGGCCGACTACGAAACGAAGTTGCGCCGCTCGAAGCTGGCCGATGCGGTGATGGTGTTGCCCGAACGCTTCGAGGCACTGCTGCTGGCTGGCGAACAACCCATCGTCGAGGTGATCTCCGACAGCGGCAACCGCCAATCGCAAGCCAGTGCGAACCGCGCGGCCCAGCTGGTGAACGCCTATGGGCGCGAGCGAGGGCAGCTCAGTCTGTTGATGCGGGGCGTGTCACCCGAGCTGTTGCAGCCGATGGTGGTGCAGGAGCGCGACCTCGCCAGCACGCAGACGCGCGCCGCACAGCTGACGGGCATGTTGCCCTTCTTCGTGTTGATGGCGGTGCTGTACGGCGCGCTCAATGCCGCGCTCGACACCACCGCGGGCGAGCGCGAACGCGCCTCGCTGGAGCCGCTGTTGATGACCCCCGCTGCGCGCGCCGCGCTGGTGCTGGGCAAGTGGGGCGCGGTGGCGTCGCTGGCGATGTTGATTGCGGTGCTGAGCTGCATGAGCTTCCTGCCGGCGCAGTGGCTGCTGCGCAGCGACACGCTGCAGGCCATGTTCCAGTTTGGGCTGCACGAGGCCTTGCTGTTCCTTGCGGTGCTGTTGCCTTTTGCCGCGGCCTTGTCGGCGGTGTTGATGGCAGTGGCCATCCGTTGCAAGAGCTTCAAGGAGGCCCAGGCCAGCAGCACGCTGGTGGTGCTGGGCGTGTCGCTGCTGCCTCTCGTCACCACCTTCAATCAGAGCGGTGAAGCGCCCTGGCACCTGTGGGTGCCGGCGCTCGCCCAGTACACGCTGATGATGCGAGTGCTCAAGGGCGAGGGCTTCGGCGTTGAGCAGGTGGCGGTGCCGCTGGGGGTGTGCGTGTTGTTGACGGCGGTGTGCGTGGCCTTCGTGGCCAAACGCCTGCGCAGTGCGGCGGTGCGCTGAGGGGGGTGGGAGGGTTCCCCCTCCGTTCGGGCTGAGCGTGTCGAAGCCGGCGCAGTGCACGGCGCACCCTTCGACAGGCTCAGGGCGAACGGAACTCGGGAGCCACCCCTTTCACAGCCCGACTTTCTTCTTGTCCATCCAACCGAGGGTCTTGGCGTGCAGGCTCTGGATGTAAAGCCGGTCGTCGGTTTCGGTCACGGCCGTGGTGTCGGGGTAGGCACCGCTCGGGTCTTGCAGATCGACCAGCACCTTGCCGGCTTCGTCGAAGGCGAACACATGGCCGTAAGCCGGCGGCACCGGCCACAGCGCTTTGGGCAGGCGCATCGACAGCGAGCGCAGCCAGGGTTTGCCGGCGGTGTTGTCGATGAAGGCGCCGCGCGGTTTCACCAGGCCGACCCAGATCTTGCCGCCCTGGCCCCGCATCAGGTTGTCGGGGTAGCCGGGCAGGTTGTCGAGCAGCACGCTGGCGGTGGCCGCCGGCTGTTTGGCGCTGACGTCGGCGGCGGTCACGGCCACCTTCCAGATGCGGTACTTGCCGGTCTCGGCAACGAACACATGCTGTTCGCTGTCGCTCAGCGCCAGGCCGTTGGGGAAGCTCAGGTCGGCCAGCACCACGCGCGTGACTTGGGTCGCCGGGTCGTATTCGAGCAGGCGGCCGGTGGCCTGGTGTTCGACGATGTCGAGCACGCTCGCGTTGAAGGTGCCGCCCGAGTCCTTGGCACCGAAGCGCTGCGACGCATCGGTGAAGTAGATCTTGCCGCTCTTGGCCACCACCACGCCATCGGCATAACGGATCGGGCTCTTCGCGCCCTTGTCGTTGACGCTGTTGGTCAGCAGCTCCATCTTCACGCCGGTGCCGCTGCCGGTGGCGCGAAAGAGGCCACCGTGAAGGCCTGCCATCGGGTCGGCGATCACCATGGCGCCGTTGGCGTCGAAGTCAAAGCCCAACGGGCGGCCACCGGTTTGCACCATCACCTCGCGGTCCGAGCCGTCGGGGCGCAGCCGCACGATCGCGCCGCTGGCCACCGCGGTGTAGAGCCAGCCGTTGCGCAGGACGATGTGCTCCGGCCCGGAGTGGCTGCCGAGTTCGATCGACTGCAGCGCGGCCAGGCGCGTGTTGGCCGCGTGCGGCCCGCTGTAGCCCGGCGCGGCGGGGGCGGCCCAGGCCACCGGCTGCACCGGCACCGGCCACAGCAGCAGGTACCCGGCCAGCACGGCCACGGCCAACAGCGACACGATCAGGAAGCGGCGCATCGGGAATCTCCTGCGTTTGATTGGGCTGCGAGTATGCGCATGATGTCGGCATGAATCAGCCCGTTGCTTCCCTGAGTCGGCCGACCTTGACATGGAGACAGGCTCGCTTGTCCGAGCTCAGCGCCGTGGAGCTGGCGCGCATCTACCGCGCGCGCCAGGAGGTGTTTTCGATTGAGCAGAACTGTGTCTACCTCGACGCTGACGAGGCCGACGAACAGTCGTACCACCTGTCCGCCTGGTCGCCTGAACACACCTTGCCTTTGGCGTACGCGCGCCTGGTCGACCCCGGCATCAAGTACGCCGAGCCCTCGATGGGCCGCGTGATCACCACGGTTGCTGCGCGCGGCACCGGTCTCGGGCGCGAGCTGGTGCGCCGTGTGCTGGCCGCATCAAGCGAGCTGTACCCGGGGCAGGGCATCCGCATCTCGGCGCAGTCGCGCTTGCTGCGCTTCTACAGCGAGTTCGGCTTCGTGGCCGTGGGCGAGGACTACATGGAAGACGGCATCCCGCACATCGAGATGCTGCACCCCGCTGGGCGTTGACGTGGTCAGTGTTCGACCCGGGCGAGCGCGCGTTGCACCTCGGTCTGCCAGGGCAGCGCGTGCACCAGCTCGTTGAGCCGCATCGTGGCCTCGAAGCCCGACAGCACCTGGCCTTGCGCGCCGACGAGCTGCAGGTTGGTGACCAGGCCGAAGGGGTCGGCCATGGCGACCACGCCTTCCTGAATCTGCACCCAGTCCCAGGCGACGCCGGCGGCGCCATCGCCCGAGGGGCCACCCCAGAGCGTTTGCCCGGTGGTGGGGGTGTCGGAGTCACCAGGGTTCAACACGCGGGTGCCCAGATGCACGAAGTGCAGCTCGGGGGCCTGCACCACGGGGCAGGTGACGGGGGGCCAGGCGCAAACGATCCACGCGGGCGTGGTCTGGGGCGGGCGGGTATGAGGACGCAGCATGATGGTGACCGGTTGTTGGTTTACGAATCATGTGATCAGGTGCGGGGCCGGCACAGCTGTAAGAGCTGGCAGCTGTCAGAGATGACAGGTGTAAGCGTTGTCAGGGGGTGCGACACAGCGATCGGCTGCGGATTTGCCAAGCGGGGGAGAGGATGCTTCTGAGGGACTATCTGTCGGTTCTTGAGGTCAAGACCTGCGATGAGTTGCAAGTTGAGCTCGTCCGCTTTGCACGGCAGTTGGGCTTTCAGACAATTGCTGGAACGGTGGTTCTCGACCACTTTTTGGGTGGCCCGCAGTTCATTTGTGTTGACAACACCCCCGCTGCTTACCGGGACACCTTCATGGATCGCGGCCATGCCCGGAGCGATCCAGTTTCCCAACATTGCCGGACCGAAAGCGTGCCCATCATCTGGGGACAGTCGACTTACGTTCGTGTCAATCGCGGTGAGCAGTGGGAGCATCAAGCCCGTTTTGGCTATTGCTGCGGCATCACATTGGCACTGCACATGCCGGAGGGTAGGCATTTCATGTTGGGCGTGGATCGCGACCAGGCGTTGCCTTCGTGTACGTCGGAGATCACTCGAATGACGTCCGCCTTGCATCTGTTTGCCGTGTACGCACAAGAGTCGGCCATGCGTGTGCTCCTTCCGGAAGCGAGACAAGAGACACGCCTTTGCAACCTGACGCCACGCGAGCTGGAGTGCCTGCGCTGGACCATGGAAGGCAAGACCGCCTGGGAGCTCGGCCGAATCCTCGGCATCTCGGAGCAGACGGCCGTTCGGCACCTCTTCAACGCGTCAAAGAAGCTGGACTGCGTGAACAAGCATCAGGCGGTGTTGAAGGCCCTGCGGTTGAAGCTCATCTGGTGATGGCGCCGCTAGCACGGCACACCGGGCGGGGCAACTAGCAAGAGCTTGTCATGGCATCGGCGGGGCCGAGTGCCTACGCTGCACGCGGCCCATTTGTCTGCTGGGCAGCCCTGGTGCGATGCGATGAACCCCCACCTTTCCTATGCCGTTTGTTTTCTCGCCGTGGCGGGCCTGGCGGTCATCTCCCGAGAGGGCGTGACCGAACAAGAGACCGCCTGCCCGAACCACAGCTTGGCTGCCCGGTTGACTGAGGAGCACCGATTGCACGGTGCCATCAACACCGCGACCTACCCGAGCGCGACGAGCAGCTTTGTCGAAGCGCTCGTGGCGTCGAACGCCGGCGCCTGCCTGATTTCAGAGAACCCGAGCGGGGCCTTGCAGTCTCGCTCAGTCTCGCTGTATCGCGAGCAGGGCAGCGGGCAGTACTACTTGGTGGTCAGTGAGGGCGAGGCTGCGCAGGGCAGGACAGGCTTCGGCCCGATCCCGGAATGAAGGTCGGTTGGTTACATTCGTTTACGGCGCGCCCTGCGTGCGGAGTGCACCGCGCATTTGGTGATGGTTTGATGGTTTCTGAATAATGTGGTCAAGTGCGAGTTCTGCACTACACCGCATCAAGCCGTCGGTTGCCAGGGGTGGCAATCGAAATTTGGCGGGTGCATCACCAAGCCTGCGGGTTCGCGAAGCGAATGGAAAACATGCTTCAAAGTGGCTATCTGTCTGTGCTCGAGGCGAAGACTCGCGACGAGCTTCAGACCGAACTCGTGCGATTTACTCAGCAGCTCGGATTTCAGACAGTCTCTGCCATGGCGGTGATTGACCATTTCTTGGGAGAGCCCGAGTTCATCACTGTGGACAACACACCAGCGGCCTATCGCGAGACCTTTCTGGATCGGAGCATCGGCAAGCGGGACCCGGTGAGCCAGCATTGCAAGACGAAGAGTGTGCCCATCATTTGGAACCAGTCCACCTACGTCAAGGAAGACTTGGGTGAACTGTGGGAGCACCAGGCCCGTTTCGGCTATCGACACGGCATTTCCCTGGCTTTGCACATGCCCGAAGGCCGGCACTTTTTGCTGGGCATCGACCGCGATCAGGCGCTACCGGCTGACCCAGTTGAAGTGACCCGCATGGTGGCTTCTTTGCAGCTGTTCGCTGTGCATGCGCAAGAGGCCGCGATGCGCATTCTGGTGCCGTCTTCTGCGGATTCGGCTTTACCAGCTCTGACGCCACGTGAGCTGGAAACACTGCGGTGGACCATGGAAGGCAAGACTGCGTGGGAGGTGGCTAACGTGCTGGGCATTAGCGAACGCACGGCTGTGCTCCACGCCAACAATGCGATGCACAAGCTGGGCTGTGTCAACAAGCATCAAGCCGTGCTGAAGGCCCTTCGCCTAGGTTTAATTCGGTGATCTTGGTTTTTGGCTGATTCTGAATCGCTTGTCATCCTGTAAGAGCTGACAGTTACGCGAAGTGATCGCTCTTGCTGCAATGGCTCCCAGTGCACGGCGTTGTGCACGTGCCACGACAGGAGCAGACCATGCAGCCCACGACCAACCAAACCGTTCCCGCGACGTCTTCTGTGCCCAGCCAGACAGGTGCAGGGCAACCCGCCAGTGACGGTCGGGCACCTGTTCCTCTGAATTTGTCGGAGCTGCGCCAAGTCAGCGGCGGAGTGCATCCCACTGGGTCCTGGTAAGCACTTCCTTTCGGCTGGTTGGCGTTATGCCCTCCCTCTTTCGCCCTGAAGTCGTCGAAGGCCGGCGCCAGGGCTGGTTGGGCAGCATTCAGCTGATCCGGCCGGTGTCGTTCACGGTGCTCACCGTCTTCGTGGTCACCACGACGGTCGCCGTTGTTTCGTACCTGAGCCTCGGCGAGTACACGCGCAAGGCGCGGGTGAGTGGCTACTTGGTGCCTGACAGCGGTGTGATCCGGCTGGTGACACCGCAGCCGGCGACGGTGGTCGAGCGGCACGTGACAGAAGGCCAGGCGGTGCGGCAAGGCGACGTGCTGTTCGTGCTGTCTCTGGAGCGGGCCACGCTCCAGGGTGGCACCCAGGCCGCCGTGCAACAAAGCCTCGCTGCGCGTGAGCGCAGCCTGCAGGCGTCGAGCAAGCAGCAGGCCTTGTTGCAACAAACCCAATCGGCGGCCCTGCAGCGACAGATTGGCGACATGAAGCGCGAGCTGGCGCAGATTGGCACCGAGGCCGATCTGCAACGCGAGCGCCTCGGCCTCGCGCAGCAGGCGCAGGCGCGGCTCGAATCGTTGCGCAATGAAAACTTTGTGTCGTCGGCCCAGGTGCAGACCAAGGCCGAAGAGGTGCTCGGCCTGCGCGCACAGCTGCAAGGGCTGGAGCGCCTGGGTGCCACCAAGCAGCGCGAGATCGGCAGCCTCGAAGCGCAGTTGCGCGAGTTGCCGTTGCGCAGCCAGGCCCAACTCGGCGAGATCGACCGCGACATCGCCGAGCTGGTGCAGAAGTCGGCCGAGAGCGAAGCCCTGACCCGCATCGTGATCCGCGCCCCGCAAGACGGCGTGGTGACCTCGGTGCTCGCCGAGCGTGGCCAGACCGCCACACCGGCCACCGCGCTGGCAAGCCTGGTGCCTGCCGATGCACGCTTGCAAGCGCACCTGTTCGCCCCATCGAGCGCGGTCGGTTTTGTGCGCTCGGAGCAGGCGGTGCTGTTGCGTTACCAGGCCTACCCGTATCAGAAGTTTGGCCACCAGGCGGGCCATGTGATGCAGGTGTCGCGCACGCCTTTGCAGGCGGCTGAGTTGGCCAGCCTCGCATTGCCGGCGAGCAACGAACCGCTCTACCGCATCACTGTTGCGCTAGACCAGCAGGCGGTCCAGGCCTACGGCCAGGCGCAGCCGCTGGCCCCAGGCATGCAGCTCGATGCCGACGTGATGCTTGACCGCCGCCGTCTGATCGAATGGATCTTCGAGCCCGTGCTGAGCATCGCGGGACGCGTGTGATGTTGGACGCGTTGCACCTGGGTTGGGGCGGGCGCCGTGTCCCGCTGATCCTGCAGACCGAGGCCGCTGAATGCGGCCTCGCGTGTCTTGCGATGGTGGCGTCCAGGCACGGCCTGCGCACCGACCTGCCGACGCTGCGCAAGCGTTTCTCGTTGTCGCTCAAGGGCGTGACGATGATCGACCTGGTGCGCATGGCGAGCCAGTTGCAGCTGAGCCCGCGCCCGCTGCGCGCCGAGATGGAGCACCTGCCGCAGCTGCAGCTGCCCTGCGTGCTGCACTGGGACCTGAACCACTTCGTCGTGTTGACCGAGCTGAGCGGCGATTGGGCCACCCTGCACGACCCGGCGCGTGGCGTGCGTCGCCTGCGGCTCGCCGAAGTGGCCAAACATTTCACCGGCGTGGTGCTGGAGCTGTCGCCGGCGGCCGACTTCAAGCCGCAGGAAGAAAAGCAGTCGGTGAGCACGCGCCAGCTGCTCGGCCACGTGGTCGGCCTCAAGCGCTCGCTGGGCCAGATCTTCGTGATGGCGCTGGCGCTCGAAGCCTTCATGCTGTTGTCGCCGTTTTTCATGCAATGGACGGTCGACAGCGTGCTGGTCAGCGCCGACCGCGACCTGCTGGTCACGCTGGGCATTGGCTTTGGCCTCTTGGTGCTGGTGCAGGTGGCGACCGCCGCGATCCGCTCGTGGGCGGTGCTGTACCTGTCGGCCACGCTCAACCTGCAGTGGTTGTCGAATGTGTTTGCGCACCTGATGCGCCTGCCGGTGAGCTGGTTCGAGAAGCGCCACACCGGCGACATCATGTCGCGCTTCGGCGCCATCCAGCAGATGCAGCAGACGCTGACCACGAGCTTCATCGAAGCCGTGCTCGATGGCCTGCTGGTGGTGCTGACTTTCGTGGTGATGTGCTTCTACAGCGTCACGCTCACGACCATCGCGTTCGGCAGCGTGGCGGCGTATGCACTGTTGCGCTGGGCCTTCTTCCGCCCGCAGCGCGAGGCGACCGAAGAAGCCATCGTGCACGACGCCAAGCGCTCGACGCACTTCCTGGAGTCGCTGCGCGGCGTGCAATCGATCAAGCTCTTCAACCGGCAGGAAGACCGCCAGGCGCAGTTCATGAATCGCGTGGTCGACGCGATGAACGCCAACATCGCCACCCGCAAGCTCGACCTGATGTTCGGCGTGATGCACAAGCTGGTGTTCGGCCTGGAGCGCATCGCGGTGATCTGGGTCGGCGCGCTCTTGGTGATGGACCACCGCTTCTCGGTCGGCATGTTGTTCGCCTTCTTCGCCTACAAGGAAACCTTTGCGCTGCGCGTGAGCGGCCTGATCGACAAGATGGTCGAGCTGAAGATGCTCAAGCTGCAAGGCGAGCGCCTGGCCGACATCGTGCTCACCACGCCCGAGGCCGAGCCCGATGTGCCGGCCCGAGGGAGCGAGCTGCCCGCACGGCTGGAGCTGCAGGGCGTGAGCTTTCGTTATTCCGACAGCGAGCCCGAGGTGCTGAAGGACGTGAGCTTCGTCATCGAGCCCGGCGAGTCGGTGGCGATCGCGGGGCCTTCGGGTTGCGGCAAGACGACGCTGCTCAAGCTGATGCTGGGCATCCATGCGCCGCTGTCGGGTGAGATCCGGGTCGGTGGCGTGCCGTTGCGCCAGCTCGGCCTGCGCGCCTGGCGCGACATGATCGGCACCGTGATGCAAGACGACCAGCTCTTCGCTGGCTCGATCACCGACAACATCAGTTTCTTCGATGCCCACGCCGACCCGGCCTGGGTGTCGCAATGCGCCCAGCTCGCGGCTGTACACGACGAGATCGAGGCCATGCCCATGGGCTACCACACGCTGATCGGCGACATGGGAGCCAGCATCTCAGGCGGGCAGAAGCAGCGCATCCTGCTGGCCCGCGCGCTCTACAAGCGGCCGAAGATCCTGTTCCTCGACGAGGCGACCAGTGCGCTCGACGTGGACCGCGAGCGCCTGGTGAACCAGGCGATTCGCCAGCTCGACATCACGCGGGTGATCGTGGCGCACCGCCCCGAGACCATGGCTTCGGCCAGCCGCGTGATCGTGCTGAAGGACGGCCATGTGGCACAAGAGCTCCGCACCGTCACCGGCGCGGGGCGATAGAACAA
This sequence comes from Rhizobacter sp., assembly GCF_018780185.1. Classification (GTDB taxonomy): domain Bacteria; phylum Pseudomonadota; class Gammaproteobacteria; order Burkholderiales; family Burkholderiaceae_C; genus Rhizobacter. Next base: position 14,169 of record NZ_JADMJX010000007.1, read on the forward strand.
AACCAAAATGCACTTGTCCCTTTCGCCGGGGAGCGAACCCAATCCCTATGCGCTGGCCGCGCTCAGCAAGGCCGGCGAGTCGTACCCGATCATTGCCTCGCAAGACATCGTCGATCTGCGGGGCGTCAAGCTGTGGGCGCGTGACCAGCCGGTCACGGCCGCGCTGCAGCAGCGCCTGATGGAGCGCAGGCTGAAGCAGCCGATCGAAGTCTGCCTGCAGGCCGAAGGCGGTGTCACGCTCTTCACGCTGATGCACGACATGCAGGAGCTGATCGAGTCGCAGAGCCCGCTTGCGCCGGCGCTCAAACCCTGGGCGCCGGTGCTGGTGGCGCAGCTCAAGCAGATCCCGCTGCACTCGGTGGCGCAGCTGCTGCTCACCACCGCGGCGGCCACACGCCCGGCCACCTTGGCGCATGCGGTCAGCGGCATGGCGTTGGCCGGCGCCATGGTCGCGAGCCGCGAAGGCAGCCACCATGAGATTCGCCTGGCGATGCTGGGCGGGTTGCTGCACGACATCGGTGAGGTCTACATCAACCCGCTGTACCTCGACTATGCGCAGGCACTCGACATCACCGGTCACAAACACCTGGTGGTGCACCCGCGCGTGGCGCAGATGCTGTTGTGCGGCTTGACCGACTACCCCGCCGCACTGGGGCAGGCGGTGGCCGAGCACCACGAGCGGCTCGACCGCTCGGGCTACCCGGCGCGCCTCAGCGGCGAGGCGGTGTCGCGACTCGGCCGTGTGCTCGCGGTGGTGGAGGTGACGCTGGGCAGCCTGTGCGCCTCGCACGCCCCGCTCACACGCGCGAGCTTTGCGCTGCGGGTGGTGCCGGGTGAGTTTGACCCGCAGTGGGCGGCCTTTGTCTGCGATGCGGCGCACGAGGCCAGCGAAGACTTCGCGGGTCATGCCCAGCCGATGGCCTCGACACTCACCGCGCAGCTGGCCGACATCGACCGGCAGCTCGCCGAGGCGCACCAGTTGGCGCTGGAGCTGCACGAGCAGCGCCGCACCTCGACCATCACCGACGTGGTGACCGACGCGCTGCGCCGGCTCGAACGCCTGCGAGTGGCGTGGAACGCGCTGGGCTTGTGGGGCGTCTCGGCGAACGACGCCGCGCCGTCCGAGCGCCTGGAGCTTGAGCTCGCCGAGAGCGAGCTGCGCCAGCGCATGCGGGCGTTTCACCGCGAGTGCCTGTTGCTTGCCGAGGGGCTCACCGAGGCGGAGAAGTTTCGGCTGTCGCCGCTGTGGCAGGGCTTGCTCGACGCGTCGTGACGCCTGGAAAGGGGCGGGTCAAGGCGCGGTGTCGCGCTCCATGTGGCCCAGCCAGCGCAGCGCTTGTTCGCGGTTGTCACCGCACATCTCGGGTGCCGGCTGTAGCGACGCACACACGGCCGGCCGATCGGGGTGCCCGAAGATGGCGCAGGCGTTGTCGGCCGTCAGCTGCACGCAACGCACTCCCGCGGGTTTGCTGATGCCGTTGACGAGCGGCATGCCGGGGATCGGCGTCGAGATGGAAGGTGCGATGCAGCAGGCGCCACAGCCCGGTCGGCAGTTCATGGCGAGGATTATTCGGCACCCTCGCCACGCCTGGGCGTGGTCTTGCCGAACAGCGGGTGACGCGAATGACCCCGCAGCCTAAAATTCACGTCTTGCCCGCTCGATACGCTCTGCGAGAGCCGCGGCCCACCCCCCGGAGTTTCCATGCTGTACCCCCATGAGTTCGACGTCATCGTCGTCGGCGGCGGCCATGCCGGCACCGAAGCCGCGCTGGCGGCGGCGCGCATGGGCGCGAGCACCTTGCTGCTGACGCACAACATCGAGACGCTCGGCCAGATGAGCTGCAACCCATCGATCGGTGGCATCGGCAAGGGCCACTTGGTCAAGGAGATCGATGCCTTGGGCGGCGCGATGGCGGCGGCGACCGACGAGTCGGGCATCCAGTTCCGCATCTTGAATGGCTCCAAGGGGCCGGCGGTGCGCGCGACCCGGGCGCAAGCCGACCGCATTCTGTACAAGGCGGCCATCCGCCGCCGGCTGGAGAACGAGCCGAACCTGACGCTGTTCCAGCAAGCGGTCGACGACCTGATGGTCGAAGGTGACCGCGTGGTGGGGGCTGTCACACAAGTTGGCATTCGCTTCCGGGGCAAGGCTGTGGTACTGACGGCTGGCACCTTCCTCGACGGCAAGATCCACGTCGGCCTGCAAAGCCATGCGGCAGGGCGGGCGGGTGACCCGCCGGCGGTGTCTCTTTCTGTGCGGCTGAAAGAGCTGAAGCTGCCGCAAGGGCGCTTGAAGACCGGCACGCCACCGCGGCTGGACGGCCGCAGCATCGACTTCTCGCAGCTCACCGAACAACCTGGTGACCTCGATCCGGTGCCGGTGTTCAGCTTCATGGGCCACGCCTCGCAGCACCCGCAACAGGTGCCGTGCTGGATCACGCACACCAACGAGCGCACGCACGAGATCATCCGCTCCGGCTTCGACCGCAGCCCGATGTTCACCGGCGTGATCGAAGGCGTAGGCCCGCGTTACTGCCCGAGCATCGAAGACAAGATCAACCGCTTCGCCGACAAGGACTCGCACCAGATCTTTCTGGAGCCCGAGGGCCTGACGACGCACGAGTTCTACCCGAATGGCATCAGCACCAGCCTGCCGTTCGACATCCAGCTTGCCGCCGTGCGCTCGATGCGCGGGCTTGAAAGCGCCCACATCCTGCGCCCGGGCTACGCGATCGAATACGACTACTTCGACCCGCGCGCCCTGAAGGCGAGTTTCGAGACCAAGTCGATCGGCGGTCTGTTCTTTGCCGGCCAGATCAATGGCACGACCGGCTACGAAGAGGCGGGCGCCCAAGGCCTGTTCGCCGGCATCAACGCGGCGCTGCTGGTGCAGGGCAAGGACGCCTGGACGCCACGGCGCGACCAGGCCTACCTGGGCGTGCTGGTTGACGACCTCATCACCAAGGGCGTGACCGAGCCGTACCGCATGTTCACCAGCCGCGCCGAGTTTCGCCTGCAGCTGCGCGAAGACAACGCCGACATGCGGCTCACCGAAGTCGGCCGCGAGCTGGGTCTGGTGGACGACGCCCGCTGGGCCGCGTTCAACCGCAAGCGGGATGCGGTGGCCCGCGAAACCGAGCGCCTGAAGTCGACCTGGGTGCACCCGAACAACCTACCCGACGCCGATGCCGAGCGCCTGCTAGGCAAGGCCATCGACCATGAGTACAGCCTGGCCGACCTGCTGCGCCGCCCGGGTGTGAACTTCGACGCTTTGGTGGAAGTGGCCCAAATCGCAAAACCCGAGGCCGGTGTTTCACGTGAAACATTGCGATCGGAGTTGGGCGCCGAGCTGGCCGATGCGGTGATCGAGCAGGCCGAGATCAGCGTCAAGTACGCCGGCTACATCCACAAGCAAAACGAAGAGGTGGAGCGGGCGGTGCACTTCGAAGGCCTGCGTCTGCCGGTCGAGCTGGACTATGCGCAGGTCACCGCGCTCAGCTTCGAAGCCCGGCAGAAACTGGCCACCCACCGGCCCGAAACCCTGGGTCAAGCGTCTCGCATCTCGGGCATCACCCCGGCGACCATCTCGCTGCTGTTGATCCACCTGAAGAAAGGCCGCTTCAAGGGTTTTGCCGCCAACGAACTGTCGGGCCGCGATGCCGCTTGAGCAGCGTGAGTTGCTGAGGCAAGGTGCGCAGGCGCTCGGCCTGCCGCTGACGGACGCCCAATGCGACAGCTTGCTCGCCTACCAGGCGCTGTTGATCAAGTGGAACCAGGTCTACAACCTGACGGCGGTGCGCAAACCGGCCGAGATGGTCACGCACCATTTGCTGGACAGCCTGGCAGCCTTGCCCCCGCTGCTGCGCCACCTCGGCGACCGGCCGGCGCGTCTGCTCGACGTGGGCAGCGGCGGCGGGTTGCCCGGTGTGGTGCTGGCGATCATGCTGCCCAGCCTGGACGTGACCTGTGTCGACACCGTCGGCAAGAAGGCGAGTTTCGTGCGTCAGGTGGCGGCCGAGCTGAAGCTGCCCAACCTCAGCGCCGCCCATGCCCGGGTCGAAGACCTTCGCCTGAAGCCGTTCGATGTGATCACCTCGCGGGCCTTTGCCTCGTTGGCCGACTTCACCCGTTTGACGCGTCACCTGCTGGCCGATGACGGTGTCTGGATGGCGATGAAAGGCAAGGACCCGAGCGAAGAAATTGCCGCCTTGCCCCCAGAATGGGATGTGTTTCACGTGGAACAACTGACGGTGCCCGGCTTGGATGCCGAGCGCTGCCTGGTTTGGATTCGACGCGCCTCGCCACTTTGAGATCGCCATGACCTTGTTCGGCATTTCCGACTACGGCACCTTCTGCTTCTCCATTCTGGTGTTCCTGGCCTTGCCCGGGCCGGGTACGTTTGCGCTGCTCACGTCAACCGCCAAGGGTGGGTTTCGTGCCGGTGCCGCCGCCACGCTGGGCGTGATCGTCGGCGACCAGGTGCTGCTGTGGCTGGCGGTCGCCGGAGTGGCGGCTTTGCTGGAGGCGCACCCGCTGGCGTTTCGGGTGGTGCAGTACGCCGGGGCCGCCTACCTGGCCTGGGTCGGCCTGCGGCTGATCTTTGCGAAAGAGGGCGATGCCTCGCCGATTCGTATCGAGCCGCGCCACTACCTGCGCCAGGCCTTGCTGATCACCTTGCTCAACCCCAAGGCGATCGTGTTCTACATGGCCTTCTTTCCTCTCTTCATCAACCCGACCACCCACCTCGGCGCGGTGACCTTTGCGGCCATGGCCGTGACGATTGCTTCCATCACCGCCGTCTACTGCCTCAGCCTGTGTGCCTTTGCCGGCGCGGTGTCGAGCCGGGTCAGGGCGCACAAGCGCCTGGCGCGCTGGTTGCAGAAGCTGGCGGGGCTGTTCCTGGTCGGCTTCGGCGTGCGCCTGGCCAGCAACTGATGACGTCCTTTTCCTTTCAATCACCGGATCGCCCATGACCCGCATCTTCTGTGTTGCCAACCAAAAGGGCGGTGTCGGCAAAACCACCACCACCGTCAACCTCGCTGCCGGCCTGGCCCGGGTCGGCCAGCGTGTGCTGGTGATCGACCTCGATCCGCAAGGCAATGCCACCATGGGCTCGGGCGTCGACAAGCGAGCCCTGCAGCTGACCGTGTACGACGTGCTGCTCGAATCGGCCAGCATTGCCGAAGCGCGGGTGAAGAGCGAGAAGGTCGGCTACGACGTGCTCGGCGCCAACCGCGAGCTGGCCGGCGCCGAGGTCGAGCTGGTCGAGCTGGAGCGGCGCGACAAGCGGCTCAAAGGGGCAATCGCCGCCGTGGCCGCCGACTACGACTTCGTGCTGATCGACTGCCCGCCGTCCTTGAGCCTGCTCACGCTCAACGGCCTGTGCAGCGCGCACGGCGTGGTGGTGCCGATGCAGTGCGAGTACTTCGCGCTCGAAGGTTTGTCGGATCTGGTCAACACCATCAAGCAGGTGCACGCCAACCTCAACCCCGACCTGCAG
>NZ_JADMJX010000148.1 GCF_018780185.1 Rhizobacter sp.
ACCTCGTCGCCCGCCACACGCGGGTAGCGTTGCATCACCAAGGGGTCGTGGCCCGGCACCACGTGCTGCGGTGAATCGGCTGCGGCGCTGATGCGGCGGTGGCCCTCGAGCATGTCGGCCACGTTGAACACCAGCGGGAAGGCGTGCACCCGCTCGACGTTTTCGTAATAGTGCGCCGCGTCGGAGGCGAGCACCACCCAGCCGCGTGCCGTTTTCACGCGCACCGATTGCAGGCCCTGGGTGTGGCCGCCGATCAGCATCAGCTGCACACCCGGGGCCATCTCGCTGTCACCGTTGTGGAACACCACGCGGTCGGCGTACACGTGGCGCACCAGCTCGACCACGTCGTCGACCGAATACGCGTGGCGCAGCGACGGGTGGCACATGCAGCGCCCGGTGCTGAAGCCGAGCTCCAGGTCTTGCACATGAAAGCGCGCCTTCGGCAGCAGGCCCAGGTTGCCCGCGTGGTCGTAGTGCAAGTGGGTCAGCACCACGTCGTCGATCTGCCCGGGCGCCACGCCCAAGTGCTGCAGCGCCTCGATCGGGCAGCGCAAGAACTGGCGGTCGCGGGCCACGCCGGTGGCCGCGCTGAAGCCGGTGTCGATCAGGATGTGGCGGGTGGTCGACTTCAGCAGCCAGACGAAGAAGTCCATCGGCATCGGCCCGTCGTGCGGGTCGCGCGGAAGGAAGTTGTCGCTGCGCCGGCGCGGCATGCTGGCGTAGCGGATGGCGTAGACCTCGTACACGCCGTCGTCGTTCATGGCCGAGGCAGTCTATGGGCCGCGCTCAGGGCGACACGGTGGCCGTCAGCGCGAAGCGGCCGAGGCAGGCGCCGTGGGCACCATCACACCGGGCATCAGCGAGATCTCGTCTTGCACCCGCACGCCGGTGACGTAGTGGCGCGTTTCGCCGAAACAGCTGGTGGGCAGCCCCACCTTCTCTTCATAGTGCAGCGCGACCCGCTTGCCCATCACCTGGTTGATCTTCTCGGCCACCACGTCGTCGCGCACGGTGAACAAGAACATTTCGGGTGCCGCACCCGGCATCGAGACAAGCGACAGTTCGCCTTCCCAGGTCTTGCACAACCAGCCCTTGCGCGACAGCTTCTGCACCCAGCCCGCGCGCTCGCCGGTGGAGTAGTTCCAGCTCGACACCACGAAGATGTAGGCCGCGAGCAAGAGCACGAGGATCAGCGGCACCAACAGCCAGCGGGACAAACGCATGAAAATCCTCCGATGATTTATAGGTTGACGCCGGTTTATAACCCAGCGTCAGCGCGTCGCACAGTTGCACCGGAGTCACCCGCCCATGAAAACCCAAGCCCTTGCCACACCACCCGAGGGGCTGGACAAAACCGACACGAAGATTCTTCGTTTGCTGCAGGTCGACGGCCGCATCTCCAACCTGAAACTGGCCGAGGCGATCCATCTCTCGCCCACGGCGGTGCTGGAGCGGGTGAAGCGGCTCACGCGCGACGGCTTCATCCTCGGCTACGAAGCGCGGCTCAACCCGAACAAGCTCAACGCGGGAATGATGGTGTTCATCCAGGTGGTGCTCGACCGCACGACGCCCGATGTGTTCAACGCGTTTCGCGCGGCGGTGCAGGTGCGCCCGGAGATATTGGAGTGCCACATGGTGGCGGGCGGCTTCGATTACCTGATCAAGACGCGCGTAGCCGACATGGCGGCCTACCGCGAGCTGGTAGGCGCGGTGATCTGGACGCTGCCCGGCGTGCGCGAGACGCACACCTATGCGGTGATGGAAGAGGTGAAGAACACAACGGCGCTGCCGTTGTAAGAAGGCGCCTCAAGGAAAATGTGGGCTCTGCCACTTTTCCTTGAGCTCCCCTCGGGGGGCGGACGGCGTCAGCCGGCCTTGGGGCCGTCATCCACTCAGAACGTGCGGCGTTCCAGGTGGCGGAACATGATCCGGCCCTTGCTCAGGTCATAGGGCGACAGCTCCAGCGACACCTTGTCACCCGCGAGGATGCGGATGTGGTGCTTGCGCATCTTGCCGGAGGTGTAGGCGACCAGCTGGTGGCCGTTTTCAAGCGTCACGCGAAAGCGCGAGTCGGGCAGCACTTCAGTGACTGCACCTTGCATTTCAATCAGTTCTTCTTTGGCCATGGTCGTCTCCGATGAGTTGGCGTTGCGACGAATGCAAGGCCAAGGCGGGTGGCCTTGTCAGAGACGATTCGAAGAGGGGCGGCGGACTTGGCACGGTTGACGGGCGTCAACCAGTCGGCGCGAGTTGCCTCGCACTGTAACACTTGGCACTCGCCGGGCCACCGGGACGGGCCCAGAATGCCCCCATGACCCGCGCCGAAGACCCGCAACACGTCAACCCGCACTACCTCGACCACGTGGTCACCACGTCGAAGACGCACGCGGTCGAGGCAAGCGAGGACATCGTCACCGGCAGCGGCATCAAGCTGCTGGCCAAGGGCGCCCGCATTGACGCCGGCACGCGCGAGCGGCTGCTGCAGCACAAGCTGAGCAAGCCGCTCGAAGACTGCGTCCAGGTGGTGGGCGGCGTGATCCCCGCGCGCTTCGAGCCAGTGGCCCAGGCACTGCTCGAGAAACACCCGCTGCTGCGTGCCCTGTGCGCCTCGCAGCACAGCCGCCCGGTGCCGGCTTCCCTGGCCTCGCTGAGCCTCACGCTGCCGATGCAGTCGCTGCTGACCGTGTACTCCGAGTTCAAGCAAGACCGGCTCAAGCACAGCGTGGGCGTGGCCATGCTGGCGCTGGCGCTGGCGCGCAAGCTACTGCCGGGCGAGATCGAGCGCCAACGCCTGCTGTGCACCGCCGGCCTGGTGCATGACGTCGGCGAGCTCTACATCGACCCCAGCTACCTCGACACCTCGACCCGCCTGGACGCGCAGAAGTGGCGCCACATCGTCTCGCACCCGGTGGTCGGCCACCGCGTGCTGCTCCACATGGTCGGTGCCGGCCCGGTGGTGGCCAACGCGGTGCTGCAGCACCATGAGCGGCTCGACGGCTTCGGCTACCCGCGCAGCATCAGCGACGACGAGTTCACGCTGGACGGGCAGATCCTCGCGGTGTGCGAATGGCTGATGGCCCTGGTCGAGTCGGGTTCGGCCCCGTTGGCACGCGCGAGCATGGCCGCACGGCTGATCCCCGGCGAGTTCGGCCCCGCGTTGCTGGAGGCCGTGTCCTCGGCCTCGGTCGACGCGCCCGACGTGGAGGTGCCACTCGGTTCGGGCGCCTCGCTCGAACAGGCCGTGCCGCGCATCGCACGCCTAGCCGGCACCTTGCGGCGCTTTGCCGAGTCGCGAGACTGGCTGGCCGAGCGCACGGCGCAGGCCGGCCCGGAGCTGCGCAAGGTGATGGACATCGGCCTGCAGCGCACGCTGCGCATCCAGGCTTCGTTCTCAAGCACCGGACTGGATGCCTACAGCCCCGACCTCTTGCTGGGCGAGCTCGCCGTGCTGGGCGACGCCAAGGTTCACAACGAGATCATGATGCTGGTGGGTGAGATGGAGTGGCGCATGCGCGAGCTCGAGCGCGGGCAGCGCTTGCGGGCCAGCCTCTTGGCAGATTCCGACGCCCAGGTGATCTACGAGCTGATCGCCCGCGTGCGGCCGCCACCCGAGACGCCCTGACAGCGCAGGGCCCGTCAGGCCAGCGGGGCCAGCAAAGCCTGCAGATCCTCGGCGCTGAACTTGCGCGCGGCGTCGTCGTCATGCCCCAGCAAGCCTTCGGCCAGCGCCTGCTTGCGTGCCTGCAGCGCCAGCATGCGCTCTTCGATGCTGCCTTCGACCACCAGCTTGTAGACGAACACCGGCTGGTCTTGCCCGATGCGGTGGGCGCGCGCCGTCGCCTGCTCTTCGACCGCCGGGTTCCACCACGGGTCCATGTGGATCACGGTGTCCGCGGCGGTGAGGTTCAGGCCCAGGCCACCGGCCTTCAGGCTGACCAGCAGGATGGGCACCTCCTGCGCCTGGAAACGCTTCACCACCGCCCCACGCTGCGCCACCGGGGTGCGGCCGGTCAGGGTCAGCCAGGGCAGTTGCAGCGCATCGAGCTCGATTTCGATCAAGCCGAGCATCTCGGTGAACTGCGAGAACACCAGCACACGCCGCCCTTCATCGACGAGTGCGGGCAGCATGTCGCGCAGCAGCTCAAGCTTGGCGCGCTCCATGGTCTTCGGTGTCTTGGCGCCTTTCAGAAGGTGCGGGTCGCAACACACCTGGCGCAGCTTCAAGAGCGCATCGAGGATGCTGATCTGGGCGCCTGCAAAGCCCTTGCGCTGCAACACACGGCGCACGATCTCGTCCGACGCCACGCGCACACTTTCGTAGAGGTCACGCTGGCGGCCTTGCAGCGTCACGCGCTTGATGACCTCGGTGCGCGGTGGCAGCTCGGTCGCCACATCCTGCTTGCGCCGCCGCAGGATGAAGGGGCGCACGCGCTGCGCCAGCAACTGCGCGCGCAGCGTCTCGCCGTTGTCTTCGATCGGCTTGCGCCACAGCCGCGTGAAGCTGCGCGCATCGCCCAGGAAGCCGGGCATCAGGAAATCGAACTGCGCCCACAGCTCGCCCAGGTGGTTTTCGAGCGGCGTGCCGGTGAGGCACAGGCGGTGGCGCGCGTTCAGTCGCCGCACCGCGTTGGCGCTGCGGCCGGCGGCGTTTTTCACCGTCTGCGCCTCGTCGAGGATCAGCAGGTGAAACGGTTGCGCGGCCAGCGCGTCGATGTCGCGCCACAGCAGCGGGTAGGTGGTGAGCACCACGTCGTGCTCGGTCATGCGCACAAAGTCTTTGGCGCGCTCGGGCCCCTGCAGCGTGAGCAGGCGCAGTGACGGCGCCATGCGGCGGGCCTCGGCCTGCCAGTTGAAGATGAGCGAGGTCGGCAGCACCACCAGCGCCGGCCGGTCGAGCCGCCCGCTCTGCTGCTCGATCAGCAGATGGGCCAGCGCCTGCGCGGTTTTGCCCAGGCCCATGTCGTCGGCCAGGATGCCGGCGAGCCGCTGCTCGCGCAGGTACTGCAGCCAGGCCACGCCTTGCAGCTGATACGGCCGCAGTTGCACGCCGAGGCCCACCGGCGCCGCCACCGGCTGCGGCTCGCCCACACCTTGCAGGCGCTGCGCGAGCAGGCGCAGGCCGGCCTCGCCTTGCAGTTGCCACGCGCCGTGCGGGCCGGCACGCTGCGCCTGCGTGTCCATCAGGCCCAGGCGCAACAGATCGAGGCGCTGCGCCTCCCACGACGACAACGGGATCGGCCCCACGCTGCGGCGCGGGTCGGTGAGCAGGTCGACCATCGCCCCCACGATGGCCTTGAGCGGCGCCGCCGGGGCGTCAATGCGCCGCCCGCCGGGCGCGCGCAAGCGGATCAGCGCCTGGTCGTCGATCGCGGCGATCTGGCGCGCGTCGAGCCAGCGGCCGTCGCGTTTGAGCAGGTCGGCCAGCAGCGGCACCAGGTCCCATGTTTCACCGGCGATCTCGACCCCGAGCGACAACATCCACGAGCCTTCACGCTCAGGCAGGTGCAAGCCCTTCACCACCTCGGGGCGGCGCAGCGGCGCGGCCGGCTCCTTGCCCAGCACCTCGCCGCTCACCGGGTCGATGACGAGGCGCCAGGCGTCGACCAGCAAGGTCTCGTGCGCAAAGCCCGGGCGCACGACGATGGACCACCCTTGGGCCTGCCACTGCGGCACGACCTCGGCCCAGAAGTCACCGAAAAAGTCTTCTTGCACCAGGGTCCACAGCGGGCCCGCGGGCCGTGCCACATCGCGGGCGCGCCACTGCAAGGCGTCGCCTGGCAGTGGCTGCAGGCCGGCGGCCCACACCGCGTCGAGTGCGTCGGCTTCGCCCGCGCGGTCGCGCTGCAGGCGCCACTCGCGGCCCTGGGTATCGAACACCTGTTGCGTGGCCGGCGCGCGGCTGTTCAGCACCGAGGTCGGCGCGGGCATCTCGAAGCGGCGCCCTCCCTCGCCGAGGTAGACCCAGTCGATCCACACGACGGTGACCTCGGGCCCGCGCGGGCCCATCGCGCCAGTCGGCGCAAGGCCCAGCAGGCCGTCACCGCGGCCGAGGGTTTGCAGCGTGAGGCGGGGGCAGAAGCGGGGGGTGTCGGTGCGTGGCAGGCCCTCGTCGGTCATGCCCGCGATTGTGCCGACGGCAAGGTGACCGCAAACGCCGAGCCCGCACCCGGCTGGCTGTGCACACGGATCTCACCCCCCATCATCTCGACCAGCTTCTTGGCCAGGGCCAGGCCGATGCCGCTGCCCTTGACACCGGTGGCCTCGGCGCCCAGGCGGTCGAAGGGGGTGAACATGCGCCCGAGCTGCGCCGCCGACATGCCCACGCCGGTGTCTTCGACCCGCAGCTCGACCACCGGCCCGAGGTCGATGGCGGTCAAGGTGACTCGACCGCCCGGGCGGTTGTATTTGATGGCGTTCGACAACAGGTTGTTGACGATCTGGCGCACCCGCCGCGGGTCGGCCATCACGCGCAGCGGCACGCCCTGCGGCAGCTGCGGCACCAGGCTCACCTGCGCCTGGTCGGCCAACATGGCCAGCTCGGCCAGGCTCGCCAGCACCACGGCACCGAGGTCCATGTCGACCGGGGTCACGCTCAAGTGGCCCAGCTCGGCGCCCGAGAGGTCGAGGATGTCTTCGATCAGGTCGAGCATGTGCTGCCCGCTGCTCTTGATGACGGCGGCCCACTGGCGGTGCTTCGGCGCCAGCGTCGGGTCCATCTCGCTCAGCTGCGCAAAGCCGAGCACGGCGTTGAGGGGGGTGCGCAGCTCATGGCTCACGCGCGACAGGAACTGCGTCTTGTTGTGGCTGGCGGCCTCGGCCAGGTCGCGCTGCATGCGGGCTTCCTGCACCTGGCGGCGGTGGGTGATCTCCATCACCACGCCACGCAGCTTGACGATCTCGCCGGCCTCGTTGCGCACCGCCTCGCCACGCGCTTCAAGCCAGCCGGTGAAGCCGTCGGGCCGCCGGTACTCGACCTCCACCGCATACGGCTCGCCCAACTTGAGCGCTCGCCGCACCGCGGCGCGCAGGGTGTCCCAGCTGTGGGGTGCGTACAGCTGGCCGTGCGCATCACCGAGCGGCGGGGCCTGGGTCGGGTCGCAGCCGAGGATGGCGTAGAGCTCCTCCGACCAGACGGTGATGTCGGTGGCCAGGTCCCACACCCAGCCGCCGATCTGCCCCAGCCGCTGGGCCTCGCGCAGGGCCACCTCGCTCTCGCGCAAGAGCTCGTAGGCACGCGCGCGCTCGGCCACTTCGGCACGCAGCGCCGCTTCGACTTTCTTGATCTTGGTGACCTCGGTGACCTGCACCGTGAAGCCGACCACTTCGCCGTCGACGATGTCGGGCACGTAGTGCGCCAGGCTGTAGCGGGTGCTGCCGTTGGGCCCGGCGACCTGACGCTCGAAGGTCTGCACTTCGCCACGCAGCGCAGCAAGGGCGTGCTTCTGGTTGAGCGCCCAGCGCTCGCCGAGCAGCTCGGGCATCGAGGCACCGATCAGTTGCTCGGGGTCGACCTGGAACCAGCGCCCGTAGGCCGGGTTGGCAAAGCGGCAACGCAGGTCGCGGTCCCAGTAGGCGAGCAGCGAGGGCACATGGTCGACCAGGCGGCGGGCGTAGTAGGCGGCGTCATGCCCGGTGGTGTCGCTCATTGCAGCCAGACTATCCCGACAACCTGGCTTGTGTATCGGGGAGAACGCGAGGCGGTGATGGCTGGGTCGCTGGCGTGGCTTAGGAGCCGGCGGCCGGCAGTGCCACGGTGAACACCGAGCCCATGCCGGGCAGACTCTCCACGCGGATCTGGCCGCCCATCAGCTCCACCAGCTTCTTGGTCAGAGCCAGGCCCATGCCCGTACCCTTGATGGCGGTGGCCTCGGCGCCCAGACGATCGAAGGGCGTGAACAGCCGCTGCAGCTGCGCCGCCGACAGGCCCGCACCGCTGTCTTCGACCCGCAGCGCCACCATCGCCCCCTGAACGCTGGCCGACAACGCGACGCTGCCGCCCTCTCGGTTGTACTTGATGGCGTTCGACAGCAGGTTGTCGACCACCTGGCGCACACGCTGCGGGTCGCCCATGATGCGCAGTGGCAGCGCCTGTGGCAGGTTGTCGATGAACCGAACCTGCGCCTGGTTGGCCAGCAGAGCAAGGTGGGGCAGGCTGGCACGCACGAGCTCGCCCAGATCGAGCTCGGTGCAGGCCATGCGCATCTCACCGAGTTCAGCACTCGACAGGTCCAGCATGTCTTCGACCAGCCCCAGCATGTGCTGGCCGCTGTGCTTGATGACGCCCGCCCACTCGCGGTGTTTGGGCGGGAGGGCGGGGTCGACCTCGCACAGCTGCGCAAAGCCCAGCACCGCGTTGAGTGGCGTGCGCAGCTCGTGGCTGGCGCGCGAAAGCAGCAGCGTCTTGTTGCGGCTGGCAGCGTCGGCCAGGTCGCGCTGCAGGCGGGCGTCTTGTGCCTCGCGCCGCACGGTGATCTCGAGCACGGTGCCGTGCAGCCTGACGACGGCTCCGGTGTCATCGCGCTCGGCCTCGGCACGCGCCTCCACCCAGCCCGTTCCGCCACCCGGACGGTGGTACTCCAGTTCGAGCGTGTAGGGCTGCCCGGTGTCGAGCGCCTGGCTCACGGCCTTGCCCACCTTCGCCCAACTCTCGGGCGTGTAGAGCTTCGCTTGCTCGGCATAGCGGGGCGGGAGCAGGGTCGGGTCGCACCCGAAGATCTGGTACAGCTCGGCCGACCAGGTGATGATGTCCGGCTCCACCTCCCACTCCCAGCTGCCGATCTGCCCCAGGCGCTGGGCCTCGAGCAGGGCCGCCTCGCTGTGGCGCAGCTGCTCATTCGCGCGGGTACGCTCGGCCACCTCGGTGCGCAGCGCCGCCTCGGTTTCCTTGAGCTTGGTGACCTCGGTGACATGGGCCATGAAGCCCATCACCTCGCCGTTGACGATGTCGGGCACATACGTGGCCAGGCTGTGGCGCCGCACGCCGCCCGGGCCGGGCACCACGCGCTCGAACACCTGCTCTTCGCCACGCAAGGCGCCGCGGATGTAAGGCTCGTTGAGCGCAAACAGCTCGGGGCCGAGCAGGTCACGGATCGAGGTGCCGACAAGTTGATCGGGGTTCACACCGAACCAGCGTTCATAGGCGCGGTTGGCAAAGCGGCAAAGCAGGTCGCGGTCCCAGTAGGCGAGCATCGACGGCAGGTGGTCCACCAGGCGGCGCATGTGATAGGCCGTGTCGCGCCCGAAGGTGTCATTCATGGCCTCAGGCTACGCCGCCAAGCGGTGTTGTGTATCGGGGAGAACGAGAGGAATGCGGCACCCCATTCCCCGCCATATTCGATGCTGCTGCACACCACCGCAGCACGCACCCGGTCTACGATCGCAACGACACCATGACCCTCGAATCCGCCCCCGACTCCGCGCCGACTCCGACCACCGCGCTCGACATCCCGCTGCGCCCGTTGCAGCTGCGCCAGCTCGGCGAATGGCTTCGCCTGGGGGTGCGCGACTTCCTGCGCGCGCCGGCCATCGGCCTCTTCTACGGCGCGTGTTTTGTGGCCATGGGCTGGGCGCTGATGTCGGTGTTCGAGCATGCCCCGGTCTACGTGCTCGCGCTGTCGGCAGGCTTCCTGTTGATGGGGCCTTTCATGTGCATGGGCCTGTACCGCGTGAGCCAGCAGCTGGAGCGTGGCGATGCGCCGCACTTCGTCGACTCGCTGCTGGCCTGGCGCACCCGCATGGGCACGCTGGCGATCTTCGGCTTTGCGCTGCTGGTGCTCGAGATGCTGTGGGGCCGCGCCGCGCTGGTGGTGTTTGCCGTGAGCTTTGACGGCATGCCCGATTTCAAAGGCTCGGTGCTCAAGGTGCTGGCCCTGGAGAACCTCGGTTTCGTGGTCGCCTACCTTGGCGTCGGCGCGCTCTTTGCGGGGCTGATCTATGCGGTGAGCGTGGTGGCGATCCCGATGATCCTCGACCGCCAGACCGACGCCATCACCGCCGCCCTCACCAGCCTGCGCCTGGTGCTCACACAAACCTTCGTGCTCTTGTGCTGGGGCGCGCTGATCACCACGCTGGTGGTGCTGGCCTTGTTGCCGTGGTTCCTCGGGCTGCTGGTGGTGGGGCCGGTGCTGGGCCACGCCACCTGGCACGCCTACCGCGCGGCGGTGGGTGAGCTGCCGACCACGCCCTCGCTCACACCCGCGGCCTGAAAGCCGGCCTTGCTCGCGCTCAAGCTGCTGCTCGTTCCGGCCTTCCTGTTGCTCGTGTCGCTGGCCGGCAAACGCTGGGGCGCCTCGGTGGCGGGCTGGCTCGCCGGCCTGCCGGTGGTGGCCGGGCCCATCCTTTTCTTCCTGGCGCTGGAGCGGGGTGTGGTGTTCGCCGCCGACGCGGCCGCGATGTCGCTGTCGGCGGTGCTGGCCTCGGTCGCGTTCAGCGTGGCCTATTCGCATGCGGCCCACCGGCTGCCGTGGCCACCAGCGCTCGGGTTGGGGCTGTGCGCGTGGGGTGCGGGCGCATGGGCGCTGTCGGCGCTGCCGGTGTCGGCAGCGCTCGCTCTGGCGATCTCCTTGCTCACGCTGTGGCTCGCACCGCGCTTGTTTCCCGCGGCGCGGGTGCAGGCCGGCGCGCGCCCGATCAGCGCGGTCGAGCTCGCCTGCCGCATGGGCGCGGGTGCCGCACTCACGCTGGGCGTGACCTGGGTGGCCGCCAGCGTGGGGCCGGCGTGGAGCGGGCTGCTGGCGGTGTTCCCCATCCTCGGCATCGTGCTGGCGGTGTTTTCGCACCGCAGCCAGGGCTCGGCATTCGCGGCAGCACTGCTGAGCGCCATGGCCACCGGGCTCTACTCGTTTGTAGCGTTCTGCTTCGTGCTGTCACTGGCCCTGGTGCCACTCGGTGTGACGACGGCCTTTGTGCTGGCCACCGGGGCCTCGCTCGCGGTGCAAGCCACCAGCCTGCGACGCATGACGCGCCTGCGCGCCCAAAAGGCCTGAGCCGTTCAGCGCACCACAGGCGGCGGCGCGGGCAAAGGCCTGCACCGCCCCTGCTGCTCGATCCAATAGACCACGTTGCCGACCACCGCGATGCTGCCCGACACCACGGCGCTCGCGGCCACCACCACCCCAGCACCCACCAGCAGCCCCACACAACCGTCGTTGGAGCAGCCACCGAAGGCGCCGATCTGATGCACCTCCAGCGTCATTTGGCGGCGCTGCATCTGGCAGGCGGGGTCGAACACGCTGTCGGTGCGTGGCACCACCACACAGGCACTGAGCAGCGCGGCAAGCGAGAGGGTGATGAGGGGTTTCACGGGAGTGGGCACGGGGGTAGGCACAGGGCGCCAAGCGTGGTGTTTGCCACAGCGTAACCGAGCGACCGATCGGGTCGCGGCTCGCCCCCGCCGAGCTTTGCACCACTCCGTCACGAAATGGCACACCAGTGCAATCGACCCGCCCTCTACCATTTCGGCCATGCACCGGCTGCTGCTTGTCGAGTCTTCTCCCACCCTGCGCCGCGGCATGGAAAAGCTGTTGCTGCGCCACGGTTTCAACGTGATCGCGTTGCCGGCCGACGAAGCCGCACTCGTCGCCCTGGAGCAAGAACTGACGCGCGGCCTCGGCACCGTGATCGTCGGCTGGTCGACGGCGCCGGCCGCCATCTGCCAGGCGCTCACCCACCGCCTGCACAAGGCCGATTGCCGCCAGGTGGCCTTGCTGGTGCTGGCCGCCGACCCGGCGCATGTGGACAACCGACTCGCTACCGAACGCCCCTTCACCCAGGTGCTGCGCCTGCAGCGCCCCTCGGAGGTGCCGCGCCTGGTGCGTGGCCTGCTCGCGCAGGTGGCCAACGAAACGCGGCCCAATGCCGAGTCACCCAACGCGCTCAAGGTGCTGCTGGTCGACGACTCGCGCACCAGCCGCACCAAGTACCAACGTGTGCTGCGCAACCACGGTTATGCAGTGGTGGCCTGCGAGCACGCCGAAGCCGCACTCGCCCGCGTGCAGACCGAGCGCTTCGACCTGGCGGTGATCGACTACTTCATGCCCGGCCTGAACGGCGCGGCGCTGTGCCGCGCACTGCGCGAGTTGCCGGCCACGCGCGACCTCACGCTGGCGGTGCTGACCGGTTCGTATGAAGACGGCCTGATCAGCGACTGCCTCGAAGCCGGCGCGATGGAGTGCATGTTCAAGAACGAGTCCGACGAGCTCTTCATCGCCCGCGTCGACAGCATGGCCCGCCTGCGCGAGCGCGAGCAGCGCCTGAAAGCCGAGAGCCAGCGGCTCGAGCTCATCCTCGCCTCGGTGGGCGACGGGGTGTATGGCGTCGACCGCAGCGGGCGCATCACCTTCGTCAACCCGACGGCGCTGCGGCTCTTGCAATGCACGCATGAAGACGAACTCGTGGGCCTGCAAGCGCACGAGCGCATCCACCATGCCGACGAGCGTGGCCGCCCGGTGCCGGCCGAGACCTGCTTCCTGCAACAGGCCTACGAGCTGGGCGACTCGCTCAGCAACTGGGAGACCGTGTTCTGGCGCACCGACGGCGAGCTGATCAACGTGGAGTGCACCGTGCGCCCTCTCTTTGACAGCCCGCACCAGGACGGCCAGTGTGCCGGCGTGGTGGTGGCCTTCAGAGACATCGCCGAGCGCAAGCGCCACGAAGCCGAGACCCAGTGGCAGCTGCGCCACGACCACCTGACCAAGCTGCACAACCGCCGCCATTTCGAATACATGCTGGAGCAGGAGATCTTTCGCCTGCGACGCAGCACCGAACAAAGCGCGCTGCTGTTCATCGACCTCGACCGCTTCAAGCACATCAACGACAGCGCCGGCCATGCCGCCGGTGACGCGCTGCTCGCGAGCATCGGCCGCAAGCTCAAGGCCCGCTCGCGCCAGAGCGACCTGGTGGCGCGCCTGGGTGGCGACGAATTCGCCGTGCTGCTGCGCAATGTGGACGACAGCAACGTGCTCGCGCTGGCCGAGAAGTTTCGCGCCATCCTCGATGACGAGCGCTTCAGCCACGGCGGGCGCGAGTTCGAGGTGTCGGGCAGCGTGGGCATCGCGCGACTGAGCCGCCACACCCTGTCGCCCGCCTACGCGATGAACTGCGCCGATGCGGCTTGCCACATCGCCAAGCGCCAGGGCCGCAACCGCATCCACATGTTTGACCTCGGCGGCGATGCCGGCGCGCTGGCCGCCCTGCAGCAGAGCTGGTCAGAGCGGCTGAAGATCGCACTCGCCGCCGGCAACTTTGCGCTGCAGTTCCAGCCCATCTTCGACCTGCGCCGCCTGCCCGCGGGCGCCTTGAGCGGCCCCGACTGGCAGGCCCAGCTGGAGCAGCACACCGCATCGGCCGTCTACGGGCACGAGGTGTTCTTGCGCCTGGACGACGTCGACACGCTGCTGGCGCCACGCGCGTTCTTGTCGCAGGCCGAACGTTTCGAGTTGATGCCCGCGCTCGACACCTGGGTCGTCAACCACCTGGCGCTGATGCTCAGCCAGCGTGACACACGCACCGCGCAGCGCCTGCACATCAACGTGGCAGCGGTGTCGCTGCTCGATTCGGGTTATGTGGCGCGGCTCACCGCCTTGTTGCGCAGCGGTGCCTTCGCCCCCGGCCAGCTGTGCCTGGAGCTCAAGGAGAGCGAGATCACCGGCCACCTGGCGCCGCTGCAACCCGTGCTCAATGAGATCCACCAGCTCGGCGCGCGGCTGATGCTCGACGAATACGGCCGCGGCTTCGGCGGTCTGGGCCATTTGCGCAGCCTGCCCCTGAGCTCGGTCAAGCTCGACGGCAGCCTGGTGCAAAGCCTGGCCAACGACGAGGTGGGCGTGATGATGGTGCGTGCGATGACCGACCTCGCCCACGCGATGAACGTGGTGGTGATCGCCCCGCTGATCGAAGACGCCGCGTCATTGCAGTTGCTGCAAGGCGCGGGTGCCGACTGCGCGCAGGGGTTCGTGCTGGGCATGCCCAGCGACGAGTGGGCAGAGCTGGAGGCTCAGTAGGTACCTCGTCATTCCCGCCTGCGCGGGAATGACGTCAGGTGCGCTTGGGGATCTCCAACCCACGCTGCACCGCGGGCCGCGCGACAAACGCCTTCAGCACCCGATCGACCTGCGCAAACGCCTGATACCCCACCAGCTCGCCGGCCTCGTAGAACCCGATCAGGTTGCGCACCCACGGAAAGATCGCGATGTCGGCGATGCTGTACTCGTCGCCCATCATCCACGCGCGGCCGACCAGGTGCTGGTCAAGCACCGCGAGCAAGCGCTTCGACTCGGCCACATAGCGGTCACGCGGCCGCTTGTCTTCATAGTCCTTGCCCGCAAACTTGTGGAAGAAACCGAGCTGCCCAAACATCGGCCCGATGCCACCCATCTGGAACATCAGCCACTGGATGGTCAGGTAGCGCTGCGCCGGGTCGGTGGGCAACAGCTGGCCCGTCTTCTCGGCCAGGTACAGCAGGATGGCCCCCGACTCGAACAAGGCAAGAGGCTGGCCGCCCGGCCCGTTGGGGTCAATGATCGCGGGTATCTTGTTGTTCGGGTTGAGCGACAGGAACTCGGGAGACAACTGGTCGTTGGTGGTGAAGCTCACCAGGTGCGGCTCGTACGCCAGGCCGGTTTCTTCCAGAAAGATCGGCACCTTCACGCCATTGGGCGTGGGCAGTGAATAGAGCTGCAGGCGATCGGGGTGCTGGGCAGGCCATTTCCGGGTGATGGGGAAGCGGGAGAGGTCGGTCATGGGGCGTGCACGAGGCCAAGGGTGGACAAGCCGGCGATTCTGCGGCGTCTGCACGCAGCGTGTGGGCCGGCCCGCCAAAGCCTCACGGCAAGCAGGGCCCGCTCAGGCAGTGCATCACCGCCTGGCCGGCACCGAGTAGGTGAGCTCAGCAAAGCCCGGCCCGATGAACCTTGCCGCCTTGAGCTGCAAAGGTGGCGACACGATGCGGCGCGGCAGCAAGGGCCTGCCCGAGCCCAGGGTCACCGACCCGACCTGAACCGTGATTTCATCGAGCAAGCCGGCGTCGTGGAACTGCCCCACCAGCTCACCGCCACCCACCAGCCAGACGTTCTTGCCACCCGCCGCCGACACCATGGCCGCGTGCACCGGCTTCACGTCACCTTGCACGAAGTGAATGGTGGCCGATGGCACACCCGGCAACGCGCGGTGGCTGAACACCCAGGTGGGCTGCGGGTAAGGCCAGGCGGCTTGTTGCGGGGTGCCCGGCTTGACGATGTGCCGCAACATCCACCCGTAGGTCGACGCGCCCATCGCGAGGGCGCCGACGTCTTGAATGAAGCTCGGGTAGCCGGTGTCGTTGATGTCGCCGAGCGGGAACAGCCATTCCAGCGAATGATCTTCCGTTGCGATGAAGCCATCGAGGCTGCTTGCGGTGTAGTACTGGGTCTTCATGGTTCACCTCACAGTCAGCGCTTTGCAGCAGTTCAACCCGAGTGGCTCGGCGTCTCGTTGGCCGGCCTGAAAGCGCTCGCGCGCTCCTGCTCGATGGGGCGCACCTCGAAGGTCAAGCCACAGGCCAGGCAGGGGTTGTGGGCTGCGATGGCCGCAGCCTCCTGCAAGCTCGTGGCGACGATGAACCAGTAGCCCCCGATGATTTCTTTGGCTTCAGCGTACGGGCCATCGGTGACGCCAGCGCGCGAAACCAGCTTCCCGCCCATGGCCAGCCTTTGGCCGGGCTTGAACTGGCCCTGCGCGACGAGTTGCTCGTACCAGACATAGAAGTCGTCGATGACGGCTTGAATCTCTTGCGGCGACTTGTCGCGATCCCATTGGCCGCGCGAGAGGAGCAGGTACTCGGATTTGGGCGGGGTCTTCGACATGGCAGCAACTCGGTCGTTGGAGTTTCGTGACGCCTAGCGCCTGTGGAGGGGTGAGGCTCGGCCGGCCCCGTAGGCCTGAACCATGGCCTGAAGGCTGCGCCGCTGCGCTTCAGGCAGCGCCTGCGCCAGCGATCGGTCTGCGAGCACCGCTTGCGCGACGGCGAGCTCGTCGCCGTTGCGAACGTGGCCGCGCTTGAGCATGGCGGCGTAGCGGCCCCACACCCGAGAGCGAACATGCGACAGGCTAAGAAGGCCCTTCGCGTGCATTTCAGCATCGAGCGCGACGATCTGCGACAGCGGCCACGGTGCCGATATTTCCATGCAGTTGTTGACCGCCATGCGCAAGCCGGAGGCCGCGCGCTCGGGCGACTCCTGCTCTTGTCGCTCGAGCAGGGCCATGGGCCGGTCGTGGGCCGTGGCCATGCGTTGATCGAGAAAGCGCTCGGCGAAGAAGCGCAAGAACGCCTTCATGTCGGTGTAGTCGGCCGTGGGGGTCATGTGCAGGTGGTCTCGGCAGGCCGGCTCAGGCGTCTTCGAAGGTGACGGGCTGGGTCGTGGCGGCCTTGCTGCGAATCACCACCGCCTTGCCGATCTTGTCGTGCCAGCCTTGTTTGCGCGCGTCAAAGGCGATCCAGATGAAGCCCAGGCCCAAGGGCAGCGTGGAGACGAAGTAACCGAGGTAGCGCGCGACCGACTGGCCGAGCGAGAGCGTCTTGCCGGTGCGTGCGTCGACGATCTTCAGCGACAAGGCCATCTTGCCCGGCGTGGCCTGCTTGCTGCGCCAGAACAGGATGGACGCCACCGCCGGGAACACCCACGAGATGAGCACATCGGCCGGGCCGGAGATGAAGCTCGCCTTGTCTTCGGCGAAGTACTCGGCCCCATAGATCGCATACAGCACGGGGTAGCTGATCGCGATGATCAGCACCGCGTCGATGAGCGCAGCGCCGAGGCGAATCCAGAAGCCGGCGTATTCCACGCCGGTGTTGACGTCGGCCACGGCGGCGGTGGGCGGGGCGTAGGGGTTGGTGCTCATGGGCAGGTCGGTGGTGGGGAGTTGAAAGGTGGGGCGCCGAGGGGGTCACTTGTTTCTTGCAGACAGCTCGGCGGCAAAAAAATCGAGGAGCGGGCGGCTGTAAGCGTCGAGCCAGAGGTGGTTGGCGAGGCTGCGTGGCCCACCTTGCAGCACGAAGTCTGGCGCACCACGGTAACCGCGCTCGCGCAGCAGCTGGCTGATTTTCTCGCCGCACGAGCGATCGTTGATGCCGTCTTCTTCGTGCCGGAAGATTCTGAACGCGGGTTTGGGCCCCGGGCCGGCATCGTCCCAGGGTTGTTCGTTCGGGTAGGCAGCGGCCCGGCAGGCCTCGCGCTCGGTGATCTGCTTGCCGGTTTCGTTGTCGAAGCCGGCACCGTGCACCGTGGCTCGCGCGGTCGTGCCCGCCTCGCAGACGCGGTGCCAACCATACGGGTCGCCGCTCGACACCGGCGCAAACGCCGTCACCCGCGTGCCCCAATGTGTGGCCGCCCGCGTGCTCATGTAGCCACCCGATGACAAGCCGGTGATGAACACCTCGCTGCGGCTGTGGGCGGGGCGCAGCCGGGGCAGCAGCTCTTGCACCACGGCCCCGATGAAGGGCAGGTCGAGGTTGGGCCGGCTCCTGACCTCGTCGTCCCACACCTTGCCGCACACGCGGCCCTGGTTGTCGGTCACGCGGTCTGACGAGTTGAGCAGCACCACGGCATACCCTTCGGCCAGCGCCAGCTCGCTGAACCGCACCTGCGGCGCGACCACCGGCGCGTTGGCCACACACCATTGAAAGTGCTGCCCGCCGCCGCCGTGCATCACGAGGATCGTGCCCTTGGCCCACGGGCCGGAAGGCGCCTTCCAGAGCAGCTCGCGCGGCAGCCCGCCCACTTGCAGCGTCACACGCTGCCAGCCGCGCGCCATGCACTGCCGCTCTTGAGGCGAGGCCTCGGCCGGTCCCGTTTGCCGAGCGCCGGTGTGCTGGCCACAGGCCGACACGAGCAGGCTCGCCAGCAGCATGCTCAACACCCGACCGGTCGACCTGCAAGACATGTCATCGCCCACCGTTGTTGATGACCGCCTCGACGCGGTAGCCGTCCGGGTCGATCACGAAGGCCGCGTAGTAGTGCTCGCCATAGTGCGGCCGCAGCCCCGGTGGCCCGTTGTCGACACCACCGTGTTGCAGCGCTGCGGCATGAAAGCGCAGCACGGCGTCGCGTGACGGCGCGGCAAACGCCAGATGGAAGCCGGGGCCCGGTGCCACCGACGCGGCAGGCCGCAGCTTGATGGCCAGCTTGTCACCGCCACCCGGCTGGCCGTAGCCCACGGCGGTGTCGTCGGCCCAGACCCTCACGTAGCCCAGCGCTCCCAAGGTGGCGTCATAAAACGCGGCCGAGCGCGCCAGGTCGGTCACGCCAAAAGAGAGGTGGTGCAGCATGGTTGTCAGCGGCCGACCCGCAGGCCCACCCGCGTGTTGTGCAGCTCGTAAACATATGCCGCTCGGCAGGCCTTGCCGCGCAGGCTGGTGCGCAACAACTCGTCGGCCTCGATGCTCTTGATGCGGCGGCGCAGCTCCCGCGCCATCTGGCTGACCGTCCACGACGCCACCGACGCGCAGACCTTCGGCACCTCTTTGGGCGAGTGCAGCGCCAGCACAAAGCCCGTGCAGCTGCCCACGGCGGCGCGCAGCGCCTCTCTGTGCGCGTCGACGATGGCCTTCGAGCCGCTCCCGCGCGCCAGCTGGGCCGAGAGGCTGACCGCCTGGAGATCACACGCCACCGTGCGCTGGCTGAGGCTCACCATGCTTGCCGACGACGGGCCACCGAGGGACAGGTTGACCTCGTCAACACCCACCCTGGACAGGCGTTGCTCCAGCTCGGCCACCAGCATCTCAGACGCCATCACGCGCCCAGGCCACGCGGCCGCGGCCAGCGTGAGCAGCAGCGCCAGCGTGGCGCGCAAACCCGGTGTGTGAAGCAGCGAAGCCGACATGGCCACCAGTGTGCACGCGGCAGCCTGGGCGCAGCAAGCCGGAGCCCGAGACGGCGTGAAAAACGGCCCCCATACAATCCCGCGCCTATGACGCTCCTGACACCCACTTTGAAAACCACCTCCAAAGCCACTGCCTCTGCCAAGCAGCGCGTGCCCACCGCCACCAAGACCGAAGACCGATCGGGTCAGCAAGCCAAGCAACCCACGGCCTCCGTGATCAAGACCGTGCTGGTCGCGTCATACGGCTGGCCGACGGAAGCAATGCAGCCTTCGAAGAGGCAGACGGCGCGGCGCTGAGGGTCAGGTTGACCGTCTCTCCGGCTCACTCTGGTGCAGAAACTTGGTGTACAGGTCTCGCGGCGGGGCCACCGAAATCGACTTGAGCACCTGGCCCACATTGCCGCGGTGATACCCGCCGTGGGTCACGACGTGAAGCAGGATTTCTTCACGCGACATGCGGCCCCGGTCGCCATCGGTGAAAGTGAAGTCCAGCATCTCCGCGCAGGCCGATGCGGGGAGTGCGGCCACGTAGTTCAGGTACCACGCGTCCGTGGCTTCGACGTCTGCGCGGAGCTGCGCCAGCGAGGGTGTTTCTTTCGTGTTGGTGGCGTCAAAGGGTCTCGGCTCTGCACCGAGGTGCGCCCGAAAGAGTCG
>NZ_JADMJX010000221.1 GCF_018780185.1 Rhizobacter sp.
AAGGCGAGCCTTCTCTTGGGCCCCTTGGTGAGCCGTCGAGCAGCGCAGGGCTTTGGGGCTGCACGCGCGAGCGTGCTTCGTCTTCTGACTTCGCGCCGCCTGTCTGAACGCAGCGGCCGCAGGCCGCGTAGTGAGTTCGGCGCGAGCCCCAATGACCGAGCAGCGCAGAGCAGTCGACCCTAGGTCGACCGGCGAGCAGGGTCGCCTTTCTTTTGCCTACTTTTCTTTGGCGAAGCAAAGAACAAGTAGGTCGGCTGTCGGGACGACATCCCGACGCACCCGCTGGAAGTAGGAAGAAACACCCACGCGAAGCGCCACCTTCATGGATTCCCGCCGACGCGGGAATGATGGAGCCTCAACTCCACCCCGCATCCACCGTGAACTCCTGCGCCGTGCACATCGCCGCATCATCCGACGCCAAAAACAACACCATTCGCGCCACATCAGACGGCTGCAACTTGTCCGGCAAGCACTGGTTGCGCGCAATGTCCTGCTCGCCTTCGGGCGTGAGCCACAACCGAATCTGCCGCTCGGTCATCACCCACCCCGGCGTCACCGTGTTCACACGAATGCGAAACGGCCCCAGCCCCGCCGCGAAGCCACGCGTCAACCCATCAACCGACGACTTGGCAATCGCATAGCAAGGGTAGCCACTCGTCTTGGTCTGCCACCCGATCGAGCCGAAGTTGACGATCGAGCCAAACCCCAGCCGCTTCATGCCCGGCACCACCGCCTGGATCGCAAACAAGGCCGGGCGCTGATTGATCGCGATGCGCTCGTCGTAGTACTCGGGCGTGATCGACTCCAGCGTGTGGCGGTCGTCGCTCGCCACGTTGTTGACCAGCACGGCAAAGTCACCCAAGGCCGCACCCGCGTCGGCAATCGCCGCCTGCAAGGCCGGCACGTCGCGCACATCACAGGCACGCCACCACGGTGCGGCATGGCCGGCCGCCTTGAGCTGCTGCGCCAGCGCGGCGCTGGCCGATTCGTTGATGTCGATGAAAGCCACCCGCGCGCCCTGCTCGGTGAAAGCGCTGACCATCGATGCGCCGATGCCGCTGCCGCCGCCGGTGATGAAGACTGAACGGCCACGAAGGCTCGGGTAGGTGGCAAGAGAAGTTGCTGCTGGAGAGGAGGCTGACACGGCTGTTCCTTTGGTATTGCAATCTGTATATGTCATGAGTTCATTTATTTATTTTTCTATTATCAATGTGCCTTGTTACGATGCGCCGCGTCAAGAGCTCTTCGCTGTTGACCCGGAGGACGACAAGACAATGGATTCGAAGAAGAAGCCCGACGACCCCAAGTTGCGGCGCAGCCAGGCCTGGTTCGGCAAGACCGACCGCGATGGTTTCATGCACCGCAGCTGGCTGAAGAACCAGGGCTACCCGCACGACGAGCTCGATGGCCGCCCGGTCATCGGCATCTGCAACACCTGGAGCGAGCTCACGCCGTGCAACGGGCACTTTCGCGAGCTGGCCGAATTCGTCAAGCGCGGGGTCTACGAAGCAGGCGGCTTCCCGCTCGAATTCCCGGTGATGTCGCTCGGCGAAACCCAGCTTCGCCCCACCGCCATGCTGTTTCGCAACCTCGCGAGCATGGACGTCGAAGAGTCGATCCGCGGCAACCCGATCGACGGCGTGGTGCTGCTGATGGGCTGCGACAAGACCACGCCCTCGCTGATGATGGGCGCAGCGAGTTGCGACCTGCCGACCATCGGCCTGTCGGGCGGGCCCATGCTCAACGGCAAGTTCCGCGGGCAGGACATCGGCTCGGGCACCGGCGTGTGGCAGATGAGCGAGATGGTGCGCGCCGGCGAGATGACGATGGACGAGTTCACCGCCGCCGAGTCATGCATGCACCGCTCCAAGGGCAACTGCATGACCATGGGCACGGCGTCTACGATGGCCAGCATGGTCGAGGCGCTCGGGATGTCGTTGCCCGAGAACGCCGCCATCCCGGCAGCCGACACACGCCGCAACCGCCTGGCCCAGCTCACCGGCCGGCGCATCGTCGAGATGGTGAAAGAAGACCTTCGCATGTCGCAGATCCTCACCCGCCAGGCGTTCGAGAACGCCATCCGCACCAACGCGGCCATCGGCGGCTCAACCAACGCGGTGGTGCACCTGCTGGCGATTGCAGGGCGCATCGGCGTGCCGCTCACGCTCGACGACTGGGACAAGCTCGGCGCCGAGGTGCCCTGCATCCTGAACCTGCAGCCCTCGGGCAAGTACCTGATGGAAGATTTCTACTACGCAGGTGGCCTGCCGGCCGTGCTGCGCGAGATCGCCCCGCTGCTGCATGGCGACGCGCTCACGGTGAACGGCAAGACGATCGCGCAGAACATCGCCGAGGCCCCCTGCTACAACCGTGACGTCATCAAGACACCCGAGGCACCGTTCATGCCCGACGCCGGCATCGCCGTGCTGCGCGGCAACCTCGCGCCCGATGGCGCGGTGATCAAACCCTCGGCGGCGTCAGCCCACCTGCTGCAGCACCGTGGCCGCGCGGTGGTGTTCGAGAACATCGAAGACTTCCATGCCCGCATCGACGACCCCGATCTCGACGTCGACGAACACTGCGTGATGGTGCTCAAGAACTGCGGCCCGCGCGGCTACCCCGGCATGGCCGAGGTGGGCAACATGCCGCTGCCGCCCAAGGTGCTGCAAAAGGGCATCACCGACATGGTTCGCATCTCCGACGGCCGCATGAGCGGCACCGCCTACGGCACCGTGGTGCTGCACACCTCGCCCGAAGCGGCAGCCGGCGGCACGCTGGCCCTGGTGCGCAACGGCGACATGATCGAGCTCGACGTGGCCGGCCGACGCCTGCACCTCGAAGTGTCTGAAGACGAACTGGCGAAGCGTCGCGAGCAATGGCAGGCCCAGCCGGTGCCCAAGCGCGGCTGGTACAAGCTCTACGTGGAGCATGTGCAGCAGGCCCACCTGGGCGCCGACCTCGACTTCCTGGTGGGCGGCAGCGGCGCGGCAGTGCCCCGGGAATCCCATTGAAAGTGACCGCGCCCCGCCCCACCAGCGAGCTGCGCTGCCTGTGGCCGGCGGCGGCCACGCTGGGCGAAGGCACGCTGTGGTCGGTACGCCGCCAGGCGCTCTACTGGGTCGACATCCTCGGCCGCCAACTGCACCGCTATGAGCTGGCCACCCAGGCACGCCACAGCTGGCCCTTCGACGAAGAGATCTCGGCGGTGGCCGAGCGCGCCAGCGAGCCCGGCTTGCTGGTCACGCTGCGCAGTGGCTTTGCGCTCTTCAACACCGACACTGGCACGCTGCAACGCCTGCACAACCCGGAGCCCCAGCAACCCGGCAACCGCTTCAACGACGGCAAGTGCGATGCACAGGGGCGCTTCTGGGGCGGCACCATGGACTTCGGCTGCTCGCGGCCGACCGGCGCGCTGTATCGCTTCGACGCCGGGCAGCGCTGCACGCTCGCCTTCGACGCGCACTACGCGGTGACCAACGGCCCCACCTGGTCGCTCGACGGGCGCACGATGTTCTTCAACGAAACGGCCGAGCGGCGCATCCACGCCTTCGACTTCGACCCGGTCTCGGGCAACCTCAACAACCAGCGGCTGTGGTTGCGCTTCCGCCCTGACGAGGGCTACCCCGACGGCATGACCACCGACGCCGCGGGTCGCCTGTGGATCGCCCACTGGGGCGCGGCCCGCGTGACCTGCCACGATCCGGTCACCACCGAAGAGCTGGCGCGCATCGATCTGCCCACCAGCCACATCAGCAATGTCGCCTTCGGTGGGCCGGATCTGCGCACGCTCTTCATCACCAGCGCGCGCTTCGAGCTGACAGCCGAGCAGCTCGCCGCCCAACCGCTGGCGGGCTCGCTGTTCGCGATCGGCATCGACAGCCCCGGCCGCCCGGCCAACCTCTACGCCGGCTGAACATGGCGCACCCCATCACCTGGCTGGAGCACGCCGGTCAACGCCTGGGCCTCGTGCCCACCCTCGGCGGCGGTGTGGCCGCCTGGCAACTCGACCGCCCTCAAGGCCTGCTCGACCTCTGGCGGCCCTGGGATGGGGTGAACGAAGACCGCTACACCCTGGCCAACTTCGCCATGCTGCCGTGGTCGAACCGCATCAGCGGCGGCGGCTTCGAGCAGGCCGGCCACTTCTACGCGATGGCGCCCAACCGCGCCGGCGAGCCCTACCCCATCCATGGCGATGGCTGGCTGCAGCGCTGGCACATCGAGCAGCCCGCCGCCGACACCCTGGCGATGCACCTCGAGTCGCGCCACTTCGACGGCAACCCCTACCACTACCGTGCCACGCAGAGCTTCACCCTCGTCGATGGAGGCCTGGACCAGAGCGTGAGCGTCACCCACCTGGGCGACGAACCCCTGCCCTACGGGCTGGGCCTGCACCCCTGGTTCCGGCGCAGCGCCGGCATGCGGCTCACGGCGCCGGTGCACGGCGTGTGGCTCTGCGGCGATGACCCCCTGCCCACACAGCACACCGATCGTTTTCCGCCAAGCTGGGACCTGAACACCGGCGCTCCCGTGCTGGGTTCATTGATCGACAACGCCTTCACCGGCTGGTCGGGCGAGGCGGCGATCGATTGGCCGGAAGAGTCGTTGCGCCTGGCCATGCGCGTGCCCGCGGTGCAGGCCGGTGGCCTCGCCAATGGCTATTG
The DNA here is from genome assembly GCF_018780185.1 of Rhizobacter sp. Lineage (GTDB taxonomy): Bacteria > Pseudomonadota > Gammaproteobacteria > Burkholderiales > Burkholderiaceae_C > Rhizobacter. The sequence goes on from NZ_JADMJX010000221.1 coordinate 4,662, forward strand.
CCTGATGTACCGCCCGCCGCAAGGCCCGGCCTTCTGCTTCGAGCCCGTCAGCCATCCCATCGATGCCTTCCACATGCCAGGCCGACCGGGCCTGCGTGTGCTGGCTCACGGCGAGGTGCTGGAACTGCGGGTGCAATGGCGCGTGCAGGTGTTGGCACGCTGAGCCACCTCACTCGGTCAGGGGTTTCGCGACAGGGCGACCGACGGGGCTAATATCAGGCCCACCATGATCGAGAAGTCTCTTGCCATTGCCGTGCTGACCATTTGCGTCGTGATGATGGCGCGGCTGCTGCTTGGTGTGCGCCTGCGCATGAAGGTCGACGCCTTCACCCGCCGCACCTGGCAGCGCATTCGGGGTGGGGCCAACTCGCTCGTCCACCGGCGCGCATCGCGCAAGACCGCCGAGCAGCTGGCCGACGAAGCGATTCGCCGCGCGCGCGGCGAAGGCAGCTGGGAAGGTAACGTCTACAAGCCCAAGTCGTTCAAGCGGCCGCCGCGCGACAAGCTGCACTGACAAGCTCCGTTCGGGCTGACCCTTCGACAGGGCTCAGGACAGGACTTGTCGAAGCCAGCGCTGCGCACTGCGCACCCTTCGACAGGCTCAGGGCGAACGGCGGTGACGGGTCATTCAGAAGCCCCGGCCGAGCGCGAGGTAGGCGCGGGTGCCCTTGGGTGCGTCGAGCCCACGTGCCACGCCCAGGCGCAGTTGCAGGCCCATCGCGTACAGCAGCTTGACCTCGCTCAGCAGCTCGACACCGACACCACGCTGGTAGTGAACCGGCCGATGGCCGTCGTCCCAGGCGCCGCCGATGTCGAAGAAGGCAGCGGCCGACACGCGGTTCAGGCCCACGGCCGGGGTCATGAAATGGCGGTCGACGTCGGCGATCGGCATGCGCCACTCGACGGTGCTCACGCGGGCGTTGGCGCCGCGCAAGCCGACCACGTTGCTGCGGTTGTAGCCGCGCAACGTGATGTCGCGGTTGTTGAGCGCCATGCCGAGCTGCAGCTGGGGGTCGATCGCGCCGCCCAGCTGAAAGCGCTCGGTGAAGCCACTTGCATGAGCCTCGGTGTGGCGCAGGGCCAGCACGCTGCGGCCCACGGGCACGAAGCCGCGCCAGTCGAAGCGCAGCACGCTTCCGTCGTAGTCGTTGCGGCCTTCGCGCACAAACGGGCGGTAGCTTTCATACAGCAGCGTGGCGTGCTGGCCGCGGTTGCTGCCTTCCGACCACCAGTTGCCGCCGGTGGTGTCGTAGCTGAGCAAGGCCGCCAGCAGGCGCTCGGTTCTGGGGATGCCGCTGGTGCTGACCCGTTCGGGGTGGACACGTTCCACATGATCGAGCGCAGCACCCACGCCAAAGGCGATGCGCCGATCCAGGCGCAGCCAGGGCAGGACGCTCAGCCACTGCGCGCGCGTTTCGCGGTCGTAGGCGGTGACGTCGTTTTCTTCGTTGCCACCTTCCCAGGCTCGGGCCGTCATCTCGCGTTGCAAGGTGAGCAGGTGCTGGTCCCGGAACAGGTATTGCAAACTGCCCAGCAGCTCGTTCTGCGTGGTTTCGTATTGCAGCGACGCGGCGTACTTGTGCCAACCAATCGCATCCGAGCCGAAGGTGCTCGCACCGACCGCGAACAAACCCGACTCGCCGGTCACCACCGGGAACCAGCTGCGCGGGTACATCGAGCGCCACGACTCATAGGGTTGGGGTTCGCCCAGCGTGGCAACCGGCGCCGCAATGGGCGCAGGCGCCGAAGCGCTGCTGGCCGCAGCGCTCACCACCGGCGCACGCTGCAAGGCCGGCGTGGCCGCCATGCGGCGCAGCTCATAGCCACCCGGTGCCACCACGCCCAGCGCGAGCGAGCCGTCGGGCTGGCTGCCGCCGTGCGAGACCACGCGGGTGTGGGTGTGACTGAGCTTGACCCACTCGCTGCCATCCAACCGCCAGACGTTGAACACACCGTCGCGCACCGCGATGAACTCCAGCCCGGCCTTGCCATGCACCAGGCCATGCACCGGCGCGTTGTGGGTGAACAGCAGGCGCGGCTCGGCGGCCGGCTGCGCCAGGTCGAAGGCTTCGACACGCCAGTCGCCGGCGCGCTTGCTGACCACCGTCACCTGCTTGCCATCGGGCGATGCGGCCAGGTCGATCAGGCTCACCTCGGCCGTCGGTTCCCACAGCACACGCTTCAGCTCCCCGGCGGCGTCGAACAGCACCAGGCGCGTCTTGCCCTGGCCTTGCTGAAGGGCGGCGATGTGGTCACCGGCCGGCACCGCCTGGCGCAGGCGCGCGCAGTGGGTCAACTGCTTCAGGTCGCCATCGGCCTGCAGTCGGTAGACGTCGAAAGCCAGGTAGCGCCAGTTGCAGATGTCGGGTTGGGTGAGCAGCACCTGGCCGTCGGCCGACACGCCGAGCTCGGCTGCGCGGTTCACGTCGGCCAGCGTCGTCTGTTGGCCGTTGGGGGCGAACTTCACCAGCTTGGTGTGGTGCAGGCCATCGTCGAGCACGGCCAGGGTGGCGCCGTCGGGCAGCGTGACCACCGAGCCGACACCGAACAAGGGGCCCGCCAGGCGTTCGCCCACCGACTCGGGCACGCGGGTCAGCGCCTGCGAGCGAGCCTGCAGTTGCTGCTGCAGGTCGGCCAGGAACTCCTCCCACAGGACGTCCATGGTCTTGCCGGTGGCGCCGCGCGGGTTGGTGTGCAGGCGCGGCCACAGCGGCGGGTTGCCGCTGTAGTGGTCCACGCCCTTGTAGATGGCGTCGGGCCCGTACTTGCGGGCCAGGAACTCGAAGAAGTACGCGCCATAGAGATAGGCCTTCGACGGCGGCAAGGCGCGGCCATCGGCATTGATCTCACGCAACGAGAGGAAGCCGCGCCGGGATTCGGCGCGCAGCCAGGCTTCGAACACCGGGCCGTGCAGGCGGCCCCGGCCGGTGGCGGGGTCGCTCTCGGCGTGGACGGCCAGGCCTTCGATCATCCAGCCCGGCTCGAAGATGTTGGGGAAGAACAGCGGCTGGCGGCCGAAGATGCTTTGCAGCACGCCGGGCACACCCCGCACCTTGTCGAGGTGCACGGTGTGGGTGAATTCGTGGGTGAGCAGCAGGTCGAGCCAGTCGCTGTTGTCGAGCAGCTCGCCTTCATCGGGTGGCGCAAGGAACACGCCGATGATGTTGTAGGGCAAGGGTGTCGAGAAACCGTTCGCCAGGTCGTACTGGTCGATCAGCAAGATCTCGGTGCGACCCCGCGGCTCCCAAGCCAGCGCCTGGGTCACCTTGGGGTAGGCACGTTCTGCCGCTTGCACCACCCGCTCGGCCTGTGCGCGCCACGCCGAGCGGTAGTTGACCCGAAAGTGCGCACTGTCGGCGCTTTGCCAGTCTTTGGCGGGTTCTATGCTTTGACCAAACGCGCTGCTCGCGCACCAACCACACATCAAAAGGGCAAGGATCCGGAACAACGGCATAAGGTCTCCACAGGGAACGGCTCTCGGTACAGCGGGCGCAAGGGTACATGACGAGAACGCCCCTTCCCTGTGAGAGCGCCCCCCCAGACGCGGGCATCCCTCCCGAAGACCCGTGGAGTGGAAGAAGTCACAAACTTTTACCGCCGGCCGCTCCGTGGCAGAGACACCGCATGCCTATGCCCCCCGGGCGTTGACCGAGGGGTTGCGCGCTCAACCGTCGATGAGTGCCGGGTCCCAGGCGTGCACACGCTGGCGCTGCTCGCCGAGGCCCTGGATGCCCAGGCGCATTTCATCGCCCGGCTTCAGGAAGATCGGCGGCTTCTGGCCCATGCCCACGCCAGGAGGCGTGCCGGTGCTGATCAGGTCGCCCGGGTACAAGGTCATGAAGCGGCTGATGTAGCTCACCAGCGTGGCCACGCCGAACACCATGGTCGAGGTGCTGCCGTTCTGGAACCGTTTGCCGTTCACCTCAAGCCACATCGGCAAGGCCTGCGGGTCGGGCACTTCGTCGGCGGTGACGAGCCAGGGGCCGACCGGGCCGAAGGTGTCGCAGCCCTTGCCCTTGTCCCAGGTGCCGCCGCGCTCGAGCTGGTATTCGCGCTCCGACAGGTCGTTGACCACGCAGTAGCCGGCCACGTGCTGGAGCGCGTCCGCCTCGCTCACATAGCGGGCCCGGCTGCCGATCACCACGCCGAGCTCCACTTCCCAATCGCTCTTTTGCGAGCCCTGCGGCAGCACGACCGCATCGTTGCAGCCCATCAACGCACCGGTGCTCTTCATGAACAGCACGGGCTCGGCCGGCACCGGCAGCCCCGACTCGGCGGCGTGGTCGGCGTAGTTGAGGCCCACGCAGACGAACTTGCCCATGCCCTGCCACGGCGGCGCGAGGCGGCCCGGCTGCGCCACGAGCGGCAGCGTGGCAGGGTCGATCTCGCGCAGGCGCTGCAGCGTCGCCGGGCTCAGCGTGCCGGCGGTGATGTCGGGGAGCACGCCCGACAGGTCGCGCACCTGGCCGTTCGCATCGACCAGCGCGGGTTTTTCAGCGCCCTTGGCGCCATGTCGCATCAACTTCATTCTTCAGTCCTTCACGTCAAGAATCAGTTCGACCAGCCACCATCGATGACCTGCAAGGTCCCGGTGGTGAAGGCCGATTCGTCGCTGCCGAGGTACACCGCCAGCGCCGCGATCTCGCTTGCCTTGCCCACACGCCCCACCGGCTGGCGGGCCACGAAGGCCGCCTCCACCTGCGCCACCGTCAGGCCCGACGAAGCGGCCTGCGCCTCGATGCGCTGGCGCAGCGAGGGCGACTCCACCGTGCCGGGGCAAATGGCGTTGCAGCGGATGCCGCGCGCCACGAAGTCGGCCGCCACCGATTTGGTCAGGCCGATCACCGCCGCCTTGGTCGTGCCGTAGACAAACCGGTTGGGCGCGCCCTTGATGCTGCTGGCGACCGACGACATGTTGATGATGGAGCCGCCGCCCTGGGCCAGCATGCCCGGCAGCACGGCGCGAATCAGCCGGTACATCGAGCGCACGTTGAGGTTGAGCGAAAAATCCCACGCGGCTTCATCGCAGTCGAGGATGGTGCCGGCATGCACGTAGCCCGCGCCGTTGAAAAGCACCTGCAGCGGCCCGATCGACTCGACTGCGGCGCGCACGGCCTCGGCGTCGGTCACGTCCAGCACGCGTGTTTCGCAGCCGGTGGCGCGCGCGAGGTCCGACAGCAACTCGGCATTGATGTCGGCGGCAACCACCTGGGCGCCCTCGCGCACATACGCCTCGGCGGTGGCGCGGCCTATGCCCTGACCAGCCGCCGTGATCAAGGCCTTCTTGCCCCGCAAACGACCGGCGTATGGTGATGTCATCGGTGGCTCCTTGAAAAAAGTGGAGTGTAATATCGATTGGTCAGACCAATTCCGAAACCGTGGCTGACCTGATTTCCCTCTGAAAACCCGTTCCCTCGCTCTCTCGCGCAGTCCAAGAACCAAAATTGGCCAGACCAGGCATGAAAACTCTCTCGACCGTTCATGCACCCATGCATCAGGCCGACGGCCGCCGGCTCTACCGGCACATTGCCGACCAGTTGATGCAGATGATCCGCAGCGGCGACTACCCACCGGGCTCGCGCCTGCCCGCCGAGCGCGACCTGGCGGCCGAGCTCGGCGTGAGCCGGCCATCGGTGCGCGAAGCGCTGATCGCACTGGAGGTGGAAGGCGTGGTCGAGGTGCGTGGCGGTGCGGGAATCTTCGTGTTGCAGCCACACAGTGCACCGGCCACCGCGCTTGCGCCGCTGCCGGGGCCCTTCGATCTGATCCGCGCGCGCTGGATCGTCGAGTCCGAATCGGCCTGCCTCGCGGCCACGCATGCCACGCCCGAACACCTGGCCGGCATGAAGCGCGCACTGGACGACATGCGCGCCTCGCCGGTGCAAAACGCCGCCACGCTCGAAGCCGACCAGCGCTTTCACCTGCACATCGCCGAAGCCAGTGCGAACAGCGCGTTGGTGATGCTCACACGCCAGCTGTGGGATGCTCGTCGGGGGCCGCTCTACCTGCAACTGGAGTCGCACTTCTCCAGCGAGCAGATCTGGCGCCAGGCGGTCGACGAGCATGCCGAGATCCTCGACGCCATCGCCACGCGCAACGGCCGCGCCGCCCGCGCCGCCATGCGCCAGCACATGAAGAGCGCCGAGCTGCGCTTTGCGTCGAGCTGGCGTCCGGGGGAAGCACCATGACGGCATGGAAGCTCGCCTTCCTTGGCGAATGCCTGATCGAACTGCGTGAACACGCACACGGCCTTCTGGCCCTGCCACCACGAGGGTGCTCATGAAAAAAGTGGTTTGGGGCGTGCTCAGCACAGCACGCATCGGTGTCAACTCGGTGCTGCCCGCAATGCAGGCGAGCCCGCTGATCGAGTTGCGCGCCATCGCGTCGCGCTCGTTGCAGGCGGCACAGGGTGTGGCTGGCCGGCTCGGCATTGCGCGTGCCTATGGCTCCTACGAAGAACTCATCGCCGACCCGGAGATCGAGGCGATCTACAACCCCTTGCCCAACCACCTCCATGTGCCCCTGACGCTGCAAGCCGCGGCTGCCGGCAAGCACGTGCTGTGCGAGAAGCCGATCGCGCTCAGCGCCGAACAAGCCCAGTCGCTGAAGGCCGCCGCCACGCAGGTGCGCATCGAAGAGGCGTTCATGGTGCGCCACCACCCCCAGTGGCAGCGGGTGCGCGAGCTGGTGCGCGAAGGCCGCATCGGCGAGCCGCGCGCGGTGCAGGTGTTCTTTTCGTATTTCAACGACAACCCGGCCAACATCCGCAACCAACCCGACATCGGCGGAGGCGCGCTGTACGACATCGGTTGTTATGCCATCCTGAGCGGGCGCTACCTGTTTGAAAGCGAGCCCAGGCGCGTCGTGGCCCTGGTGGATCGTGACCCCGTCATGGGCACCGATCGCACCACCAGCGCACTCGTCGACTTCGGCGGCGGCCGGCAGTTGGTGTTCACCGTCTCCACGCAAAGCTGCCCCTACCAACGGGTGCAGGTGGTGGGCACCACGGGCCGACTGGAACTGCAAATCCCCTTCAATGCAACGCGTGGCGGTGGGATGCGCATCACCATTGACGAAGGTGGTGCGCTCGACGGCAGCGACATCCTCATCGAGACGATGCCTGCCGTGGACCAATACCAGCTGGAGGTCGAGGCCTTCTCTCGCCTGGTGCGCGGTGAGGCCGCGCCGGCCTGGGGCCTGGACGACGCCATCGCGCAACTTCGCGTGATCGACGCGCTGTGGCGCTCCGAGCGCAGCGAGCGCTGGGAAGCCCTCGCGTAGCAGCACCGGTCTGGAGGCGTCAGGTACCGATCCGAAGGCCCCCAAGAAAAAAGCCCTGCAAGTCGATGACTTGCAGGGCTTGATCTTTGGTGGGCGGTGCAGGGTTCGAACCTGCGACCCCTGCCGTGTGAAGGCAGTGCTCTACCACTGAGCTAACCGCCCGATATATTCGGGAAGCCGCGGATTATGCCATGGGTTCAGGCCGACAGGCTGCGCCAGGTGGTTTTGCCGCCCGAGGCCTTGTCGAGCTCGGCCAGCACCACCTCGTGCGCAGCAGCCTCTTCGTCGTTGGCCGCGATCACCGGCAGCTCGAACTGGCTGAAGTCGATGGCGGCAATGACCACGTCGCTACGCGAGGACTCGTTGGCGTCGATCACCAGCGAGTCTTGCCCGCGCGTCATGCGGATGTAGACCTCGGCCAGCAGCCCCGCGTCGAGCAAGGCACCGTGCAGGGTGCGGTTGGAGTTGTCGACTTCGAGCCGCTTGCACAAGGCATCGAGCGAGTTCGACTTGCCGGGGAACATCTCGCGCGCCATCACCAGGGTGTCGCTGATCTTGCCGACGAAGCTCGCAAACTTGGGCCGGCCCAGGCGGCGCAGTTCTTCGTTGAAGAAGCCCACGTCGAAGTTGGCGTTGTGGGCGATGACCTCGGCACCGCTCAGGTACTCCATCAACTCGTCGGCCACCGCCGCGAAGAGCGGCTTGTCGGCCAGGAACTCGTCGGTCAGCCCATGGATCTTCACCGCGTCTTCATGGCTCGACCGTTCAGGGTTCAGGTAGAAATGCAGGTTGTTGCCGGTGAGGCGGCGGTTGACCATCTCGACGCAGCCAATTTCGATGATGCGGTCGCCCGACTCGGGGCTCAGGCCGGTGGTTTCGGTGTCGAAGAAGATCTGCCTCATGCCGCAGCTCCCTTGGGCGCTTGGCGCGCTGCCCAGACCCACAGGGCCGCGCCGCCCACGATCATCGGGATGCACAGCCACTGGCCCATGCTCAGGCCCAACGCCAGGTTCTCCAGCCCCTTGTCGGGTTGGCGGAAATACTCCACGACGAAGCGGCACACCCCATAGCCGAAGATGAAGGCACCCGTCACCTGCCCCGGCGCGCGCTCCTTGCGCGCATACAGCCACAGCAGCACGAAGAGCAGCATGCCTTCGAGACCGAACTGATACAGCTGCGAGGGGTGGCGCGGCTCGGCGCTGCCCGACTGCGGGAACACCATCGCCCACGGCAGGCTCGGGTCGGCGACGCGCCCGTAAAGCTCGCCGTTGATGAAGTTGCCGAGGCGCCCCGACGCGAGGCCGGTGGGCACACACGGCGCGATCAGGTCGAAGGTTTGCAGCACCCCCCGCTTGCGTGTGCGGGCAAAAATCGCCATCGCCGCACCCACGCCCAGCAGCCCGCCATGGAAAGACATGCCGCCCTTCCACACCGCGAACACCTCCAGCGGGTTCTTGATGTAGTGCTCGAAGTTGTAGAACAGCACGAAGCCCAGGCGGCCCCCCACCACCACACCGAGCACGCCATAGAACAAGAGATCCTCGACGTCGCGCCGGGTCCAGCCCGACTGGGCGAAATGGGGCCTCTTGACCCGCAACGAGGCCAGCCAGAGGAAAAGACCGAACGCCACCAGGTAGGTCAGGCCATACCAGTGGATGGCGACCGGGCCGATCTGCAGGGCAACGGGGTTGAACTGGGGGTGAACAAGCATGGGCAAGGCCAGGGAACAAAAGCAGCGCGAACGATACCGCACGCGCTGGCTTGCCCTTGTTCAGGCTGCAGGGGGCCCGGCAACGGACCGTGCCACGAAGTCGACGAAACGCTTCACCACCGGGCCTGCATCGGCCGGCCAGACGAGGCTGGTTTCTGCGCGTGGCGCCGCCGACACCAGCGCTGTCGGCAAACGCCGGTAGACCACACCGGGGCGTTGCAGCGTGGTCACCGACTCCGGCACCCAGGCCAGCCCCAGGCCGGCCGACACCAGGTTGACGATGGTCTGCATCTGGATCGCCTCTTGCGCGATCACCAGCGACGCGTTGTGGCGGTGGTAGAAGGCCAGCACGGCGTCATACAGCGAGGGCGCGATGCCACGCGGGAAGATGATCAGCGGCTGCGCCAGGATCTGCGCCAGCGTGAGCCGGCGCGAACTGTTCAGCGGCGACGCTTCCGGCACCGCCAGCACCATCGGCTCGATGCTCACCGACAGGCGCGCGAGCGGCTGCGCTCCTGTGCCCTCGGGCGCCATGTTGGGCGCATGCAGCACGAAGCCGGCATCGGCCTCGCCCTGCTCGAAGGCACGCAGCTGCACGTCGGTGGTGGCTTCACGCAACACCACGTCGATGCCCGGCTCGGCCTCGCGAAAGCCGCGCAGCCAGATGGGCAGCGGCCCGAAGCCGACCGTGGACACGAACCCCAGCCGCAGCCGCCCCACGGCCCCGTGGCCCGCCGCTTGCGCAATGCCTGCCAGCGAGGCGGCTTGTTGCAGCATCTGCCGCACCGGCTCAACCAGCGCCTGGCCCGCCGGCGTGAGCGCCACCTGGCGCCGGGTGCGCTCGAACAACATCACGCCCAGCCGCGCCTCCAGTTGCTGCACGGCCAGTGTCAGCGGCGGCTGGGTCATGTGCAGCTTTTGCGCAGTGCGGCCGAAGTGCAGCGTTTCAGCCAGCACGAGGAACTGCCGCCACACCCTCATCTCGATCAAGGTGCTGTCGCTCATGGTCAGCAGACGCTCAACAACACCACGCCGTACGAGAAGCGGGCGCTCTCGGGCACGAACAGCAGAATCCGCTGGCCCGGCTTGAGCGGCTTGGCGCGCGCCAGCTCTTCGAGCATCAGGATGAACGAAGCCGTGGCCACGTTGCCCACGCTGGTCAGGTTGGTGAACCACTTTTCCATCGGCACGTGGATGCCGGCGTCGCGCAGACCCTCGTAGATCGGTTGGCGAAACAGCTCCGACGACAGGTGTGGCAAAAAGTGATCGATGCTGTCGATGTCGAGCTGCCTGGCCCGCACCGACTCTTTCGCAAACTGGATGCCGTGCCTGAGCATGCGCTCGCCCAGCATGCGGGTGTCTTGCTTGACCGAGAAGATCGACTTGCTCAGCCATTCGTCGGGCTCGAAGCGGCTCCAGCCTCGCAACTGGCCACCTGCGTCTTTTTCAGCACCCACGTACATGCAGGTGTCGGCCTCGTTGGCATAGGAGCGGATGTCGATCCACTCGATCTTCAACGGCAGCTCGCCGACGGGCTGGTTTTCCAGGCGCAGCGCGCCCGCGCCGTCCGAGAGCATCCAGCGCAGAAACTCCTTGTCGAACGACAACATCGGGTTGGCGCTCAACAGCTGCTCGTTGTCGAACTCCTTCTGGAAGAACTTGGCCAGCATCCAGTGCGACAACATCTCCGAGCCCACGCAGATCGCGTTGGCCGTGCTGCCGGAGAGCACCGACAGGTAGCCGAGCTTCAAGGCTTGCACGCTCGCACAGCACGAACCGGCAAACGAAGCGATCTCGATGGCCGGCGTGTCGAGCAGGCCGTGCACCATGGCCGCATGCGAAGGCACGATCTGGTCGGGCGAGGCTGTGCCGCAGGCGAGCAGTTGCAGGTCTTCGGGGCGGAACCGGTGGTCAAAGAGCGCTCTCACCGCCTCGGCCGCCATCTCGGCGTTGGTGTGGGTGGGCTTGCCGCCTTTTTCCAGCGCGTAGTAGCGGCTCGCAATGCCGTTGTTGCGCAGCACGATTCGTCGAGTACGGGCATCCTTGCCGGTCACCCCACCGAGGTAGTCTTCCATCTCTTCATTGCCGACGGCCTGGTTCGGGAGGTACTTGGACAGGCCTGTGATGTAAACGCTGTTGGACATGGGCTGTTGGCGTGGAAAGGGTCTCGGCGTCGCCGGGTTCAATGGCGCCGCATATTAATCCATGGTCTTGGATATATTGGACGAGCGAATGCGGCAACGGGATACTCACCATTCGCCTGTCCCCAAGCCATCAGCCAGGAAACCGCCATGAGCGAAATCAACCGCCGTTCCAAGAACATCACCGAGGGTGTGGCCCGCGCGCCCAACCGCTCGATGTACTACGCCCTGGGCTACGAAGAAGGCGACTTCAAGAAGCCGATGATCGGTGTGGCCAACGGGCATTCGACCATCACGCCCTGCAACTCCGGGCTGCAAAAACTCGCTGACGCGGCCGTGGCCGGCATCGAAGCCTCCGGCGGCAACGCACAGATCTTCGGCACGCCCACCATCAGCGACGGCATGGCCATGGGCACCGAAGGCATGAAGTACAGCCTGGTGTCGCGCGAGGTGATCTCCGACTGCATCGAGACCTGCGTCGGCGGCCAGTGGATGGACGGCGTGCTCGTCGTCGGTGGCTGCGACAAGAACATGCCGGGCGGCATGATGGGCATGCTGCGCGCCAACGTGCCGGCGATCTACGTCTACGGCGGCACCATCCTGCCGGGCCGCTACAAGGGGCAAGACCTCAACATCGTCAGCGTGTTCGAGGCGGTCGGCCAATTCAGCGCCGGCAACATGAGCGAAGAAGACTTTTGCCAGATCGAGCGCCGAGCCATCCCCGGCAGCGGCTCGTGTGGCGGCATGTACACCGCCAACACCATGAGCTCGTCTTTCGAGGCACTCGGCATGAGCCTGCCGTATTCGAGCACCATGGCCAACGTGCATGACGAAATCGTCGCCTCCACCCGAGAGGCGGCGCGCGTGCTGGTCGAGGCCGTCAAGAACGACCTGAAGCCGCGCGACATCGTCACCCGCAAGTCGATCGAAAACGCCGTGGCCGTGATCATGGCCACTGGCGGGTCGACCAATGCGGTGCTGCACTTCCTGGCCATCGCCCATGCGGCCGAAGTCGAATGGGGCATCGACGACTTCGAGCGCGTGCGCCGCAAGATCCCAGTGCTGTGCGACCTGAAACCCTCGGGCAAGTACCTCGCGGTCGACCTGCACAAGGCCGGCGGCATCCCGCAGGTGATGAAGATGCTGCTCAACGCCGGCTTGATTCACGGCGACTGCATGACCATCACCGGCAAGACGGTGGCCGAAAACCTCGCCAGCGTGCCCGACACCCCGCGCACCGACCAGGACGTGATCCGCCCGATGGGCAGCCCGATGTACGCCGAAGGCCACCTCGCCATCCTGAAGGGCAACCTCTCACCCGAAGGCTGCGTGGCCAAGATCACGGGCCTCAAGAACCCTGTGATCACCGGCCCGGCGCGCGTGTTCGACGACGAGCAGTCGGCCCTCGCGGCCATCATGGCGCAGAAGATCAAGGCGGGCGACGTGATGGTGCTGCGCTACCTCGGCCCCAAGGGCGGCCCCGGCATGCCCGAGATGCTGGCCCCCACGGGGGCATTGATCGGCCAGGGCCTGGGCGAGTCGGTGGGCTTGATCACCGACGGGCGTTTCTCCGGCGGCACCTGGGGCATGGTCGTCGGCCACGTGGCGCCCGAGGCTTATGCCGGTGGAAACATCGCGCTGGTGCAAGAGGGTGATTCCATCACCATCGATGCCCACACGCTGACACTGCAACTCCATGTGAGCGATGGTGAGCTCGCAAAACGCCGTGCCGCCTGGAAAGCCCCCGCACCGCGTTACACCCGTGGCGTGCTGGCGAAGTTCATGCGCAATGCCTCCAGTGCCAGCGCAGGCGCCGTCCTCGACAAATTTGAGTAGGCCCCGCAACACTGCGGAAACAAAAAAAGCGGCCTGCGGGCCGCTTTTTGTTCGCCGCCGCGCAACGGAGGCTTTATTTCTTCGCCTTGCCTCGGCGGCCCTTGGCGTCCATCCCCAGGTTGGCGAGGTTCTCTTCGCGGCGCTTGGCGACACGCGCATCCATCTTGTCCATCTCGCGGCGTTTGGTGTAGCCGGTGCTGTCAGCCCAGATCCACCACACCACGGCGGCGGCAAAGGGCCACAACACCGCAAGCCACGACCACAAGGCCACCGGGCCATAGTCGGTGACCTTCATCAGCAGCAGCAACACGCCAAGAATGACAAAGTACATGGTCAAATTCCCCGAAACGGGATAGCCCTTCACCGGCACCGCGTCAACCGAGCATCCGTAGAATGCGTTGAGTCCGGCAAGTGCTGGAAATGTAAATCACCTTCTGTATCTGGCACCGAAAGGAAAACATGAAGTCTCTGCTTTCACTGATTTTTGCCGCATCTGCCCTGGTTGCAGGCCCGGCTTTTGCCAATGCTGATCTTGCCCAGAAGAAGAACTGCATGGCTTGCCACGCCGTCGACAAGAAGCTCGTCGGCCCCGCCTACAAGGATGTGGCTGCCAAGTACGCCGGCCAGAAAGATGCCGTCGACAAACTGGCGGTCAAGGTCATCAAGGGTGGTGCCGGCGTGTGGGGCCCCGTCCCGATGCCAGCCAATACCGCCGTGAGCGACGCTGAAGCCAAACAACTGGTTCAGTGGATCCTGGGCCAGAAGAAGTAATTCACTGGCTTGCCGAACGTGAAAAGGCCCCGCGATGCGGGGCCTTTTTCATGGGTCGATCTGAATCAGTAAGCCTGACCCAGCTGTTCGAGGATCGCCGGGTTCTCCAAGGTCGAGGTGTCTTGCGTCACCGCCTCGCCCTTGGCCACCGAGCGCAGCAAGCGCCGCATGATCTTGCCGCTGCGTGTCTTGGGCAGGTTGTCGCCAAAACGAATGTCCTTTGGCTTGGCGATCGGACCGATCTCCTTGCCCACCCAGTCGCGCAATTGTTTGGCAATCGCCTTGGCCTCTTCGCCAGAAGGGCGCGGGCGCTTGAGCACCACGAAGGCACAGATGGCTTCGCCGGTGGTGTCGTCGGGGCGACCCACCACTGCCGCTTCGGCCACGAGGTCGGTGCATGACACCAGCGCTGATTCGATCTCCATCGTGCCCATGCGGTGGCCGCTGACGTTGAGCACGTCGTCGATGCGGCCGGTGATGGTGAAGTAGCCCGTCTTCTCGTCGCGAATGGCGCCGTCACCGGCCAGGTAGTACTTGCCCTTGAAGTCTTCGGGGTAGTAGCTCTTCTTGAAACGCTCGGGGTCGCCGTAGATGGTGCGGATCATCGACGGCCACGGCTTCTTGATCACCAGGATGCCGCCCTGCCCGTTGGGCACCTCCTTGCCGGTTTCATCGACCACCGCGGCCATGATGCCGGGGAAGGGCAGCGTGCACGAGCCGGGCACCAGCGGCGTGGCCCCCGGCAGTGGCGTGATGACGTGGCCGCCGGTTTCGGTCTGCCAGAAGGTGTCGACGATGGGGCAACGCCCGCCGCCGATGTGCAGGTGGTACCACTCCCAGGCCGCCGGGTTGATGGGTTCCCCGACCGACCCCAGGATACGCAGGCTGCTCAGGTCGTAGCGCTTGGGGTGCACCGCTTCGTTGCTCTCGGCCGCCTTGATGAGCGAGCGAATGGCAGTCGGCGCGGTGTAGAAGATGCTGACCTTGTGGTCCTGGATCATCTTCCAGAAGCGGCCGGC
>NZ_JADMJX010000056.1 GCF_018780185.1 Rhizobacter sp.
GCCTTGCGCATCTTCTTCATCGCCGCCACCTCGATCTGGCGGATGCGCTCGGCGCTGACGCCGTATTCGGCGGCCAGGTCGTGCAGCGTCATGCCGCCCGAGCTGTCGTCGTTCACCTTCAGCCAGCGCTCTTCGACGATGCGGCGGCTGCGGGCGTCCAGCGCGTCGAGCGCCTGGGCAATGCCGTCGCCGGCCAGCCAGTCGCGGCGATGCGCTTCGATCACACGTGTTGGTTCGGTGCTGTCGTCGGCCAGGTAGGCGATGGGGGCGTAACTCTCTTCGCCGTCATCGGTTTGCGGCTCGAGCGCCACGTCACCGCCCGACATGCGGGTTTCCATCTCCAGCACCTCTTCGCGCTTCACGTTGAGCGAGCGGGCGACGGTGTCGACCTCACCCTGAGTCAGCGTGCTGCGGTGCGTGTTTTCGTCGGCCGAGTCTTCCTTCAGGCTCTGTTTCATCGAGCGCAGGTTGAAGAACAGCTTGCGCTGGGCCTTGGTCGTGGCGACCTTGACCATGCGCCAGTTCTTCAGGATGTACTCGTGGATCTCGGCCTTGATCCAGTGCATGGCGTAGCTCACCAGGCGCACGCCCTGGTCGGGGTCGAAGCGCTTGACGGCCTTCATCAGGCCGACGTTGCCTTCCTGGATCAGGTCGCCGTGGGGCAGGCCGTAGCCGAGGTACTGGCGCGAGATCGACACCACCAGGCGCAGGTGCGAAAGCACCAGCTTTCCGGCCGATTCGACGTCGCCGTGCTCGCGCAGGCGCTTGGCAAACGACACTTCTTCCTCGTGCGTGAGCAGGGGAATGCGGTTCACCGCCGAGATGTAGGCGTCGAGGTTGCCCAGCGAGGGCACGACGGCAAACGGGTCACGGACGGTCAGGGCAGAAGCAGATGACATGTTCATAGCGACATCAGACATCTTGGAACTCCTTTCAGTTCCCTCATATTAGCACTCGGTACTCGAGAGTGCTGATGGATGCTCATGCACCTCACAACGTGAGTGCATGCTCTCTTATGGGGGTAACAAATTAGCCGAACCGAGTCTCCGCTTCGTCGAGCAGGGCATCGATCACCGACAGCAGCTCCGACACGCTCACCGGCTTGGTGAGGTACTGAGAGGCTCCCGCCTTCATCGCCGCGGCGATCTGGGCGGACAGGGCGTCGGCCGACACCACCACCACCGGAATGTCGGCGGTGTTGCTGTCGGCTTTCAGGTGGCGCAGCAGCTCCAGGCCGTCGATGTCGGGCAGGTGCATGTCGAGCAGGATCAGGTCGGGCCGGTGGGCGCGGATGGCGGCCAGGCCATCCAGGCCGGTGATCGAGACGTCGAACCTCACCTGCGGTCGGCGCGACAAGATGCCGCGCATCACCTCGACGTTGGTCTCGTTGTCTTCGACGTAGTGCACCACCCGCTGGTGGTAGTCGCTGGAACTGGACTGGTCGTGGTGGAGGTCGGCGGTGGTCGTGTCGGGCTGCTCGGCGCGCGGCAGGGTCAGGATGAAGGACGATCCTTCACCGGCGGTGCTGCGCGCGCGCAGCGCCCCGCCCATCAGCTCGGCCAGGCGCTGGCTGATGACCAGCCCGATGCCCGTGCCTTCGAGCGCCGAACGTTCGCGGCCCAGCCGGTTGAAGGGCTGGAAGAGCTGGGCCAGCTGGGTGGGCGTCATGCCCAGGCCGGTGTCGGTGACGGTGAGCTCGACGCTGTCGCGGTGGCTGATGCGGGTGGCGATGTGGATGCGCCCGCCGTCGCTGTTGTACTTGACGGCATTGCTCAGCAGGTTGATCAGGATCTGCTTCACCCGGGTGCTGTCGCCGACCACGCGCGCCGTGTCGTCGGGCACGTTCTGGGTCACGGTGATGCCGCGCCGCTGTGCGTCTTGCTCGACCAGTGGCAGCGCAGCGGCGATGACCTCGCGCAGGTCGAGCCGGTCGGGCTGCAGGTTGAGCGTGCCCGACTCGATGCGCGACAGGTCGAGCACGTCGTTGATCATGTCCAGCAGGTGCCAGCCGGCGCCCTGGATCTGCGCCACCCACGGGCGCTGCGCTGCGGGCAACGGGTTGTTCTGGTCGAGCTCCAGCAGCTGCGCAAAGCCGAGCATGGCGTTGAGCGGTGTGCGCAGCTCGTGGCTCATGCGCGAGAGGAACTCGCTCTTGGCCAGGTTGGCGGCCTCGGCGATCTCGCGCGCGCGCTCGGCTTCGGCCAGGCGCAGGTGTTCGGTGATGTCTTCGACCACGCCGACGATGCGGTGCGGCGCGCCCTGCACGTCGCGCAGCATGGTGACGATGGACTGCACCCACACCATGCGGCTGTCGTGCGTGAGGTAGCGGCCCTGGCGGCGGTACATCGGGATCTCGCCGCGCACCAGCTGGCCCGAGAGTTCGAGGTCTTGCACGCGGTCGTCGGGGTGGTTCAGCGCCGCCACGTTCATCGTCATCAGCTCGTCGGCCGAGTAGCCGGTGAGCTCGCAGAAGCGTGGGTTGACCTGCTTCACGTTGCCATGCAGGTCGGTGTAGACCACGCCGATGGGCACGTTGTTGAGGATGTTGCGAAAGCGCTGCTCGCTTTCGCGCAGGCTGGCCTCGGTGCGCTCGCGCTCGGCGATCTCGCGCTGCAAGGCGGCGGTGCGGTCTTTCACCGCGGCTTCGATGCGGCGGGTGCGGCCGGTCACCGTGAGCAGCAGTGCGCCCAGCATCGCGGTGGCCAGCAGCCCGACCAGCGAAAACAGCAGGGCGTTGCGTTCCCCCGCCTCGGGCAGGTGGTCACGTGATGCGGTGACACGCAAGTCCCATTGACGGCCGGCAAAGGCCAGCGGGCGCACGTGCAGCAGGCCGGGCTGGGCGGACTCGCAGCCGGGTTCACCCGCCAGGCGGCGGCGGGCGGCGGTGGGCTCGGTGTCGACGATGCACAGGTGCAGGTAATGCGGCAGGCTGGTGCGGAAGGCGCTCAGGGCGGCGTCCATGCGCAGGGTCACGAAGGCCACACCCCGCGCATCGGCGAGCCGCTCGGCGGCGGTGGACGGGCTGCCGCGGTACAAGGCCTGGTAGATGACCACCACGGTCTTGTCGCCGATCTCCTGGGTGGCTCGAAAGCCGGCGGTGGCCGCCGGTGAGCCGGTGCGCACCGCGGCGTCGATGGCCTGGCGCGCCTCGGGGACGGAGCGCGCGTTCACGCCGAGCGCCGAGGCATTGCCCTGCATCGGCTCGATGTAGCGCATCACCGCGAGCAGGTCGTCGGGTGGGGTCGGGGGGATGGAGTCGTTGCGGTCGAACACGCGGAAACTCGGCATGGCTTCGACGGCACGCACGCGGGCCTCGTAGGCCGGTGCGTCGGTGCGCCGGATGAACTCGGTCCAGCCCATCGCTTGCAGGTGGTTGCCGGGCACCAGCCAGGCGGCGGTGGCGCGCCGCATTTCGCTGGAGGTGACTTCATCGGAGGCCAAGAAGGCACCGCGCAGCGCTTCGAGCGCGTGCAGCGGGAACTCGAGTTGCGCCGTCAGGCTGGACGACGCATTCACGGCATCTCGCTCGAAGGCCGCCAGCACGCGTGTTTCACCCCAGCGACTCACCTGCTTGACCCCGAAGGCCATCAGGGCGGTCGCGACCGCCAGCGTCAGGCCGACCGTCAAGCGGCGCGAGGCCCAATCGCTGCGGGGCTCGCCGATGAGGGTCAGCACCATCGGCGCAGCGATCAAGACGCCCAGGATGTCGCCTGAGGCCCAGACGGACCAGGTGAACCACAGGCTGGCAGGTGGTTGGCCGGCCAGGAAGTAGAGCGAAGCAGTGCCGATGCTGGCGCTGATCAGGCAGGAGGCAACGGCGCCCAGGCCGAAGAAGACGGCGATGTCGTGCGGCTCGCTCAGCGTCAACGGGTGGCTGCTGAAGCGCCGCACGAGCCAGGCGCCCACGGTCACCTGCAAGACGGCGCCGGTGGCCATGGCGGCCGGCAGCCACACCACGGTCTGCAGGCTGGGAGTTGCCTCGTTGTTGAACGCGAGCGCCACGTTCACCGCCACCGAGCCGAGCGCCACGCCGGGCAGCATGCGCCAGCCAAAGGTCAGCACGCTGGCCAGCGCAATGCCGGCGGACGGGTAGAGCGGGGCGGCGTAGCCCGAGGGAATCGCCAGCCACATCGCCACCCAGCCCACCAGCCCGTAGGCCAACGCGGTGCCCACGAGCGCGAGCGCCCAGTGGGGGGTTTGGCGAAAGGGCGCGGCAGACGTCATCAGGTGTCGAATGGCGTGGTGGGGAGCGCGTGATGAGGCGCCAGCCCTTGGGTCCGTGGGCAGCGGCGCAAGCCTAACACCCGCTTGCCGTCAGACGTTGAACAAGAAGTTCAGCACGTCGCCGTCTTTCACCACGTATTCCTTGCCTTCGGCGCGCATCTTGCCGTGGTCCTTGGCGCCTTGTTCGCCCTTGAAGGCGATGAAGTCGTCGAACGCGATGGTCTGCGCGCGGATGAAGCCGCGCTCGAAATCGGTGTGGATGACACCGGCCGCCTGGGGCGCGGTGTCGCCGATATGGATGGTCCAGGCGCGCACTTCCTTCACGCCGGCGGTGAAGTAGGTCTGCAGGCCCAGCAGCTTGAAGGCGCTGCGGATCAGGCGGTTCAGGCCGGGCTCGGTCTGGCCCATGTCGGCAAGGAAGATCTCCTTGTCTTCGTCGCTCATCTCGGCCATCTCGGCCTCGGTCTTGGCGCAGATGGCCACCACCGGTGCCTTCTGGCCTTCGGCGTAGGCGCGCAGCTTGTCGAGGAAGGGGTTGTTCTCGAAGCCATGTTCGTCGACGTTGCCGACGAACATGGCCGGCTTGGCGGTGATCAGGCACAGCGGCTTGATCAACAGCAGCTCGTCCTTGCTCAGGCCGAGCGAGCGCACCGGCTTGGCTTCGTCGAGCGCGGCCTGCACCTTGACCAGCACGGCGGCGAGCTTGATCGCTTCCTTGTCGCCGGCGCGGCCGAGCTTCTGCGCGCGGTGCACCGCCTTCTCGACGGTGCCGAGGTCGGCCAGGCAGAGCTCGGTCTGGATGACTTCGATGTCGGAGATCGGGTCGACCTTGCCGGCCACGTGGATCACGTTTTCGTCTTCGAAGCAGCGCACCACGTTGACGATGGCGTCGGTCTCGCGGATGTGGGCCAGAAACTGGTTGCCCAGGCCTTCGCCCTTGGAGGCACCGGCCACCAGCCCGGCGATGTCGACGAATTCGACGATCGCCGGCACGATTCGCTCGGGCTTGACGATGGCCGACAGCTGGGCGAGCCGCGGGTCGGGCAGCTCGACCACGCCCACGTTGGGCTCGATGGTGCAGAAGGGGTAGTTCTCTGCCGCAATGCCCGCTTTGGTCAGCGCGTTGAAGAGGGTGGACTTGCCGACGTTGGGCAGGCCCACGATGCCGCATTTGAGGCTCATGGTGGGGTAGGGGAGAAGTGGGGTTCGCGCAGGGCGAAACAGGGGGGTGATTCTAGTTGTCTGGCCCCGCGGCCGACAGATGCGCTTCCAGCACCTGCTGCACCGTCTGCAGCAGGCGCACCCGGCCCACCGGCTTGACCAGCACCTCGTCCATGCCGGCGGCCAGGCACGCGGCGCGGTCTTCGGCATAGGCGTTGGCGGTCAAACCGACCACCGGCAGGTGGCGCGAGCGTTCGCCGGCTTCGCCTGCGCGCAGGCGGCGGGTGGCCTCGAGGCCGTCCATGTCGGGCATGCGCCAGTCCATCAGCACCAGGTCGAAGCCGCCGCGGGTCAGCTGGTTCAGCGCGTCGACGCCCGAGCTGGCGGTGTGCACGATGATGTCGGCTGTCTCCAGCATCTGCGTGGCGATCATGGTGTTGACGGCATCGTCGTCGACCAGCAGCACCCGCATGCCGGCCAGCCCGCCGCTGAGCGGGGCCAGCGACGAATTGTTGGGTGAGGGGTGGGTGGGGGCTTCGCAAGCGACCAAGGGCAGGCGCAGTGTGACCCGCGTACCCACGCCGGGCTCGCTTTGCAGCGCCAGGCTGCCGTGCATCAGCGTGACGAGCTGGCGCGTGATGGTCAGGCCCAGGCCGCTGCCGGCGTGGCGACGGGTCTCGCCGCCATCGGCCTGGTGGAAAGCGTCGAATACCAGCGCCTGGTGCGAGCGCTCGATGCCGATGCCGGTGTCTTCGATGTGAAGGTGCAGCTGGCGCAGGGCCAGCTCGTAGCGCAGCGCCAGGGCCACGTGGCCGCGGTCGGTGAACTTGACGGCGTTGCCCAGCAGGTTGATCAGCACCTGCTTCAAGCGGAACTCATCGCCGCGCAACCAGGCGGGCACGCCGTCTTCAACGGTGAGCCGGCATTGCAGGCCCTTGGCCTCGGCCTGCGGCTGCACCGTCTCCATCACCTGCGCCAGGCAGGCGCGCAGCTCGAAGGGCTGGTCGAGCAGCTCGAGCCGGCCGGCCTCGATGCGCGAGAGGTCGAGCACGTCGTTGATCAGGTGCAGCAGGTGGGTGCCGCCACGGCGCACGGTGTCGACCAGCTCGCGCCGGTTGGGCTCGGCCAGCGTGGGGTCGCGCAACAGGTCGGCTGCGCCCAGCACGCCGTGCAGCGGTGTGCGCAGCTCGTGGCTCATCACGGCCAGAAAACGCGACTTGGCCTGCGAGGCCTGCTCGGCGTGGTCGCGTGCCGACTCCAGGTCGCGCATGCGACGGCTCACCAGGTCGTCGACCGTCAGCGGCTGGCTGCTCGGCGCGTCGAGGTGGCTGTCGATCGCCGGCGTCAGCACCGCGAGCTTCTTCAGCTGGCGTGCGATGCCGAACAGCGCCCCGATCACGAACAGCTGCGCGAAAAAACCGTTCAGATACAGCGGCCACAGCGTCTGCGCCCATTCGGGCGACACCGGCCCGCGCAGGTTGACCACGATCGCGGGCAGCAGCGTGAGCAGCGACACCGTCAAGCTCAAGAAGAGCGCGCGCCAAAGTGGCCAGGTGATGTAGATCAGCAGGTGCGCGCTCACCAGCCAATAGGCCAGCGAGGCCGCGCCGTAGATGGTGAACGACTCGGCCACGAGCAGCATGTAGCTCACGCTGGCCACGAAATACAGGCTCAGGCCCAGCGAGCCCAGTCCCTGGGCCAGCACCAGGGTGCGCGGGCGGCGCCACAACAGCGCGGCCAGGCCGCCAAACCAGGCGATCAGCAGCGGGTAAGCCACGCGGTCAGAGCGGCTGATCTGGCCCAGCACGGCTTCGGTGCCCCACACCAGCGCGACGGTGGCCGCGATGAGCACGAACAACCACAAGGCGGTGCCGCGCGCGACCAGCGTGATCTTGGGGGTGGTGCTATTCACCACCAGCGGGTCGGGCGGCGTCTTCGGGTCGTTGGGCATGGGCGATCCATGGCATGCGAAGCATCGCGGCCTATTATCCGGGGCAGACCTGCCACGCGGATCCCCCTATGAACTTGCTGACACTCACACCGCACACCAAAGATCTTGGCGGAGGTTTCACCGTGAGGCGCCTGTTGCCGTCGGCCCAGCGCCAGGCGGTCGGGCCGTTCTTGTTCTTCGACCACTTCGGGCCCCTCACCGCCCAGCCAAGCGACAACCACGATGTGCGAGCGCACCCGCACATTGGCCTGGCCACGGTGACCTACCTGTTCGAGGGCGCGATGATGCACCGCGACAGCACCGGCGTGACGCAGCGCATCGAGCCCGGCGCCATCAACTGGATGACCGCGGGGCGCGGCATCGTGCACTCGGAGCGCACGCCGGATGACCTGCGCTCGATCACACGCCGCAGCCACGGCCTGCAGCTGTGGGCTGCGCTGCCGGCGGCACATGAAGAAGACGCACCGAGCTTCTCGCACACGCCGGCTGATGCCATCCCGTCGGTGCAGGTGCAAGGCGTGCCGGTGCGGGTGCTGATCGGCAGCGCATTCGGACTCAGCTCGCCGGTGCCCACGGTATCGCGCACGCTCTACATCGACATGGCGCTGCCGGCGGGTGGCAAGCTGGTGGTGCCCAACGCGGCGAAAGAGCGCGCGCTGTACAGCATCGACAACGGTTTCACGCTGGATGGCGAGACCGTGCCGGCCGGCGTGATGGTGGTGCTGCCCGAAGGTGTGGAGCCCACGCTGCAGGCCGCTCAGGGTGCGCGTGTCATGTTGATCGGCGGCGAGCCCTTGGGTCACCGCTTCATGTGGTGGAACTTCGTCTCCAGCCGCAAGGAGCGCATCGTGCAGGCCGGGGACGACTGGGCGGCTCAGCGCTTCGAGCCCGTGCCCGGCGAGACCGAGTTCATTCCCCTGCCACCGCGGCCTTGATGGCGGGTGCGGGCGCGGCGCGCCGGAGCATCAGCACATTGCCCGCCACCGCGAGCAACACGCCGACGCCGGCCAGCGCATCGGGTCGGTAGTTCTCGAACAGCATCGAGACCACCAGCGCCAGCAGCGGCGTCATCACGCCGATGGTGCCCGCCGGCCCGGCGCCGATGCGGTCGAGCAGGGTGAGGTAGCACGCAAAGGTGAGCACCGAGCCGGCAAGCGCCAGATACACGAGCGCCACCCACCACGAGACGGCCGTCGGCCACACCAAGGCCTGCCCAGTGGCCAGCACCACCGCCATGCAGATGGCGGCGCCGTAGAGCATGCCGTACCCGAGGCTGGTCCACATCGGCAAGCCGCGTTCGCGGTTGCGGCTGGCCGCGAGGCTGCCCACGGTGGAGAGCAGCACCGAGCCCACGGTGAAGAGCGCGCCGAGTGCCGTCTCCTGGCCCGCGTCTGCCTTGCCGAACTCGGGCCAGAAGATCAGTGCCACACCAGCCAGCCCGAGCAGGCCACCGGCGACGAAGCGTGCGCTCAAGGTGGTGTTGAACAACCACAGCGCGCCGAAGCCGGCCACCAGCGGCGAGGCCGAATAACCCACCGCCACCAGGCCCGAGGGCAGGTGGCGCTCAGCGTGGTACACGCAGATGTACGACACGCCATAGAGAAACACGCCCTGCAAGGCGAGCCAGGCGTGGTCGCGCAGCGGCAGGCGCAGCTTGTCCCCACGCCATGCGCACCAGGCCAGCACGCACAGGCCGGCCAGGCCGAAGCGCATGGCCACGCCGAACTCGGGCGAGGCCACGCCGATCTGGTAGGTGATGGCATGCCAGGTCGTGCTCCAGGTGAGCACGCAGACGGCAAACAACTGCCAAGCGGGCAATCGCTGCATCAGTCGAACTTGTAGCCGGCGCTGCCGGTCTGGCCCACTCTGAGGCCACAGTCGATGCCCTCGACGATCACCGCGTTCATGCCGAAGGTGATGGCACCCTCGAGCAGTGAACTGGCGCGGTAGGTGCTCAGGGTGTCGCCCGGCTCGGTGCCGGGTTCACCCGTGAGCGGGTCGATGTTGGGAATGGGGCAGCGCGCGCAGGGTTTGACGAGTTTCAGCCGCACCGGGCCTTCGGGCGTGTCGAAGCGGATCTCGTCGAGGTGGTCTTCACCATGGGCGTCCAGGCCTGAGAGCACAAGGTTGGGTCGAAAGCGCGACATCGTCACCGGCTCTTTCAGGCGCTGGTTCAACTCGGCCAGCGAAGCTTCGGAAATCACGAGGATGGGGTAACCATCGCTGAAGGCGTTTTCGGCCTCGATGTCGCCAGTCCACTTCTTGTTCGACAGCCGCTTCTGATCCGGGTCGAACCTGACCAGCCGCAAGGGCTGCCCGAGAAAATCACTGAACCATTGCGCCGCCAGGTCGCCCATGTCGTAGGCGGCCACCTCGTCCTTCCACACGGTCACCCGCACCGGGCCTTCCACGCCGTCGATGGCCAGGTGCAAGGCCAGCATGCCGGGTGCACGCAACACCACCTCGGTGTGCTTGAGCGTGGTTTGGATCAGCGCCATGCGCGGCAGCTCACGCTGGGTGACGAACTCACCTTGTGCATCGACCACCATCCACGCGCGGTCGAACTCCAGGCCGGTCTCGATCAGCAGCGCCTCGGCCACGCTCACACCGGCGCAGCTTTTCACCGGGTAGACGTTCAGGGCCGCCACCGTCACGCTCGTGTCGTCGCTCACTTGAAGATCCCCTTGAGTTTTTCTTTCAGCTTGTCGCGGGCGGCGTCTTTCATCGCCGCCGAATCGCTGCTGCCACTGGCCGCGCTTGCCGCACTGGGCAGGCCGAGCTTTTCTCTCAGCTTGTCTTTCACCTGAGCACCCACCTCGGTCTTGATCGCCTGCGCAGCGATGGCCGACCATTCGATGCGCCAGTCCATGGCCTCGAACGGGCCGCTCAGGTGCACCGGGACCGTCAAGCCCTTCAAAGCCGCGAGCTCGGCACCGTCCTGCCCCTTGGTGGTGGAGGTGACGGTGGCTCGCGCCGTGTAGTCGATGACCCCCTTGCCGATATCGAGCGCGCCATCGCCGCCGAGGCGGAAGAAGGGGCTCTTGGCGTCGAGGTCGTTGCTGCGGGCCACACCGCTGGCGATGTTGAAGCTGGCGCTCAGCTCGGAGAAATCGGTCTTTTCGGTCTGGCGCGCCTTCTGTCGCTCGTCGGCCTGCTTCATGCCCAGCGTGGCCTTGGCCTGGCGCAGGCTCTTCGCGAGGTTCACGCCCTTGATGGCGCCATCGCGCAATTGCAGAGCGGCCTTGCCCTGCAGGCGCGACTTGAGTTCGTTGGTGCTGCGGCCCGCGCTCTCCACATCGAGCGTCACCTTGCCCGTGCCTTCGAGCACGTCTTTTTTCGCCACGTCTCGCAGCAGCGCGTTCACGTTGACGTTGTTGGCGGTGGCGTTCACCGCCACGCGGCTGGCGCGTGCGTCGGCAAAGGCGGTGGCGTTCAAGCTGCCGCCCCAGGTCTTGCCCGAGAGCTGGCTCACGCGCAGCATGCCGCCTTCGAGCGTGGCCAGGAACACCGCGTCGCTCACGCGGTAGGTCTGGTAGGCGAACTGGCCCACACGCACATCGAACTTGCCTTGCAGCGAGCGCAGCGGCGACAGGTCGACCGGCGCGTCGGCCGCCGGTGGGGCCGACCCTTGCGGCGCCGAGGCTGAGGTCGACGCGGTGGTGGGCGGCAACAGGCGGTTCAAGTCCAGCGAGTCGAAACGCGCGGCGACGTTGAGCGTGAGCGGCGTGGTCGCGAGGATGGCGCTGCCATCGCTCGTGAACGGGTTGTTGTTGATCTGCCCCTTGAGCGCCCAGTGCGCGGCCTGCGCCGACGCATCGGCCTTGCCCTGGATGTGGATGTTGAGCGGCTGCAGCGAGGGCTCCTGCAACTGCAGCTGGGTGTCGAGCCCGTCGAGCGCGATGGCCCCTTTTTCGAGCTGCAACAACAAGGTGGCGCGCACGCTGCCGGCGATCTGCCGCGGGCCACTGCGGCCCTTCAGCGTGCTCTCGACGTTCGGCACGACGATGCGCTCGTAGCTGCCGCTTGGGGCCGCCGTCTTGAAGCTGGCCTCGACCGTGGTCGGCCCTTGCAGGCTGACCTGCCCGCTGAGCGCACTGCCGGTGAGCGACTCGCCCTTGACCGCGAGCTCGGGCCAGTCGAGCTCCAGGCTCAGTGGCTGGCCGCTGGAGGTGCCGCCGAGCTTGATGCGCAGCTTGGACAGCATCAACGCCTTGTTCTCGGGGTCGTAGGCAAAACGCTCCAGCGCGAGGGTCGACTTGGCCAGGTTGAGCGTGCCAACCGTGGCGTCGCCGGCCAGCTCGACCTTGTCGGCCTGCAGCGTGCCCTTGTTGCCGTCGAAGGCCAGCGCGCCGCGCAGGCTGGCCGTTGCGGCCTGCACGCCGGGGGCCTTGCCCTTCCAGGCGAGCTGCATGTCGCGCAGGCGCAGTCCCTTGTCGGCCAGGGCCAGCGTGAGCTGGGTGCTGCCGCTCAGATCGCCTTGCACTTCGGGCGAGGTGAGGGCCACACGCGCCTGCAGCTTGATCGGCGACTCGACCTGGTCGGCCAGCCGCCCGGTGCTCAGCGACAGCAGCGTCACCTCGCCGGCCAGCTTGGCCTGGTCGTCGCGCAGCCTGAGCTTCAGGTCGTCGAGTTGGATGCTGCTCACGTCGAAGCGCAAGGCCGGGCCGCTGGTCGGCTTCGCCTGCGTGTCAGGCTTGCTCGCCAGCAGGTCGTCGATGTTCGACGCACCTTTGTCGCCGCGCTGGTAGTTCACGCGCAGGCCACGTGCACTGATGCGGTCGACCACCACCTGCTGGCGCAGCAGCGGCAGCACGTCGACCGACAACGCGGCTTCGTCGAGGGCGAGGAACTCGTCGGCGCGGCCTTTTTCACTCAGCGTGACCCCCGACACCTGCACCGCCAGCCGCGGGAACACCGACAGCTTGATCGGCCCGTTGATGACCAGCGTGCGGTTGCGGTTCGTCTTCATCCAGTCGACCGCCAGGCCCTTGTAGGCATTGGGGTCGAAGGTGGCCACCAGGTAGGTGAGCACGGCTGCGATCAGCAGCACGAACACGCCTGCACCGATCAGCAGTTTGCGCATCCAGGGAGATTTCATGCGGTCGTGGCCCCTCGTGAGGGCCATTGAGATGTGAGGGAAGCCACTGATTCTGCCCTCTGCCTGCTGACATGTTGCCGTCTCTACAATGAAACGCTATGAAACGCTTCGATGTCTGCGTGCAAGGGGCCGGGATCGTCGGCCAGAGCCTGGCCTTGTCGCTTGCGCGCCAGGGCCTGCAGGTGGCCTTGGTGTCTGACGCCACCAGCAGCCCGCGTGAAGACGTTGTGCCCCCACGCTCACTGCGTGAGCTGCCCCCCGAGGGGGCGCGAGGGGCCTTGGGACGGCCCGGCGGCCCCTCGGACGTGCGCGCCTATGCGCTCAATGCCGCCTCGGTCGAGCTGCTGCGCGGCCTGAAGGTGTGGGACGCGTTGCCGCCGCACGCCGCCACCGCCGTCTACGACATGCACATCGAGGGCGACAGAGACAACGACAGAGAGGGCGGCCTGCTGGAGTTTTCGGCCTGGCAGGCGCGTTTCAGCGAGCTGGCGTGGATCACCGATGCGGCGGTGCTGGAGCAGTCGCTTGCCTCGGCGGTGCGTTTTGCGCCGCACATCACCCTCACCACCAGCCCGGTCGAGGCCACGCTCACCGCCTTGTGCGAAGGCAAGGCCTCGGCCAGCCGTGAAGCCCTGGGCGTGGTGTGGGACAAGCAGGACTACGGCCACCGCGCCATCGCGGCCCGCCTGGTCGCCGAGCAGCCGCACCGCAACACCGCACGCCAGTGGTTCCGCCAGCCCGATGTGCTGGCCTTGCTGCCCTTCGATTCGCCGCAGCCCGAACATTCGTATGCGCTGGTGTGGTCATTGCCCGAAGCCCGCTCGCAAGAGCTGATGGCGCTCGATGCCAATGCCTTCGAGCAGGCGCTGCAGCAGGCCACCGGCGGCGTGTGCGGCGAGCTGCGCCTGGCTGGCGAGCGTGCCGCCTGGCCGCTGATGCTGGCCCGTGCGCACGCCTGGTGTGGCGAGGGCTGGGTGCTGCTGGGCGACGCCGCCCACGTGGTGCACCCGCTGGCCGGCCAGGGTTTGAATCTGGGCCTGGCCGACGTGGCCGCCCTGAGCCAGGTGATTTCACAACGCGAACCCTGGCGACCCCTGGGAGATGCACGCCTGCTGCGCCGCTACGAGCGGCAGCGCCAGGCCCCCACCGTTGCCATGGGCCAGCTGACCGATGGGCTTCTGCGACTGTTTTCTCACGAACAACCCGCGCTGCGGGAACTCCGCAACCGCGGCATGACTCTCGTCAACCACCTCCCCCCACTCAAGCGCTGGCTCACCTCACGCGCCTTGGGTTCTTGAAAGCTCCCCATGTTGTTGTTCACCTCGCCCTCCCGCACGCTGCTGGCCCTGGCCGTCGGCCTCTTGTTGGCGCCTGCCGCCATGGCCGATGAAGCCGCCATCCGCAAGAACCTGCCCGAGCGGCTGCCGACCCTCCCGCCGATCGACGACGTCAGCAAGACGCCGATCCCCGGCATCTACGAAGTGCGCATCGGCGGCGAGCTGCTCTACACCGACGAAAACGGCAACCACCTGATCCAGGGCAGCCTGATCGACACCCGCACCCGCACCAACCTCACCGAAGCGCGGCTCAACAAGCTCAACGCGATCGACTTCGCCCAGCTGCCACTGAAAGACGCCATCGTCTGGAAAAACGGCACCGGCGCCCGCAAGATGGCCGTCTTCGCCGACCCCAACTGCGGCTACTGCAAGAAGTTCGAAGCCGACCTGCAAAAGGTCAAGAACGTCACCGTCTACACCTTCTTGCTGCCGGTGCTCGGTGGCGACTCGCCGCAGAAGTCAGAAAACATCTGGTGCGCCAAAGACCAGGCAAAGGTCTGGCTCGCCTGGATGCTGGAGAACAAGACCCCGGTGAAAAACATGGGCGCCTGCAGCACCCCGATCGAGCGCAACCTGGCCTTCGCCAGCAAGTACCGCATCAACGGCACGCCGGCCATCATCTTCGTCGACGGCACGCGGGTGCCGGGTGCCATCAACGCCGAGCAGATCGAAAAGCAGCTGGTGGCCAGCGCGGCGGCGGCCAAGCCGGGCTCCAACTGAAGCCGCTTGATGATTTCTTACCGGCTTGAGATTGCCGACGCGCACGCCCACCTCTTTCGCGTCACGCTGAACATTCCCCAGCCCGCGCCCGAGCAGCGCGTGAGCCTGCCGGTGTGGATTCCCGGCAGCTACTTGGTGCGCGAATTCGCGCGTCACCTGTCGGGCTTGCAAGCGAAGCAAGGGTCGGACGAGGTGGCGTTGACCCAGCTCGACAAGGCCACCTGGGTCGCCGCCTGCAAAGGAAGGGGCGCGCTGACGCTCAGCTACCTCGTCTACGCGTTCGACAACTCGGTGCGCACGGCCTTTCTCGACGCCCATCGTGCTTTCTTCAACGGCACCAGCGTGTTCCTGCGCGTGCATGGCCGCGAGGCTGAGCCGCAGCGTGTGGAGCTGCGGGGTCTGCCCAAGGGCTGGCAGGTCGCGACTGCCTTGCCCTTGATCAAAGGCCAGACCTACGAGGCGGCCGACTACGACGAGCTGGTCGACCACCCGGTGGAGCTCGGCAGCTTCTGGCGAGGCGAGTTCAAGGCCGGTGGTGTGCCGCACGAGTTCGTGGTGGCCGGTGCCTTGCCCGATTTCGACGGTGAGCGCCTGCTGGCCGATGCCCGCCGCATCTGCGAAGCCGAGATCGACTTCTGGCACGGCAAGAAAAAGACCTTCTTCAAGCGCTACGTCTTCATGCTCAACGCGGTGGACGACGGCTATGGCGGCCTCGAGCACCGTGCGAGCACGGCCCTCATCGCTTCGCGGCGAGACCTGCCGCAACGCGGCAAGACCGACGCGAAAGACCTGAGCGACGGCTACGTGACCTTGCTCGGCCTGATCAGCCACGAGTACTTCCACACCTGGAACGTGAAGCGCTTGCGCCCGGCCGAGTTCACACGCTATGACTACGGCTGCGAGAACTACACCCAGCTGCTGTGGTTCTTCGAAGGCTTCACCTCCTACTACGACGACCTGCTGCTGTTCCGGGCCGGCCTGATCGACGAAGCGCGCTACCTGAAGCTGTTGGCCAAGACGCTCACTGGCGTGCTGGGTCTGCCGGGCCGCAAGGTGCAAAGCGTGGCGCAGGCGAGCTTCGATGCCTGGGTCAAGTACTACCGCGGTGACGAGAACACACCCAACTCGACCATCAGCTACTACACCAAGGGTTCGCTGGTGGCGCTGGCGCTCGACCTCAGCTTGCGCCAAGAAGGCCAGGGCTCGCTCGACGACGTGATGCGCCTGCTGTGGGAGCGCAGCGAGGGCGGCCCGATCAGCGAGGCCGACATCGCCGCCGCGCTGGCCCAGGTGGGTGGCCGCTCGTACGCGAAAGAACTCAAGGCCTGGGTGCACGGCACCGACGACCTGCCCTGGCCCAACCTGCTCGCCAAGGCCGGTGTGGCCTGGAGCCAGCAGCCTCCCAGCGTGGCGCAGCGCCTGGGCCTGCGGGTCTCGGAGAGTGCGCTCACCGGCATCAAGGTCAGCAACGTGTTGCGGGGTGGTGCGGCTGAAGCCGCCGGTGTGTCGGCCGGTGACGAGCTGATCGCGGTCGACGGCTGGCGCATGCGCCGGCTCGACGACCTCACCCGTTTGATGACGGCCAAGCGGCCGGCGCAATTGCTGCTGTCGCGCGACCAGCGTGTGCACACGCTCGCGATCGAGTTGCCGCCCGAGCCCACCAGCGGCGCCGTGTCGCTTGCGCTGGCGCCGGCCGACAAGACGCCCCAGGCCGCCTTGGCGCTGCGCCGGGCATGGCTGCCCAGCTGAAGCCGGCAAGCCCGCGTCGCGTTCTCGCGGGCGTGGGCCTGGTACTTTCGGTGATGGGGGTTCACTTCGGCGTGGCCGATGGCCTGGCACGGCACGCCAGAAGTCTGGCCGAGGCGCAGGCCATGCCGGCGCGCATGGAGGTGGTCTACGTGCGCGAGATGGCCTTGGCCGCGCCCCCGGTGCGTCTGGCGCCGGCGCCGGTGAAGCGCCGGTCTGCGGTGAAGCGGGTGACGCCGGCGGCGTCGACGCCTGTGGCCACGGAGCAGGCCCCTGCTGAAGTAGTCACCTTGCCCCCCGAGCCTGCAGGGCCTGCGGTCTTGGCTGCAGCGCCACCCGACACCGCAGCCTCAGAGGTGGCGCCGCCTTTCGAGTGGCCCGTCTCCACCCGCATGCGCTACGTGCTCACCGGCAACTACCGCGGTGAAGTGCACGGCGACGCGCAGGTCGAGTGGGTGCGCGCCGGCAGCCGCTACCAGGTCCACCTCGACGTGTCGGTCGGCCTGGTCGCCTCGCGCCGCATGAGCAGCGATGGCGACATCACCGCCGACGGCCTGGCACCGCGCCGCTACGACCAGGAGACCCAGGTCGCATTCACCGATGCGCAGCGCAGCAGCGTGCGCTTCGAGGGCGAACAGGTGTGGCTGGCGAATGGGCAGGTCATCCCGCGCTGGCCGGGGGTGCAAGACACGGTGAGCCAGTTCGTTCAGCTGGCCTGGTTGTTCGACTCGCAACCCGGCCGCCTGCGAGTGGGCGAGGTGGTCGAGATCCCGCTGGCCATGCCCCGCCGGGTGTCGATCTGGGTCTACGACGTGGTGGAAGAAGAAACGCTCTACACACCCTTCGGCGAGGTGCAGGCCTTCCACTTGAAGCCGCGCCGCGAGCCGCGCGCGGGTGGCGACATGGTGGTCGACATCTGGATCGCGCCGCAGTTGCGCCACCTGCCTGTACGCTTTCGCATCCGCCCCGACCCCGAGGCGCACCTCGACCTGATGCTGGACAGCCGCCCCGAGTTGGCTGCCCCGGATCAAAAAACCACTGACCCCACAAAAACGCCCACCAGGAACCCACGATGACGACCTACGAATGCATCCTCACCGAGCTGCGCGGCTCGGGCCCGCGCAAGACCGGCCTGATCACACTGCACCGCCCCAAGCAGCTCAACGCGCTGAACGACACCCTGATGGACGAGTTGGGCGCGGCCTTGAAAGCCTATGACGCCGACGACAACGTGGGCTGCATCGTCATCACCGGCAGCGAAAAAGCCTTTGCTGCGGGTGCCGACATCACCGCAATGGCGGGCTGGGGGTACATGGATGTCTACAAGTCCGACTACATCACGCGCAACTGGGAAACCATCTGCTCCATCCGCAAGCCGGTGATCGCTGCGGTGGCCGGCTTTGCGCTCGGTGGCGGCTGCGAGCTGGCGATGATGTGCGACTTCGCGATCGCCGCCGACACCGCACGCTTCGGCCAGCCCGAGATCAAGCTGGGCATCATCCCCGGCGCGGGTGGCACGCAGCGCCTGCCGCGTGCTGTGAGCAAGGCCAAGGCGATGGACATGGTGCTCACCGGCCGCATGATGGACGCCGCCGAGGCCGAACGCGCTGGCCTGGTGTCGCGCGTGGTGCCGGCCGCCGAGTTGCTCGACGTGGTGTTGACCGCGGCGCAGACCATCTGCGACTTCAGCGGCCCGAGCGTGATGATGGCCAAGGAGAGCGTGAACCGCGCCTACGAGTCCCCGCTTGCCGAGGGTGTGCTGTTCGAGCGGCGCCTGTTCCACTCGCTGTTTGCCACCGACGACCAGAAGGAAGGCATGGACGCATTTGTGAGCAAACGTAAGGCGGCGTTCAAACACCGCTGAAGTCGGCTCAAGTCGCCTAGGCGACACACCGATATGCAGGAACGCGGCGGCCCACAACAACAGGCAGGCACCGCAGTTCGCTGTCACCCCGCCCGGGGTGACGGTTTTGCATATCAAAGGGAATGTGCCGCATGAAACAGTCACTCAACACCCGCTTGCTGGTGGTCTTCGGTCTGATCGTGGGCCTCGTGGCCCTGGCGAGCGGCACGGCCACCTGGTTCACCTGGAAGAGCCGCGGCGACTACCGTTCCTTGTATGCCAGCACCCAGGCTACCGGCGCGCTGGCTGAAGCCAACAGCGCCTTGTGGGAGCTGCGCTATGCCACCCCGCAAGCCATGCTCGCCGACGATGAAGGCTCGCGCAAACTCGCCGCCAACGAAAGCAAGCTGTACGAGAAGGTCGAAGCCGCCCTCAAGACCTATGCCGAGTCGGGCATCAACGAGGAAGAGGTGGCCGCGCTGGCCAAGACGCGAGAAGCCTTCCAGCGCTACAAGGAGGTGCGACCCAAATGGTTCGAGCTGCGCCTGGCCGGCAAGGCCGACGAAGCCAAGGCCTTGCGCGCCGAGGCCATGACGCCGCTGGGTTCTTCGCTCGTGAAAGCCTTCAACCAGCAGGTTGACCTGCAGACCCGCGCGGCCGATGCCAACAGCAACCGGCTGGCCGAGACCGCTGCGCAAGTGGGCTGGGTGGTGATCGGCATTGGGGTGCTGGCCCTGGCCGTGGTGGTGCTGCTGGCGCGCTGGATCGTCGGCATCCTGACCGGGCCGTTGGCGCGTGCCACCGAAGTGGCCGGCAGCATCGCGCGGGGTGACCTGGCCAACCGCATTGCGGTGGACAACGGGCCGCTGGCCTCTTTGCAGGCGGCGCTGCGCGACATGCAGGCGAGCCTGGCCAAGACCGTCTCGGCCGTGCGTGACAACGCGAACAGCGTGGCCGGCGCCGGCAACAAGATCGCCCACGGCAACCGCGACCTGAGTTCGCGCACCGAAGAGCAGGCCTCTTCACTCGAAGAAACCGCGGCCTCGATGGAGCAGCTGAGCAGCACCGTGCGCCAGAACGCCGAGAACTCGCGCCAGGCCAACGAGCTGGCCCAGGCGGCCTCGGCCGTGGCCTCACGCGGCGGCGAGGTGGTGGCCCAGGTGGTCGGCACGATGAAAGGCATCAACGCCAGCTCGAAAGAGATCGCCGACATCATCGGCGTGATCGATGGCATCGCCTTCCAGACCAACATCCTCGCGCTCAATGCCGCGGTGGAAGCGGCGCGCGCCGGTGAACAAGGGCGCGGCTTCGCGGTGGTGGCGAGCG
>NZ_JADMJX010000008.1:0-17157 GCF_018780185.1 Rhizobacter sp.
CCCTTCAAGGCCTGGATGAAGCAGACGCTGGCAACCAGGTACAGCAGCGTGACGACGTCCATGCTCATTTCGGCTCCTCCTTCACGGCGAGCTTCTTCTCTTTCTTCTTGAACATCTCGAGCATGCGCCGGGTGACGAGGAAGCCACCGAACACGTTCACTGCGGCGAGTGCCACGGCGAGCACGCCCATGGTCTTGCCGAGCGGCGTTTCGGTCATGGCTGCAGCCAGCATGGCGCCCACGATCACGATGGCCGAGATGGCGTTGGTCACCGCCATCAGCGGCGTGTGCAGCGCGGGGGTCACCGTCCAGACCACGTGGTAGCCCACGTAGATGGCGAGCACGAAGATGATGAGGTTGGTTATGGTCGGCGAGATGATGTCCATCCGACGTTCTCCTGTGGGTGATGCGATGTGGGGGTCAGAACTTGCGAATTTCTTTGACGCGGTTTTGCTCGTCGAGCAGCACCACGGTGGGCTTGTAGGTCAGCGCGTTGGGCTCGCTCATCGTCGCGTAGGTGCAGATGATGAGCAGGTCGCCCACTTGCGCACGCCGGGCCGCTGCGCCGTTGAGCGAGATCGTGCCCGAGCCCTTGGCGGCCTTGATGATGTAGGTGGAGAAACGCTCGCCGTTGTTGATGTTGTAGAGCTCGATGCGCTCGAACTCCACCATGTTGGCGGCGACCATCAGGTCTTCGTCGATGCCGCACGAGCCCTCGTAGTGCAGGTCGGCTTCGGTGACCGTGGCGCGGTGCAGTTTCGCCCGCAGCATCACTCGATTGTTCATTTGCGCTTGACCTCGCCACCTTGTGTCATCAGGCAGGCGGCGACGATGTCGTCGTCCATCGGCACGTTGAAGGTGCCTTCCTTGGTGAACACGAGCTTCAGGAAGTCGAGCACGTTGCGCGCGTAGAGCGCGCTTGCGTCGGCGGCCACCAGGGCGGGCAGGTTGGTTTCACCGACCAGGGTCACGCCATGCTTGACCACCGTCTTGTTGGCTTCGGTCAGTGGGCAGTTGCCGCCTTGCGCGGCCGCCAGGTCGACGATCACCGAGCCCGGCTTCATGGCCTTGACCATCTCTTCGGTCACCAGCACCGGCGCGGCGCGGCCGGGGATCAGCGCGGTGGTGATCACGATGTCGGCCGCAGCCACGCGCTTGGCCACTTCGACCTTCTGGCGGTCGAGCCAGCTTTGCGGCATCGGTTTGGCGTAACCGCCCACGCCTTCGGCGGCTTCCTTTTCTTCCGGCGTGTCGTATGACACGTCGATGAACTTGGCACCGAGCGACTCGACCTGCTCCTTCACCGAAGGCCGCACGTCGCTCGCTTCGATGACGGCGCCCAGGCGCTTGGCGGTGGCAATCGCCTGCAGGCCGGCCACGCCCACGCCGAGGATCACGACGCGTGCGGCTTTCACCGTGCCGGCGGCTGTCATCAGCATCGGGAAAAAGCGCTGGTACCTGTCGGCGGCGATGATCACCGCCTTGTAGCCGGCGATGTTGGCCTGCGACGAGAGCACGTCCATGCTCTGGGCGCGCGTGGTGCGCGGGGCGGCTTCGAGCGCGAAGCTCGTGATGCCGGCACCGGCCATGCGCACGAGGTTGTCTCGATCAAAGGGGTTGAGCATGCCCACCAGGGCGGCGCCGCTGCTCATCAGGCTCAGCTCGGAATCGAGCGGTGCGCGCACCTTGAGCACCAGCTCGGCGCCAAAGGCGCCCGCCTGGTCGGTGATCTCAGCGCCTGCAGCCTTGTAGGCCTCGTCGGTGACGCTGGCGGCAACGCCGGCCCCCGACTGGATGCGCAGCGTGTGGCCCTGGGCCTTCAGCTTCTTGGCTGTTTCAGGCGTGACCGCAACGCGCGTCTCGCCGGCCACCGTCTCGAGCGGTACCCCAATCAACATGGATCTGACTCCTCAGTCGCCGACGCGACAGTTACTTGCGCCGAACTTACAAAACACGCGAGCGTAACGCATTGTCAGGGGCATCCCACCGTAGAACGTCTCATGCCAGCGACACCTACCATCGCGCCATGTCAGAGCGTTGGAAACCCAGTGTCACGGTCGCCGCCATCATCGAGCGGGTGATCGATGGAGAGAGCCGCTTCCTGCTGGTGGAAGAAGACACCGCCGAGGGCCTGAAGCTCAACAACCCGGCGGGCCACCTGGAGCCGGGCGAATCGCCCGAGGAGGGTGTGTTGCGCGAGGTGCTGGAAGAGACCGCCTGCCATTTCACGCCCTCGTGCGTGGTCGGTGTCTACCTGTCGCGCTTCCAGCGGCCGGCCACCGGTGAAGACGTGACCTACCTGCGCATTGCGTACGGCGGCAGCGTGGGCGAGCCCGACCCGACGCTTGCGCTCGACGAGGGCATCGTGCGCACGCTGTGGGTGACGCTCGATGAGCTGCGCGCCAGCCGCGAGCGCCACCGCAGCGGCCTCGTGCTGACCTGCATCGAGGACTACCTGGTTGGCAAGCGTCACCCGCTGTCGCTGGTGACGACCGACGCCACGCTCTACACGCCCGAAATCAAGCGCTGAATGTTGTCCCGGCGGTGACCTTCGCACTGTGCGAGGCTTGCTAATCTGGCCCGCATGAAAGTGTCTGAACTCGCGCAGCGCACCGGCGTGTCGGCCCACCGGCTGCGGCGGTATGAAGAGCAGGGGCTGATCCGCGCCGAGCGCAAAACCTCGGGCTACCGCGAGTTCAGCGAGCACACGGTGCGCGAGGTGATCTTCATCGCGATGGGGCGTGACCTCGGCTTCTCGCTCAAGGACCTGGCCGACACCTTGCCGCGCTATCGCCAAGGCACGCTCACGTTCACGCAGATGGTCGAGCACATGCAAGACCGCATCCAGGAAGTCGACACGCAGATCGCCACGCAGCGCGCCTTGCGCAAGAAGCTGGTGTCGCACATCGCCTGGCTCGAAAAGCGCCAGCGCGAAGCCGAACAACGCCCACCCGCCAAGCCCGCTTGGCCCACCCCTCGAAAGGCCAGACGATGACCCCCTCGCAACCCGATCAGGTGCGCCGCGCCGTGCTCGCCATGCCGATGGCGCAAACGCTGAAGCTTCAGTTCAACCGGGTCGAGCCGGGCGACGTGGAGCTGCAGATCCCGGTGCAAGAGGCCTGGTGCTTTCGCCCCGGCCAGCTGCAGGCCACCGCTGTGTTCGCCGTGGCCGACTTCGCCGCGGTGGCGGCCGCCGGCACGGTGTTGCCGCCGGGCTTCATCAACGCGACCATCGATGCGTCGCTGAAGCTCATCGCCCCCGCGCTCGGCAGCCACCTGGTGGCGCGCGGGCGGGTGGTGAGTGCCTCGCGCCTGCTCACCGTGTGTGCGGCCGATGTGTACGCGGTGCACGAAGGCCAGGAGACCTTGTGCGCCACGCTGCTCGGCACGGCGCGCAACATCGAGCTGCGCGCCGCCGCCTGAGCCGCGCTCAGCCTGCGGTGGCCAGCTCCTGCGAACGCCGCCAGTGCACGATCTCGGCGATGGTGAGCGTGGGCAGGCCGTGGGCCAGCGCGAAGGCGTCGACCTGCTCACCGCGGGCCATGCTGCCGTCGGGGTTCATCAGCTCACACAGCACGGCCGCCGGTTGCAGGCCGGCAAGCACCATCAGGTCGACCGAACCTTCGGTGTGGCCATCGCGCTCCAGCACACCACCCGGCTGCGCGCGCAGCGGGAACACGTGGCCGGGGCTCACCAGGTCGTCGGGGTGCGCGTCGTCGGCAATCGCCGCACGGATGGTGGTCACGCGGTCGGCCGCACTGACGCCGGTGGCCACGCCGTGGCGCGCCTCGATCGACACGGTGAAGGCCGTGCCGTAGCGGCTCTCGTTGCGCGACACCATCGGCGGTAGTCGCAGCCGCTTCAAGGTGTCGTCGGGCAGGCACAGGCAGACGATGCCGCTGCCCTCGCGGATCAAGAGCGCCATGGTCTCGGCAGTGATGCGCTCGGCGGCGACGATCAGATCGGCTTCGTTCTCCCGCTCGTCGTCGTCGAACAGGAGGATGGGCCGCCCGGCATGCAGCGCACGCAGCGCGGCCCGCAGGCGAGAGGGGAAGGCATTGAAGGTGGGTTGTTGTTGAGACATTGAAACGCTCCTCGCGAAGTTGGGCGAAAAACATTTCAGGGCGCGCAGACGCACGAACCAGCGCACGACCGCCCACGCCGGGGGACCGAGCCACTCGCTCTTGCATCAGCACATCTTCTTGCATCCGGACTGTGACCGTCGGCCCTGGCATCGCACCAGATCTGCTGACCCTCTCCCTTCGAGGCGAGAGGCGCTCGCGGGCTCACCACCTGAGTGGCATACCGCCGGTGGGGAATTTCGCCCCGCCCTGAAGACGTGTGCCAGCCTGAGAAGGCCAGCGCGGCCAGATTAGCCAGCGCCCAAGACCTTGCAAGTCACCCACATGACACGGCCACCTAAAATCACGCCCCATGAAACCCCAGCGTGTCGTCGTCGGCCTGTCGGGCGGCGTCGATTCGGCCGTCAGTGCGTACCTGCTCAAGCAGCAAGGCCACGAGGTGGTCGGCATCTTCATGAAAAACTGGGAAGACGATGACGACAGCGAGTACTGCTCGTCGAACATCGACTTCGTCGACGCCGCTGCGGTGGCCGACGTGTTGGGCATCGAGATCGAGCACGTCAACTTCGCGGCCGACTACAAGGACCGGGTGTTCGCCGAGTTCCTGCGCGAGTACCAGGCCGGCCGCACGCCCAACCCCGACGTGCTGTGCAACGCCGAGATCAAGTTCAAGGCCTTCCTCGACCACGCGATGCGGCTCGGCGCCGAGAAGATCGCCACCGGGCACTACGCAAGGGTGCGTGAGCGCAACGGTGAACATCAGTTGCTCAAGGGGCTCGACCCTTTGAAAGACCAGAGCTACTTCTTGCACCGCCTCACCGAGGCCCAGCTGAGCAAGACGCTCTTCCCCGTCGGCGAGCTGCCCAAGACCGAGGTGCGCCGCATCGCCGCCGAGATCGGCCTTCCCAATGCGAAGAAGAAGGACTCGACCGGCATCTGCTTCATCGGCGAACGCCCGTTCCGCGAGTTCCTCAACCGCTACCTCGCCAACACCCCCGGCCCGATCAAGGACGACCGCGGCCGCAAGGTGGGCGAGCACGTCGGCCTCTCCTTCTACACACTCGGCCAGCGCAAGGGCATCGGCATTGGCGGTGTCAAAGAGAGCAAGAGCGCCAAGGGCGGCAGCGAGCATGAACCCTGGTTCGTGGCCCGCAAGGACATGGCCAGCAACACGCTCTACATCGTGCAAGGCCACGAGCACCCCTGGCTGCTGTCGCGCACCCTCACGGCCGACGACACCAGCTGGGTTGCCGGCAGCGCACCCGCCGCGCGCGCTGCCGCCGCCAAAACCCGCTATCGGCAGAGCGACGCTGCCTGCGACATCACCCCCACGAGCGGCGGTTTCAGCCTGCAGTTTGTGCAGCCGCAGTGGGCGGTCACCCCGGGGCAATCGGCCGTGGTCTATGACGGCGAGGTCTGCCTGGGGGGCGGGGTGATCGCAAGCGCCGAGGCCCTGACGCCGGCCTGAAGCCACGGGGCCCTGGCGCCCCGTGTGAATTGCTGCACGCCCCGCGGCGGCCAGCTCAAGTTGGGCCCGTCACAGGCCGATACAACACGCAGCGCCCGCCCTCCCGGCCGGGCCAGCCTGTGCCGCCACCGACCATGTTTTCGCTCCTCCGCCGTGTTGTTCCCGTTGTGATCTGTGCCACCACCTCGTTGGCACAGGCTGCTGTGGTGAGCGTGACCGTGACCGATGACGCCGGCCAGCCGCTGGCCGATGCGGTGGTGATGCTGGAGCCGGCGAGCGGGAAGCTGCCCGTCAAGCCGATGCTGCAGGTCGACGTGTCCCAGGCCAAGCGCCAGTTCGAGCCCCGGCTCACGGTGGTGACGGTGGGCACGGCGGTCAACTTCCCGAACTTCGACACCGTGCGTCACCACGTGTATTCGTTCTCGCCGATCAAGACCTTCGAGTTGAAGCTCTACACCGGCGTGCCCAGCGCGCCCATCGTGTTCGACAAGCCCGGCGCGGCCGTGCTCGGCTGCAACATCCACGACCGCATGGCGGCCTGGGTGGTGGTGGTCGACACCCCGCACCACGCGCGCACCAGCGCCACGGGCGTGGTGCGCCTCGACGGCGTGGCCGCCGGCAGCTACCGCCTGCGCGCCTGGCACGCCGGCGTGCCGGCGGGCAAGGAGCCTGCGCCGGTGGCCCTGAGCGTGGCGGGCGATGGCGCCCAGGCGCAGATCAAGTTGCCGGCGAGCGCGCTGTGAAGAAGCTGCTGCCGCCCCACTTCCGTGTGTGGATGCGCAAGTCCCTGAGCGCGCGCATCGTGCTGCTGTTTCTTGGCCTCTTGCTGCTGGTGCAAGGCCTGAGCTTTGTTGCCATTCGCGCCACCATCGACGGCAACGCCCGCACCGTGATCGGCCAGGACCTGGAGGTCGGCGAACGCCTGCTCAAGCGCGTGCTGGATCAAAACGCCAACAAGCTCACCGAAGGCGCCACGCTGCTGGCTTCCGACTACGGCTTCCGCTCGGCGGTGGGCAGCGACGACGCTGCCACCATCAGCTCGGTGCTGGCCAACCACGGCGAGCGCATCGGCGCCAGCGTGTCGGCCCTGCTCGACACCAGCTTCCGCCTGCGCGCCGCGGCCCAGCCCGACGTGGCTGCACTGCAGCCGATGCTCGCGCGCCTGGCCGCCAACGGCGGCAGCACCAAGCGCGCCAGCGACGTGGTGGTGATCGACAACCGACCCTTCCAGTTCGTGATGGTGCCGCTGCGTGCACCGGTGCTGGTGGGCTGGGTGTTGATGGGCTTCCCGGTCGACCAGCGCCTGGTCGACGAGATGCGCAGCCTCTCGTCGCTGCACGTCAGCCTGGAAGTGCAGCGCGACGCGCAATCGCCGTGGCAGACCACCGTCTCCACGCTGCCCAAGGCGGCCCGCAAAGCGCTCGAGCGGCAGAACATCTTCCTGCCTGGCGACCCGGCGATGAGCCTGACCCTGCCCGACGGCGAGTACAGCGCCCGCGCCGTCGCCCTCACCGAGCCCGGTGGCGCCGCCGTCTCGGCCGTGCTGATGCGTTCGGTCGACGAAGCCGTGGCGCCCTATCAGCGGCTGCAGCTCGGCCTGGCCGTGCTCACCGTGCTCAGCGTGGTGGTGTTCGGTGCGGGCAGCGTGCTCACCGCGCGCCACGTCACGACCCCCTTGCGCCGCCTCGCCGTGGCTGCCGAGCGCCTGGGCGCCGGCGACTACGTCACGCCGCTCGGCGGCCAGCGCCGCCACGACGAGATCGGCGACCTGGCCCATGCCTTCGAGCGCATGCGCGTCAGCGTGGCCGGCCAGCAAGAAGAGATCCTCAAGCTGGCGTACTGGGACGGCCTCACCGGCCTGGCCAACCGCCTGCAGTTTCGCAACGCCGTGATCGAGGCCATGGCGCTGGGCAAGGCCGACAACCGCTCGGTCGCCGTGGTCATGCTCGACCTCGACCGCTTCAAGCACGTGAACGACGTGCTCGGCTACCGCTTCGGTGACCTCATGTTGAAGGGCGTGGCCGAGCGGCTGTCGCAACAAGCCGTGCGCAACGGCGACCTCGTGGCCCGCCTGGGTGGCGACGAGTTCGCGGTGCTGCTGGCCGACCTCGAACCCGCGAGCGACCTCGCCCACACCACCGCCGTCGCGCAGCGCCTGCACCAGGCCTTTGGCGACGTGATGGTGCTCGAAGACCACAACGTCGACATGAGCGCGAGCTTCGGCATGGCGGTGTGGCCACACCACGCGGCCGATGCCGACACCTTGCTCAGCCGCGCCGAAGTGGCGATGTACAACGCCAAGCGCCGCAGCGAAGGCCCGGTGCTCTACGACCCGGCGATCGATGCGGCCAGCACCCAGACGCTGTCGCTCTTGAGCGAGCTGCGCCACGCCGTCGGCCATCACGAGTTGCGCCTGTACCTGCAGCCCAAGCTCGCGCTCGACACCGGCCGCGTGGTCGGCGCCGAGGCGCTGCTGCGCTGGCAGCACCCGACGCGTGGCCTGGTGCCGCCGATGAGCTTCATCCCGTTTGCGGAGCAGACCGGTTTCATCCGGGTGCTGACCATGTGGGTGTTCGAAGAGTCGGCGCGCATGTGGCGGGTGCTGAACGAAGGCGGCATGCGCATCGTCATCTCGATCAACCTCTCGACCCGCGACCTGCTCGACGTGGAACTGCCGCAGAAGTTCGAGGCCTTGCTGGTCAAGCACATCGTGCCGGCCGAGGCCTTCTGCCTGGAGATCACCGAGAGCGCGATCATGGACGACCCGCAGCGTGCGATGAACACGCTCGAGCGTCTGAGCGGCCTGGGCTTCAAGCTGTCGATCGACGACTTCGGCACCGGCTACTCGTCGCTGGCGTACCTGAAGAAGTTGCCGGTCGATGAGCTGAAGATCGACAAGAGCTTCGTGCTCAGCATGGAAAAAGACGTCAACGACGCGCGCATCGTGCGCTCGACCATCGACCTCGCCCACGGCCTGGGCCTGACGGTGGTGGCCGAGGGCGTTGAAAACGCGCAGGTCTGGAACCTGCTGCGCGACCTCTCATGCGACGAAGCACAGGGCTTTCACATGGGCAAGCCGATGCCGTCGAACGAATTTGTGCACTGGGCGACCGGCTGGGCTTCGCGCCACGCGGCGCCTGGGCCCAAAGGGGTGCCCGGCGCCAACGTGACCTTGCACTGATCACTCGACCACGGTGCGGTTGCGCCCGCCGGTCTTGGCGCGGTACATGGCCTGATCGGCACGCTCGATGGCGGCTTCCAGCGTGTCTTCGGGCACCACCTGCACCAGCCCGGCCGAGAAGGTGAGCTTCAAATCGGTGGCGATGTCGCTCAGCTCCAGGCGTGACAGGTGGCCACGCAGGCGCTGCAAGGCCACCTCGGCCTGCGGGGTCGGCGTGTCGGGGAACATCACCATGAACTCCTCGCCGCCCCAGCGCCCGAGCAGATCGGTGTTGCGCACGATGGCCTTGGCCGAGGCAGCAAAGCGGCGCAGCACCTCGTCGCCCGCTGCGTGACCGTAACGGTCGTTCACGCTCTTGAAGAAGTCGATGTCGAGCAGGGCCACGCAAAGCGGCGACGGCTTGCGCGCGAGTTTGCGGAACTCGGCCTGCATCTGCTCCATCAGGTGGCGGCGGTTGTGCACCTGGGTCAGGTCGTCCCAGATGGCGAGCTCCTGCACGCGGGCCAGCGCCACCTTCAGCTCGCTGCGCTGCGCACGCAGCCGCTCGTGCAACGAGGTCACCTGAGTGGCCAGGCGAGCAATCAGCGGCACCACGATGCAGGCGTAAAGGTAGGTGACGATCTGCACTCGCCACGGAAAGCGCTCCGGCGCCAGCCAGCTGCACAACAGAATCGTCACGCCTAGCGCGAAGAGCGAGATCAGCACCAGCCGGCGCACCTGCGCCACGCTCATGCCGAACATCGAATACGCGATGTGGCTGGCGGTGATGATGATCACCGCCCCCGAGGCCAGCCCGGCCAGCGCGTACATGCAGTAGAAATACAGCATGCCCACCACCAGCTGGCCGAATGCCAGCGCCGGGTCGTGCTTGAAGCGCAGGTTCCAGCCGCTGCGCAGGGCCACGTAGAAGGCCGCGCTGGTGAACAGCACCGTCATGAACAGGCCGACCGTGGGCCACAGTGGCGAGAGCCCCAGCGCCACCTGCACGAAGGCGAGGCCCGCATACGCCCCATAACAGCAGGTGGCAAACCACCAGGCCTTCAGGCGCAGCTGTTGGGCGGGGTCGCTGGAGAACACTCGCTCGGCCAGAAGGGTCATGGCCCGCATCCTTCCACGATGGGGAGGCTCGGTCAACGGATCAAGGGCGCGATGTTGCGGGCGGCCAGGCGCAAGGCGGTGTCATCGAAGCCCGCATAACCAAACAGCCAGCCACGGCGCTTGGCCTGCACGCAATACAGCGACAGTGGTGCGAGGTACACGCCGGCCTCGCCGGCGCGGCGGCTGAGGTGAGCGTCGTCACCGCGCGCGATCTCGTGCGCGATGTGCATGCCCTGCGCTGCCGGCGCGAGCTGCAGCGCGCCCCCGCTGGCCTTGCGCAATGAGTCGATCATCACGCCCTGGCGCTCCTGGTACAGCTCGCGCATGCGCCGCAGGTGGCGCAGCAGGTGGCCGTCGCTGATGAAACGCGCCAGCACCTCTTGCACCGCACCCGGGCTGTGGCGGTCGCTCAGGCTCTTGGCGCTGGCAAATGCATCCACCAGCGAGGCGGGCAAGACGATGAACCCGAGGCGCAGCCCGGGGTGCAGCGTTTTCGAGAAGGTGCCGACGTAGAGCACACGCCCATGGTTCGGCAGGCTGCACAGCGCCGGGATGCGGTGCGTGCCGTACTGGAACTCGCCGTCGTAGTCGTCTTCGACCACCCAGGCCTTGTGCTGGCGTGCCCACTCCAGCAGCTCCAGCCGGCGTGACAAGCCCATGTGCACGCCGAGCGGAAACTGGTGCGTG
Source organism: Rhizobacter sp. (assembly GCF_018780185.1). Classification (GTDB taxonomy): domain Bacteria; phylum Pseudomonadota; class Gammaproteobacteria; order Burkholderiales; family Burkholderiaceae_C; genus Rhizobacter. Next base: position 10,516 of record NZ_JADMJX010000008.1, read on the forward strand.
GGTGTGACCACCGCCATGCGCGCATTCGGCCAGCGGATCGCGCCTTCGGCGATGGCCAGGCCGTGTTCGTCGACCGGCACCGGGCAGGCGCTTACACCATGGCCGACCAGACAGGCGCGTATGCCGAGGTAGCCTGGGTCTTCGAGCAGCACCTCGTCGCCGGGGTCGAGCAAGAGCCGCGCGATCAGGTCGATGGCCTGCTGCGAACCCGAGGTGACCAGCACCTGGCCCGCCTCGCAGCGGATGCCGCGCGACACCAGCAGCCACTGCGCAATCGCCTCGCGCAGCGGCTGGTGACCGGCGGGCGAGAGGTACTGCGCGGTGTCTTGCCGCACGCGCTCGGGCAGGCCACGCTCCAGGCGCGACCACAGCTCGAACGGAAAGGCATTCACCGCCGGCGTGCCGATGCGGTAGGCGCTGACCGCGGCGGTGGGCGGTCGCCAGCGCAGCGCGGTCTCGGCGATCAGCCGCCCGCGTTGCGACAGGTCGGTGGTGGGCTGCAGCGGCGCCGAGGTCTTGCGGGGGGTGGGCGCGCGCAGCGCGGCGAGGTCGGGGGCGACGTAGCTGCCATCGCCGACCCGCGCCACCACGTAGCCCTCGGCCCGCAGCCGCTCCAGGGCCCACAACACGGTGTTGCGCGCCACGCCCAGCACCTGGGCGTGCTCTCGCGACGGTGGCAGCTTGCTGCCCGGCGCGAAGGTGCCTTGCTCGATGGCCGCGCGCAAGCGCAGGTAGACCTGCTGGCGCAGTGGCGCGTCAGAAGGCAAGCACGGCGCCCAGGGTGAAGCCTTGGGTCACGTCACGCGCGTCTTGCGTGACCGAGGCGAAGGTGCCGGTGGTGTCTCGCAGCGTGATGCCACGCGCCTTGATCACCTGCGTGCGGTAGCCGGCACTGAAGTTCACCGACTTGACGAAGCCGCCCAGCGGCAGGCTGTAGCCCAGGCCCACCTCGCTGAGCGAGTAATCGGCCGACACGTTGGCCGGCGCCGACTCGATCTTCAACACACCGATGCCCAACGCGCCATACACCGAGAACCCGTTGGTGAGCGCCGAAGCCGCGCTCACGCCCAGGGTCGGGCCCGACACCTGGTAGACCTTTTCGCCCGAGGGGGCGATCTGGTCGAACTTCTTGTAGCCGAGCGACGCGGTCAGCCCCGGGGTGATGGAGTAGCCGAAGTTGACATCCATCTCGCGGCGCTTGAAATCGGCTGTCACGCCCGGCTGGGTGAACTCGTGCTTGGAGGTGATGGCACCACTCACCGAGCCGATGAAGTCACCGTAGCGAACGCCCAGCTGCGGGATCACGATGGCTTTCGCCTTCGACGACTTCTGGTTGATGATTTCGTCGTTGTTGGTGTTCTCGTCGAGGAACCAGGTGGACCACTCGGCCACCCACACCTTGGTGCCCACAGTCAGCCCGAAGTTGGACTCCTGGGCCTGCGCGGCGCCGGCGACGGCAGCCAGGGCCAGCAGCACGCAGGCGCGCGGGAAGCTGGGCGCCAGGAGGGGCCAGCCAGAGCGTTCAGTTCTTTGCATAGTGTTGTGCTCCACGACAGTCAGAGGTTAGGTGTTGGCCTGGCGCGGCGAAACTGCCTCACACGCCAAGCCCCAAAATCTTAGGCCTCGTTGGTGTGAAACTTCCCCTCAATACGGTGGATGCTGCACCGGTACTTCTGGGATATCTTTTGCCATGGGGACGTGATAGAGCCAGATCGGCCGTCACTGCACGTGAGCGATCCGTGCGATGGGATGCAGCGTTATGACCATCAGCAAAAGCGTTATCACCGGGTGGGTTGTGGCAGCGTGCTTCGGTGCGGGCGCCCTCTCGACCGTTATGCCAAGCGTTGCGGCCACCGCGGCGAACCCGGCCGAGCCCAAACGTGTGGCGCTGGTGGTCGGCAATGCGCGTTATACCGGCGTGCCGGTGCTGGTCAACACACTCAACGACGCCGAAGACGTCTGCAAGACTCTGCGCGAACTCAGGTTCGAAGTGATCTGCGCGAAAGACCTTCGCACTCGCCGCGAGTTCAAGCGCACGGTGCAAGACTTCACCAGCAAGCTGGGCCCGGGCACGGCCGGCCTCTTCTACTACGCCGGTCACGGCCTGCAGATCGACGGCGAAAACTACCTCGTGCCCACCGAGGCCCCGATCGAGAAGAAAGAAGACGTCGAAGACGAAACCATCAGCATGCGTTATGTGATGACCGCGCTCGAAGAAGCGCGCAGCGACTTCAACCTGATCATCCTCGACGCGTGCCGCAACAGCCCCTTCACCCGCGGTTTCACCCGCTCCACCGGGCGTGGCCTGGCGCCGGTGAGCGAGACACCGACCGGCTCGCTGGTGCTGTATTCCACCGCCGCCAACGACACTGCCTCCGACGGCCCGAGTGGCCAGCGCAACAGCCCCTTCACCAAGCACCTGCTGGCCAACATGAAGGTGCCGGGCCTGACGGTCGAGGCCCTGGTCAAGAAGGTCTCGGCCGGCGTGCAGGCCGACACCCACAAGCTCACCGGCAAACGGCAGGTGCCGTTCAGCTACGGCTCGTTTACCGGTGACTTCTGCTTTGCCGGTTGCGCCAGCCCCACCGAGCAGGCCGAGACCGAGCGCCTGCGCAAGGAGCGCGAGGCCCTGGAGCGCGCCCACGCCGACCTGGCGCTGCGCGAGGCCGAGTTGCGGCGCAAGGCCGAAGCCGAGCCGGCCCCCCAGGCCACGCGCACGACCGCGCCGCCCAAGCCGGCGGCCAAGCCGGTGGTGGTGCCTTCGTTCTGAGGCAAGGCCGCGCCGCGCGCCGGCGCGGGAGATTGGTTCTGGCGATCGGTGCAAATTGGCTCCTTGAGGGGTCGGATTGGTTCCTATCATCAGGAGCCAATTCACACGCCCCTCGCGCACCATGACTCTGGAAATTGCCCCGCTCGTTGCGGCCGACCGCCTGCCCTGGGAAGCCCTGGCCCGCGGCTACAAGACCTTCTACAAGACCGAGGTGTCGCCGGCCGGCTACGAGACCGCGTGGCAACGTCTGTTGAAACGCGAAGACGTGTTCGGCCTCGGCGCCCACCTCGACGGCCGCCTGGTCGGCATCACCCATTACCTGTTCCACACCAGCGTGTGGTCGCCCCGCCTGTGCTACCTGCAAGACCTCTTCACCGCCCCCGAGCTGCGCGGCCAGGGCGTGGCCCGCGCGCTGATTGCGGCGGTAGGTGAAGCGGCCCGCGAGGCGAAGGCCACGCGCTGCTACTGGCTCACCCACGAAACCAACGCCACGGCGCGTGCGCTGTACGACAAGGTGGCACAGTTTCACGGCTTCATCCGCTACGACCTGCCACTCCCGGAGTCCACATGAGCACGACCGTCGACGACAAGGCGCACCAGTTCCGCCGCGCACACCAGCAAGCCAGCGCCTTGCTGATGCCCAACGCCTGGGACCCGGGCTCGGCCAAGCTGATCGCCGGTGTAGGCTATGCGGCGCTCGCCACCTCCAGCGGCGCCGCCGCGATGGTGCTGGGCCGCAAGGACGGCCAGCTCACCCGCGACGAAGCGCTGGCCCATGCGCGGGCGATCGTCGACGCGGTCGACGTGCCGGTGTCCGCCGATCTGGAAAACGGCTTCGGGCCCGAGCCGGTGATGGCCGCAGAGACCATCCGCCTGGCCGGCGCGATCGGCCTGGCGGGCGGTTCGATCGAAGACTCACCCGCCGAAGACGCACCCTACGATTTCAACCATGCGGTGGAGCGTGTGGCCGCCGCGGTCGAAGCGGCGCGTGCGCTGGGCCGCCCCTTCACGCTGACCGCACGCACCGAAAACTACCTGCGCGGCAGACCCGATCTCGACGACACCATCCGCCGCCTGCAGGCCTTCGAGAAAGCCGGTGCCGATGTGCTGTTCGCGCCCGCGCTGCCTGACCTCGATGCCGTGCGCGCGGTGTGCGCGGCGCTCAGCAAGCCGGTGAGCTTCATGGTCGGCATCCCGAGCAAATCGTTCAGCGTCGCCGAGCTCGAAGCCGCCGGCGTCAAGCGCATCAGCTTTGCCACCTCGTTCTACCGCGCGGCCATGCGCATGGTGCTCGCTGCCGCGACCGAAGTGAAAGAGCAAGGCACCTTCAACTACCTGAGAAAGCCATGAGCAGTCACACCTACACCGCCACCACGCTCTGGGCGCGCGGCGACCAGCCCTTCAGCGACAAGCGCTACAGCCGCCGCCACGAGATCCACTTCGACGGTGGGCACGTGATGCCGGCGTCGTCGTCACCGCTGTCGGTGCGTGAGCCTTATTCCGACGCGGCCGCGGTGGACCCCGAAGAAGGCTTCATCGCGTCGATCTCCAGCTGCCACATGCTGTGGTTCCTCGACATCGCCTGCCGCGCCGGTTGGGTGGTCGACGACTACCGCGACGACGTGGTCGGCGTGATGGACCGCAACGCCCAGGGCCAGATGGCCGTCACGCTGGTCACGTTGCGCCCGGCGGTGCGCTTCAGCGGCAAGCAGCCGACCCCGGCCGAGCTCGACCACCTGCACCACCGCGCGCACGAGGAGTGCTTCATCGCCAACTCCGTGAAGAGCGAGGTGCGTTGTGAGCCGGTGATCGTGAGCTGACATGTACACCCCCAGCCACTTCAAGGAAGAGCGCCCCGAGCTGCTGCACCAGCTGGTGCGCGAGCACCCGCTCGGCATGCTGATCACCCTGGGCGATCAGGGACTGGAGGCCAACCCGATCCCCTTCCTGCTCGACGTCGACGCGAGTGGCCAGGCCGTGCTGCGTGCCCATGTGGCACGTGCCAACCCGGTGTGGCGCGAGGCGCGCGGTGATGTCGACACCCTGGTCGTCTTCCAGGGCCCGCAGGCCTACATCTCCCCCAACTGGTATGCCACCAAGGCCGAGAACGGCAAGGCCGTGCCAACCTGGAACTACATCACCGTGCAGGCGCGTGGCCGGCTGGTGGTGCGTGACGACGTGGTCTGGCTGCGCGAGCTGGTGACGCGCCTCACGCAGCGCCACGAAGAAGCCACGCAGGCCCAACCCTGGGCGCTGAGCGATGCGCCGCCCGACTACATCGACGCGATGTTGCGCGCCATCGTCGGCATCGAGATCCCGCTCACTTCGTTGCAAGGCAAATGGAAGCTGAGCCAGAACCACCCGGCGGTCAACCGCGAAGGGGTGTCGAAGGGTTTGCGGGCCTTGGGGGGCGATCGGGCGTCGGCCATGGCGGCGGCGGTGGAGCAGGCGGCCCCACGCTGAGCCGCTTGCGTGCGATGCAGCGCCGCATGCAGGCATCGAGGCCGAAGGCCAGTGCCCAGCACAACCAGCCCGTCCACAAGGTGTGGCTCATGAAGTGCGCGCCGCGCGCCTGCTGCGCCACACCCAGCAGCAGCCCAGCCGCGAGCGACGCGCCCAGCCAGGTGCGTGCGTGCGCCCGCGAGCTGCGCAGCAAGGCGAAATACCCCCCCACGAAGGCGAAGCCCGACGACGCATGCCCGGCCGGGAAACAATGGCCGCTGCCGCCGTCGGCCGAGCGCAGCCAATGCGAGACGTGCTGCGCCGTGCCGCCAAAGGCCGCCAGGTCCCAGGGGCAGCTGGTGGTGCTGAACGATTTGAAGAGTGCCACGGCCAGCGCGCAGGCCAACGCACTGATCACCAGCTGCAGCCGCTCGATGCGGTGCAGTCGGCGCAGCCAGCCCACCGGCCACCACACCGCGAGCGTGAGCGCCACCACGAACAGCCATGAGAGCAGCCGCGCGCCGTCGTGCAGGCCGGTGGTGAGCACGGCATGCTGGCTGAGCGCAAAACCATGGGTGTCGCCGAAGAGCCGGGCCAGCGGCATGTCCAGGCCGCTCGAGTCCCAGGCCAGCAGCATGGCCAGCAGGGCGAGGGTGAGGGCGGCGAGGCGCCGTTCGTGCGAAGGGCTCATGGGGCCTGGCACTCTGGCGCGCCGGGCTTAAGACGCCCTTAAGCGCTGGCCGCACAATGGGCGCCATGCGAGTGCTCGTGGTCGAAGACGATGAAGGCATTGCCGCTGGCCTGCAGGCCCACCTGCAGCGCCAGGGTGATGCGGTGGACGTGGCTGGCAGCGTGGCCGCGGCCTGGTCGGCGTTGCGCGCCGAACACTTCGACATCGTGCTGCTCGACCTGGGCCTGCCCGATGGTGATGGCCATCAGGTGCTGCAGCGTTTGCGCAGCGCGCCGGTGGGCGGCGTGCCCGACCCGGCCACGCCGGTGCTCATCATGACGGCGCGCGACGAGGTGGCTGCGCGCATCGCCGCGCTCGACCGCGGGGCCGACGATTACGTCACCAAGCCCTTCGACGCCGACGAACTCGCCGCCCGCATGCGCGCGCTGCGCCGCCGCGCCGCCGGCCGCGCACGCGCCACGGTGCGCTGCGGCAATGTCGAGATCGACCCGGCCGCGCACACCGCGCTGCGCGATGGCCAGCCGGTGGAGCTGTCGGCGCGCGAGTTTGCGGTGCTGCTGGCGCTGGTCGAGGTGCGCCCGCGGGTGCTCTCGCGGCCGCAGATCGAAGCCCGGCTCTACAACTGGGAGGGCACGCTGGAGAGCAATGCGATCGAAGTGCATGTGCACCGCCTGCGCAAGAAGCTGGGTGACGACGTGATCCGCACGCTGCGTGGCGTGGGCTACTTCGTGCCGGCGGA
>NZ_JADMJX010000008.1:17257-28364 GCF_018780185.1 Rhizobacter sp.
ATCGTGGTCGGCTTCAGGACCGGCATCCACGAGGCCGACGAGTTGACCGACGGCCACCTCGCAAGCGTGGTGCACCTGCTCTTGCGCCAGCACGAAGGCAAGTTCGACGCCAGCGGCCCCGGCGTGCGCGAAAGCGAGGTCGATGCGCTGGCGGCGCTGAGAAGCCACGACTACCAGCAGTCGATGAGCGTGGTGGTCTGGGCGGCCAACGGTGAGGTCATCACCCGCACCGGCGAGGCGCCGCTGCCCGCGTTCACGTCGGCCGAAGGTTTTGCCGACCTCTCGCTCGGCAGCCCGCCGACCAGCTGGCGCACCTTCTCGCGCTGGGACCCGAACGACCGCAGCCGCAAGGTGATGGTGTTGCTGAGCGCGCGCGAGCGCGACGAGCTGGCCGAAGACATCGCCGAGCAGATGGCGCAGCCGGGCTTCTGGTTGCTGCCGGTGGTGGCGCTGGCGCTCGGCTGGGCGATTCGCCGCGGCCTCAACCCCTTGCGCGACCTGTCGCGCGAGGTGAGCGCGCTCGACGTGCACGAGGCCACGCCGCTGCGCACCCAGTCGCACCAGGAGTTCAAGCCGGTGGTCGACTCGATCAACACCATGAGGCAGCGCCAGCATGCGGTGCTGATGCGTGAGCGTGAGCTGAGCGGCGAGATGGCGCATGAGCTGCGCACCCCGCTTGCGTCGCTCAGCCTGCACGCGGGCTTGTTGCGCAGTGCGCGCGACGACGCCGAGCGTGAGCAGGCGCTGGCCCGAATCGAGCACGACGCGCGGCGCGCCAACCAGGTGTTGTCGCACCTGCTCGCGCTGGCACGTGCGAGCCGCACCGAGCTGGCCGAGGCGGCGCAGCCGCTCGACCTGCTGGAGATCGCGCGCCGGGTGGTGGGCGATTACGCGCAGCTCGCGCTCGACAGCGGCCACGAGCTCGCGCTGGTGGGCGAGGCCCCGTTCCTGCTCACCGGCCATGCGGTGCTGCTGGAGCTCGTCTTGCGCAACCTGATCGAAAACGCGCTCAGCCACACACCGCGCGGCACACTGGTCGAGGTGCAGCTCGACCCCGCCGCACGCTGGCTGCAGGTGTGCGACAACGGCCACCTCGCCAGCGATCAGGTCGGTGACGACCTGGCTGCAGCGAAAGGCCCCAGCCTCGGGCTCGGCCTGGGGCACCGAGTGGTCGACAAGATCGCCGCGATCCACAACGCGCGTTTCGCGCCGGCGCCGCCGCCGGCGGGGTTCGGCAGCTGCTACCGGATCAGCTTCCTGGGCGACGCTGACGCGTGACGAAGCCCGGCGGCGCTGCCCTTCGATACCTCAGGGCGAGCGGAGCCGGGCCGATCGAGTTGTCTCAGCGGCCGCCTGCCTCGCCGCGCTTGCCGGCCATCATGGGGGTGCGCTCACCGTGGCCGGCCTCCCACTGCTTGGCGGCGTCGTAGAGCTTGTCGAAGGTCTTGCTGTCGCGCAGCAGCGCGGCCTTGGTGTGTTGCGGCAAGGGCTGCTCGATGCCGGCTTCGTCGCGCGGCATCTTGTCGTCTTGCACCGACTTGATCAGGCGCTTGATCTCGGCGCCCGCATGCGCCGGGGTCTGCAGCAGCACCAGGCGTTTCATCTTGTCGGGGTTGTTGGGCACGTGGCACTCGTCGCACTGGCCTTCACGCAGGCGCAGCGCCAGGTTCTTGTAGGCGCCGTCGAGCTGGTTGAGATAGGGGTTGTCGGGTTTGAACAAGCCGTCGAACACCGTCACCTTGGGTTGTGTCTTGCCTTGTGCGTCGGTCCACAGCCACTCGCCGCTGAACGAATGCGGTTTCAGCATCTCTACGGCCAGCAGCGGGGGCGTGGGGCCGTGCACCGTGAACTGCGCAACCTTGATGCGGTCGTTCTTCGGGTCCCACCACAACAGGATCTCGTTGGCCTGCTGGTACATCGACCACTTCTCTTCCTCGTGCCAGAACGGGTAGGGGAACTGGCCCGGCGACAGCCGGTTGCGAAACGCCGTCTTGAGGCGGATCTGGTACAGGCCTTCGCTCTCGACATGGGTCACCGTGTGCTGGCCGTTGAACATGAACAGCGACAGGTACATGCCCGACAACACATCGGGGCCGAACTGCGTGAGGTTGGTTTCCTTGAGGCTCAGCTTGGGGTCGCGCTGGCGGCCCCACAGCACGAACTCGGGCAGGTTCTGGCGCAGTTGCGAGCCGGGCTGAAACAGCGCCTGGCGGCAGGCGTCAAAGGCGGCCTGGCTGCCCGGCGCGGCCAGCGGGCACTGCGCGGCCAGCTCTTGCGCGAGGCTCGCCGCCACACGCTGTGCGCGCAGCTCGGCGCCTGCATTTGGCGCAGTTTGTGCGCCGGCGGAAAGAGCGCTCGCACAGGCAAGCGCCGCAACAACACACCGAAGAGGTTTGAACATGATGAAAGGCTCCCTGCAGGTTGTCGGCTTCAGCCGATGATTCGGCCGTGACGGTCGACGGCCACGACTTCCACATAGTTCGAGCCCTGGGTGCTGCCGGTCGCGAAGTCGACCTTGTAGCCACCGAGGTCGGTGCGCAGGCCGGCGAGCGCCTCCCTGAAGCGCGCCTTCGACAAGGCGCCTGCGCGGGTCGCGCCATTGCGCGCCGCTTCGATGGCGACCATGCCGGCCACATACCCTTCGAGTGCGGTGAAGCCCATGCGCGTGCCGGTGCCCAGCGCAGCGAGGTCTTGTTTGCAGCGGTTGACCAGCGAGAGCGCCATTGCGTTGGGGCGCGGCACCACCTGGGTCATGATCACGCTCTGGCCCTTCTCGGCCATGGCATCGATCAGCGTCTGGCCGGCAAACGACGACGAGAAGTACAGCCCGCCGTACTTGCCCGCCACCAGGTGCTCGACCACGCCGACGATGGGCGCGGCGTTGGTGGTGAACAGCACGCAGTCGAGCTTGGCGGCCAGCAGTTGGGCGGCATCGGCCTGGAATGATTTCGCGTTGCGGTCGAGCCCCACCGACACGGTGAGCTTCACGCCCACCGATTCGAGCGCCGCGGTCATCGCGCCCAGGTTGGCCGGTGTCGTGTCTTTCAGATAGACGTAGCCGACGCGGCGCATGCCGAAGTCCTTGACGTAGGCCACCATGCGCTTGAACTCGGTGTCGTACCCGGCGCGCACATGGAACTGCATCGCGAGCTTGCTGCTGCGGATGCCCATGTTGCCGCTGGCCGTGCCCACCAGCGGGATCTGCGCGTCTTCGATCACCTGCAGCGAGGCCTCGGTGGCCGCGCCACTGGTGAAGCCGATCAGCGCAGTGCAACCACCGTCGATCAGGGTCTTGGCGTTTTGCTGGCAACGTGCCTTGTCGCCACCGTCATCGAGCGACACCAGCTCGAAGCGCGGGCCGTTGGGTTGGCGCGCGGCAGCGGCGAAGGCGGCGGCGATGCCGTCGCGCACCTCGCGCCCATACGCCGCCTGCCCACCGCTCAACGAGGCCGATTGCCCGAAGCGGATGGCGCTCGGCTGCGCCGCATGGCTGAGTGAAAGAAAGGGGGAAGAAAGACCGCTGGCGGCCAGCGCGGGCCCGGCCAGGAGGATGTGTCTGCGTTTCATGTCGAGGGCTCCAGCACACACCCGCTGGGTGCGAGTGGCGGGAAGCCTTCGCAGCGATGCGTGTCAGCCTGTCATCGACACGGCGACCTGAACACTTGATGAACCTTACCCGGCGATACCTTCGCAATGATTTGTTGCATCTGAAGCGCGGGCGTGCTGGCTGCGGATCGCCTCCGTTCGGGCTGAGCCTGTCGAAGCCGGCGCAGTGCACGCTGCACCCTTCGACGGGCTCAGGGCGAACGGAGATTGGCCGAGAACCGTCACCCAGTGGGTGACGCCAGGGGACTGCTCAGAACGCGGCGACGCTGCGCGTCACTTCCACCGGGCCGAGCTTTTGCAGGCGCTGCGCGAGCGTCGGCTCGATGGTGTTGGAGTAAATGACCAGGCGTGCGGTGGCGCCGCTGGCGGCCAGCTCGGCGCGGGAGCCCGAGCCCTTGGCGCCCCATGAGGCGGCTTGGCCGCGCTGGGTGCTGGGGCGGCCATAGGTGCGCTGGAATTCGGTGGTCAATGTCTTGGCGTTGGCCGCCGCGTCGATCGCGACCAGGAACAAGCGGTCCTGGTGAAAGCAGTAGCGCACGCCGTTGAGCGGCGTGTCGCCGAACAGCAGGTTTTCGCGGTCGCGCTGGTAGCAGGTGACCTCGCCTTCGCTGTGCGACACCGTCACCGCACCCAGCGCCTCGACACCTTCACCCCACGACACACCCCGAAAACCGCGCAGCTCGAAAGCGCTTGCGCTCATCGCGGCCAGACCCAGGCAGAACACGGCAGTCAGCTTGGCGGCGGTGGGGCGAATTGGGTTCATGCGCTGCTTTCGAGAGGGTGTTGCGGGGTGAGGAAAGTGTGTCGCGCGCAGGCAAGGTGTGTCAATTCGTAAACCGGTCGGATGCCACAGATGCACCGCGTGCCCCCGCAACGGGCTGCGCACAAATCCGCGCTTGGTCCGACTGCGTGGTGACGAGATGTGTCACTTGTGTGAGCGCATCTGCAACCAGAGCGCGCGAAAGTATCAATCTGTACGAAATCATCAAGCTGGCGGACCGTGCAGCCGAAGAGAGCCACAGACACCCGCCCGAACAACGCGCACGTCGCGCGCATCGGGCGGCGTGCTTGATCTTGTTTGGGAGAGTTCACATGAAGCGCAGAAACATGGTGTTGGCGGGGTCCACCGCATTGGCCGCTGGGTGGATGGGAGGCATCTCTCACAGCCTCGCCGCCCCCGGCAGCGTGGTCAAGTTCGGCCAGTCGGCCTCGCTCACGGGCGGCCAGGCGAGTTATGGGCGCGACGTGCGCGACGGCATCATCGCGGCCTTTGCCGCCGCATCGGCCGTGCCCGGCAGCCCGCGCTTCGAGCTGGTGACGCTCGACGACGGCGGTGTGAAAGACCGCTGCGCACAAAACGTGTCGACGCTGATCGACGGTGGTGTCTCGGCCATCATCGGCCTGACCAGCGGCGCCGGCGCCGAAGCCTGCATGCCGCAGGTCACCAGCAGCCAGATCGCGTTGCTCGGCACGGCCAGCGGCAACATGGGCATTCGCAGCGGTGCGTCCAATGGTGCGTACCACGTGCGTGCCGGCTACGACGTCGAATACAAGCGCATGGCCAACTACATCAAGGACTTCGGCATGCGCCGCATCGGCGTGGTCTATTTGAAGGACACCTCCAAGGCCAACCTCAACGCGATGACGCAAGCGCTGAGCGGCCTGTCCATCGTGCCGCTGGAAACCATCGCCATCGACCGCAATGCGGCCTCGTTCGTCGACGTGGGCGAGAAGCTGCTGGCCGCCAAGCTCGACTGCGTGCTGTTCTCCACCAATGCCGCACCCGCGGCCGCCATCATCGACCAGCTGGTGGCCGCGCGCTACCCGGGCCTCTTCTACGCCTCGTCGTTCGCTGGTCAGGACCTGATCGACACCCTCACCGCCAAGAAGCAGAGCTGCATCATGAGCATGGTGGTGCCACGCCCGAACTCGGGTGGCTTGAACGTGGTGAGCCGTGCACGCCAGGATCTCGCGGCCGTAGGCCCTGAGGTCAAGCTGGGCATGACCACGCTCGAGGGCTACATCGCCGGCCGCACCGCGGTGGAAGCCGCGCGTGCCGCACTGAAGGTGAGCGGTGGCGAGCGCATCAGCCGCGCCCGCATGAAAGAGTCGCTCGCGGGCCTGAAGGCCGACCTCGGCGGCTACCGCGTCGAGTTCACACCCGGCGTGACGCAGGGCTCGCAGTACGTCGACCTGATCGCGATCGACCGCTACGGGCGCCTGGTCGGCTGACACCGCCCGCAGGGCGGCGCCGTGGCAACTCAGTCGTTGCCGTGTTTGCCGCCCTTGCCCTTCTTCTCGTGCTTGTCCTTGCCGTGGCCGCCCTTGCCGCGGTGCTCGTGCTCGTAGCGCTCGCGCACCCAGCTCTCCTTGACAAAGTAGACCGGCTGGCCGCAGGCGTTGTAGCGGTGGCAGTGCTTGCCCCACTTCTTCTGGTGGCCGGGCGGCACGTACAGGTACATCGGTTGCTGTACCACGTGCACCGGTTGCGGCGCGTAGATGATGGGCTTGGCATAGATCACCGGCGGAGGCGGCATGTTGCCGATGTCGATGCGGCCATAGACACCCGGCTGGTTGACACTGACCGACACGCCCACGCTGGTCTGGGCCGTTGCCGCGCTGGCGGCGAACACTGCGGCCAGGGCTAACGCCTTGGCAAAGGTGAGAGAAGTTTTCATGACAGTGCTCCGTGAGGGTATGACAAGGGTGTGAGCGCGTGGGCCTGGGTCGGGTTGTAGCGGCTCACGAGTTCACCCAGGGTACGGGCGGAAAAGGGTTTGAGGATCACCGCATTCATGCCGGATTCGACATAACGCTGGCGTTCGTCGTGCATCGCGCTTGCGGTCACGGCAGCGATGGGTGTGGCAGCCCGCCCGGTGTCGCGCTCCCACTGGCGGATGCAGCGAGTGGCTTCGATGCCATCGGTGACCGGCATCAGGTAGTCCATCAGCACCAGGTCGTAGTGGTCGGCTTTCACCGCTTCGATGGCTTGTGCGCCATCGGTCACCAGCATGGGCGTGGCGCCCAGGTGCCTGAGCATCAGCGTGAGCAGCAACGCTTGCACCGGGTCGTCTTCGACCACCAACACGCGCGGGCCGGGTTCCGCGCCTGCCACGAACGTGGGTGCGTCGTAAGGCTCGCGCCACAGCGGCGCGTGCCGCACCGGGCTGGAGGGGGTGACGGAAGTGAGGAGAGGCTTCATGGCGTGAACCGGATCAGACGCGCCCGCAGGCTCACCCCACCGGCACTCGGTGTGCCGCGCACTTCAAGCTGCGCGCCGACCTGCAGGCTGGCGGCAGTGCCGGCGGCAAACACCGTGGAGCCGTCGTAGGCCACCGTCATGCCGCGCAACACGAAGGTCTGCGCTGGCGTGTCGACCGATTCGATGGCGCCGTACAGCTCGAACTCCTGGTTGCCGCCGCGCTTGAACTCGACCAGGCGTGCGACCAGCACGCCGTTGCGCATCTGGCCCTCGACTTCGACCCGCTCGCCGTCTGCCAGGTCGCCGAGCCTGCCGCGACGCACGGACGCGCCGCTCGCGTCGACCGCGATGCCGGCCACCGAGAAGCTGGCGCTGCTGACGAAGTTGCTGATGAACCCCTCCAGCTCGGCCTCGTTGGCCTCGGGGAAGACGCGCTGCGAGGTGTGCACCGAGGTGGCCACCCAGCGGCCCGCCACCGGGGTGGTCTGCAGGCTCACCCGCACCGACAGGCCGTTGGCCAGCTGGGGCAGTGCGGGCGGGGCGATGCTGCCGTAGTCGACCAGCGCGCCGCCGAGCGAGAAGCTCTTGTCAGGGGTGTTGAGTGTGCTGATGCGACCGCGCAACTTGAACGCGGCCAGCGTGGCCTTGCGCTCGATGCGTGTCGCGGTGTAAGCCGTGGCCACGCTGTCGTAGAAGGCAAACACCTCGACCAGGTCGCCCGCCACGGCATCGGCCAGGCCATTGGCATAACCGTTGAACAGCGTGTCGGCATCGACGCGCACCAGCTGGCCCAGCACCAGCAGCGTGCTGCCCGCCACATCGACCGATTCCACCGGGCCGGCGATCTCGTTGCCGAACTGAATGCTCTGCGCCACGCCGTTGCCGCTGTTGCCACGCAGCTCGCCGGTCACGTCGACCGTCATGCCGAGCTTGAGGTCGTCGCGTGTGCGGGCCACGCCGTTCTCGTCGACGATGCGGGCCTGCGTGTCGTCGAAACGCACGCCGTTGACGATCACCGAGCCAAATCCCGAGATGCGGCCCGCCGAGCTGGCTTGTGCGGTCTGGCCGGTGCCGCCGCTGTCGACGCCGCCGCAGGCCGTGGCCAGGGCGGCCGCGGCGAGCAGCGCCGACAGGGCGCGCCAGGGTGAGTGGGTGAGTGTCATTCGGGTCTCCTTCGTGCAGGCGCGCTCTTCGCTGCGGCAGGTTCTGGTGCGGTGGCCGGGGCCATCGGCGCGCTGTAGGCATACAGGCCCACACGCAGGCGCTGGTCTTGCGCGCGCTGCTGGGCTTTGTCGTCGTCGATCAGTTTCTGCACTTCGGGTGCGAGCGTGCGCAAGAGCTGCTGCCACTGCTCGCGCACCAGCGGTTGCAGCTGCTGCACCGAGCTGCGCGAGAGTTCGTCGGCGAACAGGGCTTGTTCGAGGTGAGGGGGCGCGTCGGCCAACACGTTGGCGGTGGCGGCGCGCAAATGGTCGCCCACGTTGCTGGCCAGAAAGCCGAGCATGCGTGGCTCGTCTCCGGCCGGAGCAAACCGGTCACGCAGCAGCTCGACGCGGTCGGTGGCCTCGTCGACCCGGGTCAGGCCCAGGCGGCAAAGCTCTTCGAGCAGGCTGCGTGGGTGCACGTCTTTGGTCACCGATTGGGCCAGGCTCTCGAAGCTGGGTGCGGGGCCCTGGCGCGGCAGCGAGGCCAGGAAGGCGTCGCCCGGTTGCAGCGCTGGGTCGCTGAGCCAGCGGGTGAAGACCTGCGTGGCCGGTGAGCGCTTGCCTTCGGTGATGGGCTCGGCTTGCATCAGCCGGCTCACCTCGCGGCGGTGCAGGCCGGTGGCAGCGCTGACGCGGCTCACCGCCCGGCTGGTCGCCACGTCGGGGTGGGCGGCCAGGGCAGCCTCGACGAAAGCGGCACGCAGCAGCTCGTCGAGGTCGCTGTAGTGCAAGCCCCGCGCGATGGCCAGCTCGGCCAACGGCGCCAGCAGGGCGCGGCAGGCCTGCAGCAGGGCGCTCGCGGGTGGCGCGGTGGTTGGCGGTTCAGCACTCACAGGGCTGGGCAGAGGAAGTGGTCGGGAAGGCAACGGTAACATAAATGTGCTTTTTGCACATTCATCGCTTGCCCCAGGGCCGGCCTGCCGCCAGCGCTTACCAGCTCAGCGGATTCAATCGGTAGAACTGCGCCAGCTCGTCATACAGCGCCGGGCTGTCGGCGGCCAGCTTCTGCGGCTGCTCGAAAAACACCTCGGTGGCCACGGCAAAAAACTCGGCCGGGTTGGTGGCGCCATACGCGCTGAGCAGCGACGGCTGGCCCGAGTCGGCCTGCGCCTGCAGCCGCGCAAACTCGGCCGCCATCACCTGCGACCAGCGCGCGTAGCGCTTGGGGCCCGACAACAACGGCGCTCCATTGGCGTGTCCGTTTTCCTGGTCGAGCTGGTGGGCAAACTCATGGATCACCACGTTCTGCCCATCGTCGATCACGGCCGCACCGTCCAGCGTGTCTTGCCACGACAAGATCACCTGCCCCTGCGACCACGACTCGCCCGACAGCGCGCGCCGCTGGTCTTGCAGCACCCCTGCGCCGTCGGTGTGCACCCGGTCGACGAGAAACGCACCCGGGTAGACGAGGATCTGCCGCAGCTCCGCAAAATAAGAAGGCCGGCGCCGGTTGAGCATCAACAGGCAGGCCTGGGCCGCAATGGTCACGCGCATCTCTTCGGTGACCTCCAGGCCGGCACAGCCGATGAACGGCTTCTCGGCCAGAAACACCTGCATGTGCTTCTTCAGTTGAAGTTGAAGATCGGCCGGCATGTGGCGCACATACGGCACCCGGCGGCGCATGATCTCGCGCCACTCGGCGGGAAATGGCCGGCGGCGGATGCGCGCGCGGCGCAGGTGAGTGAGCAGCGGCTGGCCGGCAAACGCCGCCACCAGCAGCAGCATCAGGCCCAGAACGATGACGAGTGGCACGAGGCGGCCTTCGCTGTGACGACCCCCCGCAGGTGTGTGCGAGCGGCCGGGTTTCAAGCCATGCGAGTGTGACCCGGCGTGGAACCGTATCCGCAGAGGGGGCATTGGTGCTTGGTGCATGCTTCTGCGCCCGCGCTGCGTTGCCGAGGCCTCACCCCACCCCAGGAGACCCCGATGAAGCTCACCCCGACCTCTCTGGCGCTGCTTTGCGCCAGCGCCGTGATCTCGCTCTCGGCCTGCGCGCAGACCGCCCCCGCTGAGGTGCCCGAGCTCAGCGTCACGCGACTCGAGTGCGGCACCGGTGTCACCAACGACGTCGGCCGGTTCTCCGACACCTTCTCGATGCAGGGCGTGAAGATCCCGTTCGTCTTCAGCTGCTACCTCATCAAGCACGGCAACGACTACATGCTGTGGGACGCCGGCCACGCGATGACTGCTGGCGCGGTGGCGCCCAAGGTGAGCGTGGTCGACCTGCTGGCGCAATTGCAGCTCAAGCCCGAGCAGATCAAGTACGTGGGCATCAGCCACTACCACGCCGACCACACCGGCCAGCTGGCGTCGTTCCCGCAGGCCACGCTGTTGATCGGCACCGGCGACTGGGCCAACGTCACTTCAGCCAAGCCCGTGGGCGCGAACCCGGCGTTCTTCACCCCCTGGATCAGCGGCGGCAGCAAGGTCGAAACCGTGCCGCTCGACAAAGACGTATTCGGCGACGGCAGCGTGGTCATGCTGACCACGCCCGGCCACACGCCTGGCCACCACAGCGTGCTCATCCGCCTGAAGGAAAAGGGCAACCTGCTGATCACCGGCGACCTGGCGCACTTCCACGAGAACTACGAATCCAACGGCGTGCCCAGCTTCAACACCAGCCGCGCCGAAACCCTGGCCTCACTCGACCGCTTCAAGAAGATCGCGGCGCAGCTGAAGGCGACGGTGATCCTGCAGCACGATGCGCGCGACGTGGGCAAGTTGCCGGCGTTCCCGGCCGCGGCCCGGTAGGGTCAGGCCTCGTCTTCTTTCGGTGCAGACCGCAGCCGCAGGTAGCCGCCGAGGGCGGCCAGCACCAGCGAAGTGACCGCGTAGGCGGCCATGGCCCGAGGCGAGGCGCGGAAAGCGAGCAAGGACAAGAGCGCGCCCAGCACGCCGACGACCAGAACGTGAAGGCGGGGCAAGGTGCGTGCGAACCGGGCAGCGAAGTAGCCACCTGCCACCGGCGGGACCAGAAAGCTCACGAACGCCAGGAACGACCCGATGGTGTGCCCGATGGATTGCGGCATGGCCTCCTGGAGCACCGTCGCGAGCAAGGTGCCGACCAGAATGCCTGGCAGGACGTAGCAGCCCA
>NZ_JADMJX010000008.1:28464-44742 GCF_018780185.1 Rhizobacter sp.
TCAGGCACGCGAGCGGTAGAGCGCCGCATGTTCAAGCGTGTATTCGGGGAACGGGCCGAAACGAACCTCTGCGGGCACGAAGTGTTGAGCTTGCTTGAGGTAGGCAAACGCACTCAGGCTGCGGGGGTGGGAGCCCTCGACGGCCTCAACTTCAAGGACGATTCGGCGATAGCCGTCAGGCTCTGAGATTCGTTCGAGCCGGTCCATGGCTTCGAGCGCGGCGGGGTCCACGTCGAACACCTGACCCACGATTCGCTCGCCTTGGCCTGGGGCGTTGATGAGCCATGGCACGTGACGCTCACCCACCAGGTAGAACGGGTAACGCTCTTTGGTGAGAAAGGTGCCGGGTTGGCGGACGCCCTTGTTGGTGGGGAAGTTCGGGAAGCCTTGCTTGAGGGTGCCGAACACGAACACGAGGTGTTTCATCTTTCGCGGGACGAAGGTCTCACATGAGGGGGGCGACCAAAGGCGTTGGCCGATGGCCGCCTCTCTCGATCGAAGGGTCAGGCGGGTGTGATGAGAGGCGGCTCAAGATTTCTGGCCTGATCTCTCCCCCGAGGCCCGTCGGCTTTCGATGACTTACTTGCGTGTTTCCGCATACGCAAGGCGTGCTGCCTTGTGTGCCTTCAGTCGTTCCTCTGCGCCGGGAAGGCCGAGTTTGACCGCGCGCTTGGCGCGGTGAACGTTGTCGCGGAGAACATGCAGTCGAGCCCGATTGCGTTGTGCTTGGATGGCCATTCGTTTCTCCAGTAGTGAGGGGGCAGCGTACATCACCGCCCGGCACGCTTGCGTGGAGGGCTTTGACGCCCCCCACGGGCTCACCTCAGGTCGAACCGATCGAGGTTCATCACCTTGACCCAGGCCGCCACGAACTCGTGCACGAACTTCGTTTGCGCGTCGCTGCTGGCGTAGACCTCGGCGAGCGCTCGCAGCTGCGAGTTGGAGCCGAAGACGAGGTCGACCACGGTGCCCGTCCACTTGAGCTCACCGCTGGCGCGGTCGTGCCCTTCGAGCACGCCGGCCGTGGAGGCAGACTTTTGCCACTTGGTGCGCATGTCGAGCAAGTTGACGAAGAAGTCATTCGTCAGCGTCTCGGGGCGCTCGGTGAAGACCCCGTGCTGGGGCTGGCCGGCATTCGTGTTCAGCGCGCGCAGGCCGCCGATCAGCACCGTCATCTCGGGCGCAGTGAGCGTGAGCAGCTGCGCCTTGTCGATCAGCAGCTCGGCCGCCGCGGCTTCGAGCCCTTTGCGCGCGTAATTGCGGAAGCCGTCTGCCGCCGGCTCCATCACGGCGAACGAGGCCACGTCGGTCTGCTCTTGCGACGCATCGGTGCGCCCCGGCGCGAACGGCACCTTCACGTCGTGGCCGGCTTTCTTCGCAGCGGCCTCGATGGCAGCGCCACCGCCAAGCACGATCAGGTCGGCCAGCGAGATTTTCTTGCCGCCGGTTTGCGCGGCGTTGAAGTCTTTCTGGATGGCTTCCAGCTTCTGCAGCACCTGGGCCAGCTCGGCGGGTTGGTTGACTTCCCAATCCTTTTGCGGCGCCAGGCGGATGCGCGCGCCGTTGGCGCCACCGCGCTTGTCGCCACCACGGAACGTCGACGCCGATGCCCACGCGGTGGTCACCAGTTGCGAGATCGACAGGCCCGAGGCGAGCAGCGTGCTCTTCAAGGCGGCGATGTCTTGCGCGTCGACCAGCGGGTGGTCGACCGCGGGCACCGGGTCTTGCCAGATCAGCTCTTCTTTCGGCACCAGCGGGCCCAGGTAGCGGGCGAGCGGGCCCATGTCGCGGTGGGTCAGCTTGAACCAGGCGCGCGCAAAGGCGTCGGCGAACTGGTCGGGATTCTCCAGAAAGCGCCGCGAGATCTTTTCGTAGGCCGGGTCGAAGCGCAGCGCGAGGTCGGTGGTCAGCATCGCCGGTGCGTGGTGCTTGGCCGGGTCGTGCGCATCGGGCACGGTGCCCGCGCCCATGCCGTGTTGCGGCACCCACTGGTGCGCGCCGGCGGGGCTCTTGGTCAGAGCCCATTCGTAGCCGAAGAGGTTCCAGAAGAAGTTGTTGCTCCAGCGTGTGGGCGTGGTGGTCCAGGTGACTTCGAGGCCGCTGCTGATGGTGTCGCCGCCCTTGCCCGAGCCATGGCTGCTCTTCCAGCCGAAGCCCTGGTCTTCCATGCCGGCCGCTTCGGGCTCGGCGCCCACGAGCTTGGCGTCGCCGGCGCCGTGGGTCTTGCCGAAGGTGTGGCCCCCCGCGATGAGCGCCACCGTCTCTTCGTCGTTCATCGCCATGCGGGCGAAGGTCTCGCGGATGTCATGCGCCGCGGCCAGCGGGTCGGGGTTGCCGTTCGGGCCTTCGGGGTTGACGTAGATCAGGCCCATCTGCACGGCCGCGAGCGGGTTCTCGAGATCGCGCTCGCCGCTGTAGCGCTCGGCGTCGAGCCACTTGCCCTCGGCACCCCAGTAGATGTCTTGCTCAGGCTCCCAGATGTCGGCTCGGCCACCGGCAAAGCCGAAGGTCTTGAAGCCCATCGATTCGAGGGCGACGTTGCCGGTCAGGATCATCAGGTCGGCCCACGAGATCTTGCGGCCGTACTTCTGCTTGATCGGCCACAGCAGCCGGCGCGCCTTGTCGAGGTTGACGTTGTCGGGCCAGCTGTTGAGCGGCGCAAAACGCTGCGCGCCGGTGCCTGCGCCACCACGGCCGTCGCTCACGCGGTAGGTGCCGGCGCTGTGCCAGGCCATGCGCACGAACAGCGGGCCGTAGTGGCCGAAGTCGGCGGGCCACCAGTCTTGCGAGTCGGTCATCAGGGCATGCAAGTCCTTGATGATGGCGTCGAGGTCGAGGGTCTTGAACTCTTCGGCGTAGTTGAACGCCTCGCCCATCGGGTTGGATTGGGCCGGGTGCTGGTGCAAGATGCCCAGCTGCAATTGGTTGGGCCACCAGTGGGCATTTGATTTCGCGCCAGCAACCGTGTGCTTGGGGGCGCCGCCCGAGAAGGGGCATTTGGCTTCGGTGGTCATGGACTGTTCCTTTGCGTTTTCTTCGATGGTCAACGCGGTTCAGTCTAGGTTTGGCCCACCCTCCGATCAACGAGATTTCCCCAATGACGGCTATAGCCGGCTACTCGCGCGTGAGGTGGAAGAAGAAGTCGGTCGGCTTGCCCTTGATGTCGCCCAGGCCGACGATGATGTTGTCGGTGACCTTGCGGAAGTAATCCATGATCGGTTGGCTGTCGTAGATCAGCGCAGCCGACACCACGCCGGCAAACGCCACCTCGCGCAGCTGCGCGACGCCGAGCTTGTCGTATGAATAGATCGAGCCGTCTTCGCGCCTGCACATCAGCGGGTCGACATGGCTTGCCGACACGAAGCGCTTGCCGTACCACTTGATCGGGTCGGGGCTCTTGCCGCCGTCGAACAAGCCGCCACGCCACATGCCGATGATCTCGGCGGCGCTGATGGGCTTGAGCTGCACATACAGCGGCATCAGCATCGAGGCCGGGTAGGCCGCCTGGGTGGCGATCATTTCCAGCAGTTGGGTTTCGGCGCTCATGGTTGTCTCTCCTTTGATTGCTTGTTCTGTCAAATAGAACTATCAGTCTCGTTAATCAGTATCGGTAGCCCGATCTGCCGGGGTCAATAGGGATCACCCGCGGAGCTCTTGACGCTTCAAGTGAGGGTCACCCATACTGAAAAAGGAACCTCCATTCCGATAAACAGAATATTCACCATCACACCCCGCATGAGCAGAGCAGGCGTTCAACAAATCGGCTTCATTGGCCTGGGTGTGATGGGCGAGCCCATGTGCCGCAACCTGGCAGCCAAATCGGGCGCCCAGGTGCTGGCCCACGACCGCGAGGCCGCGCCCATGCAGCGCCTGGGCGCACACGGTGTGCACGCGCGGCCCACGGCGCATGAGGTGGTGGTTGGCAGTGAGGTGGTCTTCTTGTCGCTGCCCTCGGGCGAGGCGGTGCATGCGCTGGCGCACGCACCCGAGGGCTTGCTGCGCGCGGTGCGCGCGGGGCAGACCATCGTCGACCTCAGCACCTCACCGGTCGACAGCACGCGTGCGCTGGCCGCCGCCTTTGCCGAGCGGGGCGCGGTGTTCATCGACGCGCCGGTGGCGCGCACGCGCGCGGCGGCCGAGACCGGCACCTTGTCGGTGATGGTGGGCGCCGAGCCCGCAGTGTTCGAGCGCGTGAAGCCGCTGCTCGCCACCTTTGCCAGCGACATCATCTTGTGTGGCCCGGTGGGTTGCGGCCAGGTGGTGAAGATCCTCAACAACATGGTGCTGTTCGAGACCGTGCTGGCGCTGTGCGAAGCGCGCGCCATCGGCGAGCGGGCGGGGGTCGATGCGGCGCTGCTGTTCGACACCTTGTCGAAGGGCTCGGCCGACAGTTTTGCGCTGCGCCACCATGGCATGAAATCGGTGTTGCCGGGCGACTACCCCGAGCGCGCCTTCTCGGTGAAATACGCCCACAAGGATTTGCTCTATGCGCTGCGCCTGGCGCACGACACCGGGGTCGATGCACGCGGCGCACGCACGGTCGACGGTTGGTACGAGCAAGCCATCGCCGCCGGTTATGGCGACCACTACCACCCGGTGATCAGCCGCCTCATCGGCGGCCCCGACGCTTGACGAGCCAACAAGGACGCATCTGCCATGTCTATGTCTGATACCCCCTCGCACAAGACCATCGCCGCCTCTCCCGCTGATGGCGTGGCGGCGGTGGACCGCGCGCTGTGCATCGCCACCGAGCTCGCGCAGGCCAGCTCACCGCTCACGCTGGCCGACCTGGCGCGGCGCACCGGCATGTACAAGAGCACGCTGCTGCGCCTGCTGGCCTCGCTGGCGCGCGCCGGCCTGGTGGTTCACCGCAGCGACAAACGGTATGCGCTGGGGCCGCTCGCGTTCTTGTTCGGCCGTTCGTTCGAGCTGACCTATGGGCTGAAAGAAGGCATCCAGCCGGTGCTGGAGTGGCTGGTGGGCAAGGGCACCGAGAGCCCGTCGTTCCATGTGCGCCACGGCAAGGAGGCGCGGCTGTGCCTGTTCCGCATCGACTCCGGTCACTCCACGCTCGACCGCGTGCGCGCCGGTGACGTGCTGCCACTCAACCGCGGCGCGGCGGGCAAGGTGCTCCAGGCCTTTGCCGCGGGCCTGCCCGCCGCGGCCGATGCGCCGCTGCTCTACACCTCGTTCGGCGAGCGCGACCCGCTGTGCGGCGCCCTGGCCGCGCCGGTGTTCGGGCCGGCGGGCATCTTGCTCGGGGCCTTGTCGCTGTCCGGCCCCCTGGAGCGCTTTTCCGACCTCGCCGTGCAGCGCATGAATTCGCTGCTGTTCACCGCGGCCGAGAACGCCACCCGCACGCTGGGCGGCCAGTGGCCGGTGGTGGCCAATCGGCTGGCGGGCTGAATCACGATTTCGGCCTATGCTTGCCGGTTTGGAAACATCGGTACGGAGATCCCATGAAACGTCTTGAAGGCAAATCGGCCGTCGTCACCGGCGCCGCCAGCGGCATTGGCCGCGCCACCGCGATTCTGTTCGCCGAGCACGGCGCCAAGGTGGTGGCCGTCGACCGCGCGCCGGAGGTCGAGGCCACGGCCGCGGCCATCCGCGAGAAGGGCGGCCAGGCCATCGCGTTGATCCGCGACACCGCGAAAGAGGCCGACGTGGCCGACTACATCGAAGCCGCGGTACGCAGCCACGGCGGGCTCGACATCGTCTATGCCAACGCCGGTGTGAGCGGCGGCATGCGCGAGTTCGACGACTGGTCGGTCGACGACTGGACACGCATCCTGAGCATCAACTTGATCGGCACCTTTCTCGCGATCAAGTACGCCGCGCGGGTGATGGTGCCGGCCGGTCGGGGCTCGATCATCTGCACCGCCTCGGTGGCCGGCCTGCGCTCGGGCGCCGGTGGCCCGCCCTACAGCGCGAGCAAGGCCGGTGTGGTGAGCCTGGTGCAGACCAGCGCCAATCAGTTTGGCGGCACGGGCATCCGCATCAACGCCATCTGCCCGGGCCTGATCGAAACCGGCATGACACAACCCATCTTCGACCGCGCGCGTGAGCGTGGCACTGAAGCGAAGATCGGCCAGCTCAACCCGCTGCGCCGCGCCGGGCTGCCGCACGAGATTGCCTACGCCGCGCTGTTCCTCGCGTCGGACGAAGCCTCGTACGTCAACGGCCAGGCGCTGCCGGTCGATGGGGGTTTGACGAGCTCGCTGCCGGTTGTGCCGCCGAAGCTGTGAGCGGTGAGGCGCTGGGGCTCAGGCCCCGGCGCGCACCAGCGCCTGGCGCAGCCGGTGGGCGTCGATCGGCTTGGTCAGGAAGTCGTTCATGCCGGCGGCCAGCGCTTCTTCGCGCTCCGACACCAGGGCGGCGGCGGTCAGCGCAATGATGGGCAGCTCTTGCGCCGAGTGCGTCTGGCGCATGCGGCGTGCTGCTTCGTGGCCGCTCAGGCGCGGCATCTGCACGTCCATCAGCACCACATGGAAAGGCCGTTGCGCGGCGTGCGCGCGCTCCACCGCCGCCACCCCTTCCGCGCCGTCGCAGGCCTGGGTGACCTCGACGCCCCATTGTTCGAGCATGGCCACGCCGATCATCATGTTGACGGCGTTGTCTTCGACCAGCAGCACGCGCATGCCCACCAGGCGCTCGATGTCTTGTGCCTCCATGCGCGGGTCGATCACCGGCGAGTCGGTGATGGGCAGCGGCACCTCGGCCCAAAAGTGGCTGCCTTGGCCGGGCGTGCTCTGCATGCCCACCTGGCCGTCCATCAGCGCGGCCAACTCCTTGCAGATCGACAGGCCCAGGCCGGTGCCGCCAAAGCGCCGCGTGGTCGACTCGTCGGCCTGCGTGAAAGGCTGGAACAGGCGGCGTTGCGTGGCCTCGTCGATGCCCGAGCCGGTGTCGATTACGCTGAAGCGCACGTGCTCGGGGCAGGCCGGGTCGGCCGACATCGCCACCTCGATGTGCACCTTGCCGCGCTCGGTGAACTTGAGGCCGTTGGTGATGTAGTTGCTGAGGATCTGGCGCAGCCGCACCGGGTCACCGCGCACGGTGACCGGCACCCCTTCGGCGACGTGCAGGCTCAGCTCCAGCGAGCGCGCCTGGGCCAGCGACTGGTAGGCGTGGTGCACCGCTTTGAGCAGGTGGTGCAGGTTGAAGGGCACGGCTTCCACGCTGAGCTTGCCGGCCTCGATCTTCGACAGGTCGAGGATGTCGGAGATGATTCCCGCGAGGCTCTGCGCGCTGTCCTGGATCTGCTCCAGGTACTGCTGGCGGCGCGTGGTGTCCAGGCCCGGTTGCATGGCGAGGTTGGCCAGGCCCAGCAGGCCGTTGAGCGGCGTGCGGATCTCGTGGCTGGTGTTGGCGAGGAACGCGCTCTTGGCGCGGTTGGCGGCTTCGGCCACGTCGCGTGCCGCGGCCAGGGCCTGGTCGATCTGGCGGCGCTCGGTCACGTCTTCGGCGATCCAGATGGTGCCACCCATGGTGGGGTGCAACGGGTCGACCACCTGGGCCAGCAGGCGGCACCAGAAGCGGCTGCCGTCGCGTCGCATCATCTGCCGCTCGATCTCGACCAGCTTGCCTTCGCTGAGCAGCGGGCCGGCGATGCGGCCGATCTCGGCGTAGTCGTCGGCGTTGGCCCACACCACCGAACCGGGTTGCCCCAGCAGCTCGCCAGGGCCCCAACCGAGCATGTGTTCGAAGCAGGGGTTGGCCTGCATGAAACGTTGGTCGCGGGTCAGTGCAATGCCGATCGACGCGTTTTTCAGGATGGCCTCGTGTTCCAGCCGCGCACGCTGCGACTCGGTCACGTCGCGCCCGTTGACCACCAGGTAGTCGCGCCCGTCCATCGAGAACTTGCCGGCCGACATCAGCAGCGTGACCAGCTGACCCGACTTGTGGATGAAGAGGGTCTCGACCTCGTTCACGCCGCCGTACGCCTTGAGCTGGGCCACCATGCGCATCCGGTCGGCCGGCTCGTACCAGATGCCGAGGTCGAGTGCGCTCTTGCCCACCACCTCGTCGGCCTCGTAGCCGAACATGTGCTCGAAGCTCTTGTTGACCATCACGTAGACGCCGGTCTCCATGTCGCTGAGCGTGATGAAGTCGGGGCTGGTCGCGAACAGGTGCGACAGCATGGCCTGCGAGCGGCGCAGTGCGGTTTCGTTGCCCACCCGCTCGGTGATGTCGTAGTACAGCGAGAGCACCGCCGGGCCGTCGGGCATGTTCACGCGTGCGCCGTTGGCCTGCACGGTGAGCCGCCGCCCGTCGATGGCGTTGAGCTGGAACTCGGCCATGTCCAGGCTCTTGCCAATGGGGTATTGCGCCAGGGTGCGGATGCGTTCGTTGAGCAGCCCGCGCAGCTGGGGCGGGTAGAGCTGCACCAGGTCGAAGCCGCACATGGCGTCGGCCGACGTGAAGCCGAACAAGTCGGCTGCGGCTTCGTTGGCCAGCAGGGTGACACCCTGGCGGTGCAACACCAGCGGGGTGGGCGACAAGGCGAACAGCTCGCGGTAGCGGGTCTCGCTGGCGCGGTGCGCCGCACGCGCCTGCACCTCGGAGCTGATGTCGCGGCCCACACCCCAATAGCCGGTGAAGTGCCCGTCGTGGTCAAAACGCGGCCGCCCGCTGACGCTGAAATGCAGCGTGCGGCCACTGGGCGACAACATCTTCACCGGCAGATCGCTGAAAGGGCGGTGCGCCTCCAGGTCCTCGCGGTGCAGGGCCAGGGCGGTCTCCTCGATCTGCATGTCGGGCGCCTCCCAGGGCGTCAGCCCGATGCGCGCGTCGGCGGCGCGGTCGGAGCCGCTCAGCAGGTTGTTGTCGATGCGGCTGAAGCGCAGCTCGGCGTCCATCTCCCAGTACCAGTCGGCGGCGATGGCGAGCAGGCTGCGAAAGCGCTGTTCGCGCTCTTCGGCCTCGGCCATGGCCCGGTCGACGATGCGCGATATCTGCGTGCCGGCGACCACACCGGTGCCCAGCAGCATGGCGTGGATCAGCACGTTGATGGCGTCGGGATTGCGTTGCACAGCGGCAGCGCCGGGCAGCCAACCGGCGGCTTCGGCAGCGTAGAGCCCCAGCACCGCCGCGGTGCAGCCCGCGGCCAACCCGACGCCCGCGCGCAGGCCGGTGAGCACGGTGACCAGGCACACCAGTAAGGCGAAGAAGCCCAGGCTGAGGCTGTGCAGGCCTTCACCCACGCCGACGGCCGTGAGGGCCACGATGCTCACGCCACCCCAGCCGACGGTCAGCATCACGGTGCCCAGCGGGGCGTGGCTCAGCGAGCGCATGGCGACGGCGAAGCCCACCGACAGCGTCAGGCAGACCGCCACCAGCATTTCGCGCATGCCGGGTTGCAACTGCATCGCCAGGCTGCCGTAGACCAGCGCACCCACCAACGACATGCCGCAGCCCAGCCCGAAAAAGAGCTTGGCAATTTTTGTGTTCAAGCCCTGTCGGGTGGTGGCGACCGATGGGCCCGGCGGGGAGATCTGTTCGTTGTTCATGCGGCAAGCACTGGCGTGCGAAACGCCGGCCCCGCAGTGTCCCGTGCGCTAGTGGCCGCCCACGGCCTCGTTTTCCCCGTGTGCGCAGGATGACCGTGCAGCATTTAACGCCGCACGCGTCTGAACGGCGACGGCGCGGGCCGCCGAGGCAAAGTCGCTGCCCGACGAGGCATACAGCACGGCGCGCGACGAGCTCACCATGATCGGTGCGCCGGGCCGCCAACCGGCTTGCACCGTGGCGTGTGCATCGCCGCCTTGCGCGCCGATGCCGGGGATCAGCAGTGGCAGCGTGGGCGCCAGTTCGCGCACGCGGGCGATCTCGCCGGGGAAGGTGGCGCCGACCACCAGGCCGAGCTGGCCGCTGGTGTTCCAGGTGGTGCTTGCGAGGCGTGCGATGTGTTCGTAGAGCGGTGTGCCATCGGCCAACTGTTGCGCCTGCAGGTCGGAGCCACCGGGGTTGGAGGTGCGACACAAGAGGATCAGCCCGCGGTCGCTGTAGCGCAGCCAAGGCTCGAGCGAGTCGAAACCCATGAAGGGTGAGAGCGTCACCGCGTCGGCCTGGTAGCGCTCGAAGGCCTCGCGCGCGTACTGCTCGGCGGTGGCGCCGATGTCACCGCGCTTGGCGTCGAGGATCACCGGCACGCCGGGCGCCACCCGCTTGATGTGCGCCATCAGCCGCTCCAGCTGGTCTTCGGCGCGGTTGGCGGCGAAGTAGGCGATCTGCGGCTTGAAGGCGATCGCCAGGTCTTTGGTGGCGTCGACGATGGCCGAGCAGAAGTCGTAGATGCGACTCGCGTCGCCTTTCCACGGGGCAGGAAACTTACCGGGCTCGGGGTCGAGGCCCACGCAGAGCAAAGAGTCGTTGGCGCGTTGGGCGGCGGCGAGCTGGTCGGTAAATTTCATGTCACCTTTCTGCGTGGGTTGATCGCTTCAGTTGATTCTCTTTGCCAGTGCGGCACCGATGCCGGTGTAGCTGCCGGGAGTCATCGCCAGCAGCCGTGTCTTTTCGGCCTCGGGAATCTCAAGCGTGCCGATGAACTGCTGGATGGCTTCGCGCGTGATGGTCTTGCCGCGCGTCAGCTCCTTCAGCCGCTCGTACGGGTTGGGCAGCTTGTAGCGGCGCATCACCGTTTGAATCGGCTCGGCCAGCACTTCCCATGCGCTGTCGAGGTCGGCGGCAAGTGCCTCGCGATTCACTTCGAGCTTGCCCAGGCCACGCAGCAGGCTGTCGTAGCCGAGCAATGCGTAGCCGAGTGCCACGCCCATGTTGCGCAGCACCGTGCTGTCGGTCAGGTCACGCTGAAAGCGCGAAATCGGGAGCTTCTGGCTCAGGTGGGTGAGCAGCGCGTTGGCGAGGCCGAAGTTGCCCTCGGCGTTTTCGAAATCGATCGGGTTGACCTTGTGCGGCATCGTGCTGGAGCCGATCTCGCCCGCCTTGGTGCGCTGCTTGAAGTAGCCCAGGCTGATGTAGCCCCAGACGTCGCGCGACCAGTCGATCAGGATGGTGTTGGTGCGCGTGACCGCATCGAACAGCTCGGCCATGTAGTCGTGCGGCTCGATCTGGATGGTGTAGGGGTTGAAGGCCAGGCCCAGCTGCTTTTCGATCACCCGCTGGCTGAAGGCCTCCCAGTCGAAATCGGGGTAGGCCGAGAGGTGGGCGTTGTAGTTGCCGACCGCGCCGTTCATCTTGGCCAGCAGCTTCACGCTGGCAATGCGCTCGCGTGCGGTGCGCAGGCGCGCCACCACGTTGGCCACTTCCTTGCCCACCGTGGTGGGGCTGGCGGTCTGGCCATGGGTGCGCGCGAGCATCGGCACGTCGGCTTGGGCTTTGGCCAGCGTCGACAGCGTGCTGATGATCGTGTCGAGCGTGGGCAGCAGCACCTCTTGCCGCGCGGCCTTGAGCATCAGGCCGTGGCTGGTGTTGTTGATGTCTTCGCTGGTGCAGGCGAAGTGCACGAACTCGCCCGCGGCCTTCAGCTCGGGCGTGTTCTCGAAGCGGCTCTTGAGCCAGTACTCGACCGCCTTCACGTCGTGGTTGGTGGTCTTCTCGATGTCCTTGATGGCCTGGGCATCGGCCTCGCTGAAGCGCGTGACCAGCCCGCGCAACAAGCCTCGGCCGGCCTCCGACAGCGGCTTGAACTCGGCAAAACCGGCGTCGGAGAGCGCGATGAACCACTCCACCTCGACCTGCACGCGCCGATGCATCAGCCCGAACTCGGACAGCAGCGCGCGCAACGGCGCCACCTTGGGGGCATAACGACCGTCGAGCGGCGAAAGGGCGGTGAGGGCAGACAGGTTCATGGGGGCCAAGGTCACGAGAGAACAACGGCCGCAATTTTAGAGGCCGGGGGCACCGGCCGCCTGCCCCTCGGCGTGATTTAGCCGCCGGCCCGCCCTCAGGTGCCGCGCTGGTGGCGCGCCAGCACGTGGCGGGCTTCACGCGCCAAGGGGTCTTCAGGGTGCGCCAGCATCAGCCGTTGCAGGAGCGCCAGCCCGTCTTCCTGCTGCCCGGTGGCCAGCAGCGCTTGGCCGTGCAGCCACTTGAAGAGGGGTGTGGCGGTGTCGGCCGGGCGGCGGGTGCCAAAGCCGGAGAGCAGCTTGAGCGCCAGCTGTGCCTGGCCGGCTTTGAGGGCCTGTTTGGTGAGGGGCACCACGGCCGAGGTGCCGGGGTCGAAGTCGGGCGAGACCTGCACCGCCGCGGCATAGCGGGCCAGGGCTTCGTCGACCCGGCGCTCGCCGAGCAGCCGTTTGATCTCGCCGGCCTCGCGTGACATCGAGGGGCGGGTTGCGGCGCCCGCCGCGTCGGAGGCTGGTGTGGGCGCGGGTGCAGGGGCTGTGCGCACAGCGGTGGTCGCGGGCCCACCCAGCGTCAGCAGCATGTGGAACACCGCCCACAGCAGCACGACCGAGAGCACGGGCAAGAACGGCGCGATCAACATCACCCCGACCAGCACACCGACGAAGCGGCCGGGGTTGGCGGTGGCCGGCGCACTGACCAGCGAGCCGATGTAGAGCGCGAGCAGCTGTGCGCCGATCCACAGCACCAGATAGACGTTGATGCGCATGAGGCCCGGGCGCCGCGCCAGGATGCGCGGGCCCAGGCGGCCGCCCCACACCAGGGCGGCACCGGCCACGAAGGGCAAGGCCGTGATGAACCAGCGGCTGGCCACGTCGAGCGCGCTCTCGCGCATGCGCCCCCCGGACTGGCCGCGCATCGAAAACCACTGCGACATGGCTTCGACGGCGTCGTTGGTCGAGCTCGGCATCACCCAGGCCATGCTGCTGATCGACAGCATGGCGGCCACCGCCAGCGCCAGGCGCAGGGTGGGTGCGTTTTCATGCGGGCCGAGGGTCACTTCGTCGCTGGCTGGCAGGCGCAGCACCAGCCAGGCGCTGCCGCCGATCACGGCCAGCACCATTGCCCACTCAAGGTAGGCACGCGTGCGCTCCTCGTAGGCCATGGGTTTGCCCAGCAAGTGCGGCGCGGCCAGCAGCCACAGCGCGCAGGCACCGATGGCGAGCAGCGGCAGCAGCGGCACCGCCTTGACCCGCTCGCCAAGGCGCAGCCGCCGGTAAAGCAGAAAGCCCAGCACCAATGAGAAGACAAGCGCCAGCACCTGAGAGGTGTCGCGTGGGAGCCGCCAGCGGAAAAGAAGGTCGAGGCGTGCCTGCATGAACCACCACGCCAGCACCACCGCAATCGCCAAACCTTTTTTGCATCATGTTCTCTCCCTGCATCCTGTTGTGAAAGGGGTTTTACACGGCCGTGCGAAAACGCTGAATCACAAACCATGACGGTTTTCACGCGCTCGATGGGGGCAACCCCGGGGCGTGATGCAGCACGGTCTCGGTTGAACCCTGCAAGTCGTCTAGATGTCATCGTGCTGATGGCGTGCCGTCACGCAACCGTCACGGCCGCTCACCACAATTCTCGAATCGTTGGATGCGAGGAGCGGCCATGGCTGGCGTGGTGATCGATGTGGTGCAGTTGCGCAAGAGCTTTGGCAAGCACGCCGCGCTGCGTGACGTGTCGCTGCAGGTGCAGCGTGGCGAGATGGTGGCGCTGCTCGGGGCATCGGGCTCGGGCAAGTCGACCCTGCTGCGCCACCTGAACGGCCTGCACCGGGCCGATGCCGACAGCCACTCGCACATCACGGTGCTGGGCAACGTGCTGCAGCAAAACGGCCGCCTCGGCCCCGGCACCCGCGCGACACGCGCCAAGGTCGCGGCCATCTTCCAGCAGTTCAACCTGGTCGACCGGCTCTCGGTGATGAACAACGTGCTGGCCGGTGCGCTGCACCGCCTGCCGTTGTGGCGCGGGCTGCTGGGCCGCTTTCCGCAGGCCGAGCTGCAACGTGCGCACGAGGCGCTGTGCCGCGTGGGCATCGAGGGGTGTGCGTGGCAGCGTGCGTCCACCCTGTCGGGCGGGCAGCAGCAGCGTGCCGCCATCTCGCGCGCACTGGTACAGGGCGCGCAGATCATCCTGGCCGACGAGCCCATCGCCTCGCTCGACCCCGAATCGAGCCGCCGTGTGATGGAGCTGCTGGCGCAGGTCAATCGCGAGCTGGGCGTGACGGTCATCGTCTCGCTGCACCAGGTGGATTACGCCTTCGCCTACTGCCCGCGCACCGTGGCGCTGCGCGCCGGCGAGGTGGTGCACGACGGCCCCACCGAAGAACTCACCCCGCAGCGCCTGCGCGACCTCTACGGAACGCAGACCGATGAGCTGCTGCCGCGCCGCAGCGAAGGCGCCCCTGAACTTCAACCCGTGCCGGCGAACCTGCTGGCTGCCTGACCTTCCACCCCCTTCGGGAGCACCCCCATGAACCGCAGAAACACCCTCCTACTTATCGCCACCACCGCCTCGCTGTGGTTCGGCCCCGCCCAGGCGCAGACACGCGAAATCCAGATGGGCATCATCGCCACCGAGTCGTCGGCCAATCTCAAGACCGCGTGGCAGCCCCTGCTCGACGACATGCAAAAGAGCACCGGCTTCAAGATCAACGCCTTTTTCGCACCCGACTACTCGGGCGTCATCGAAGCCATGCGTTTCAACAAGGTGCACGTGGCCTGGATGGGCAACAAGTCGGGCATGGAAGCGGTGGATCGCGCACAAGGCGAGATCTTCGCCAAGGTCACCCAGGCCGATGGCGCCCAGGGCTACTGGAGCGTGATGGTCGTGCACAAGGACAGCCCCCTCAAGACGCTCGATGACGTGATCAAGAGCCGCCAGACCCTCACGCTCGGCATGGGTGACACCAACTCCACCAGCGGCACCTTGGTGCCCGGCTTCTATGCCTGGGCGCAAAACAAGATCGACCCCACACGCGACTTCAAGCGCTCGATGCGCGCCAACCACGAGACCAACATCCTCGCCGTGGCCAGCAAGCAGATCGACGTGGCCACCGTGGCCAGCGACGGCATCGACCGCATGAAGATCAAGATGCCCGAGAAAGCCGTCGAGCTGCGCGAAGTGTGGCGCTCGCCGCTGATCCCGAGCGACCCGCTGCTGTGGCGCAAAGACCTCGACGCCGATGCCAAGAAGAAGCTGCGCGAGTTTTTCCTCACCTACGGCAAGGATGCGCGCGAAAAAGAGATCCTGAAGACCCTCACCTGGGCCGGCTTCGTGGCCTCTGACAACACCCAGCTCACGCCGATCCGCCAGCTCGAGCTGGCCCGCGAGCGCAGCAAGGTCGAGGCCGACACCACGATGTCGGCCGACGAGAAGGCCAAGAAGCTCAAGGACATCGACCAGCGCCTGAGCGACCTGGCCCGCCAGGTGGCCAGCGCCAAGTAAGGCAGGCGGCCGTGTCGACCACCTTGAGCCTGGCGGGCGCCACGCCGCGCATCACCCCGCCGCGCACGCCGCTGGCCACGCTGCTGCTCTGGGGCGTGCTGCTGGCCGTGCTGGCCGGCAGCTGGAAGGGGGCCGACATGCGCCCGCTCGACCTGTGGCGTGATGCCGGCAACATGGGCGAGTACGCGCGTGGGTTCTTCCCGCCCGATTTTTCAGACTGGCGCAACTACCTCGCCGAGCTGATCGTCACGCTGCAGATCGCGCTGTGGGGCACGGCGCTGGCCATCGTGGGCTCGGTGCCGCTGGCGCTGCTGGCGGCCGAGAACATCACGCCGTGGTGGGTGCACCAGCCGGTGCGCCGCCTGCTCGACGCTTGCCGCGCCATCAACGAAATGCTGTTTGCGCTGCTGTTCGTCGTGGCCGTGGGCCTGGGCCCGTTTGCCGGTGTGCTGGCGCTGTGGGTGCACACCACCGGCACGTTGGCCAAGCTCTTCTCCGAAGCGGTCGAGGCCATCGACCCGCAGCCAGTCGAGGGCATACGCGCCACCGGCGCGCACCCGCTGGCCGAGATCGTCTATGGCGTCATTCCGCAGGTGATGCCGCTGTGGATCTCGTATGCGCTCTACCGCTTCGAGGCCAACGTGCGCTCGGCGTCGGTGGTGGGCATGGTCGGTGCGGGTGGCATCGGCATGGTGCTGTGGGACGTGATCCGCGGCTTTCAGTATGCGCAGACGGCCGCGGTGCTGCTGATGCTGGTGGTGTTGGTGTCGCTGATCGACCTGCTGTCGGCCAAGCTGCGCAAGCGGGTGACTTGAACATGCACACACTGATGCCCCAGATCGAGGCCCTGTTCCAGCGCCATGGCGAGCAGGCCTACGACGGCAGCCGGCGCGAGCCGGTGACGGCATTGCAGCATGCGCTGCAGTGCGCCCAGCTCGCCGAGTGGGCGCATGCCGACGACACGCTGGTCGC
>NZ_JADMJX010000008.1:44842-47488 GCF_018780185.1 Rhizobacter sp.
GTGACCGAGTAGAGCCCGGTCACCAGGTCGACCTGGATGCCGAACTCGACCTCGCGCTTGCCATTGGAGAGCGTGCCCGAGGTGAACTCGTAGTCTTCGTCTTCCGCCGGCAGGCCCTGGGTGGAGGCGTCGTAGTCTTCGTACTCCACGCTGCGAATCTCACCGCTGGCCAGATCGAGCATGCCGGTGGACTTGATGATGCTGTCGCTCAGCTCGTCGGTGATGGTGATCGGCAGTTTGAGGTCCACGGCAGGTGTCTTGAAAAGGGCTGGGGTGGCGATTCTAGGTGCCCGCGCCGGCCCCCTCGCTCACTTCGGCTCGCCGCTTCCCGCCACGGAAACCACCTCGCCATCGACGGCCTTTTGCACCGCCCGGTAAAACGCCTCTCGCGCCGCGGTGGCGGCCGGGTCGGTGGCGCCTGCGGCCCAGTTGGCGTTGGACGCGATCACGAGCTTGCGTTTCGGGTCGATGAAGATGCCTTGACCGAAGATGCCGCGCGCGGCGAAGCTGCCGTCGGCGTACGTCCACCATTGGTAGCCATAACCCCGGTTGGGCTGACCGATGGGTGCGCGTTCGGTGGTGGCCTCGGCCAGCCAGCCATCGGGCACGATGCTCTGGCCGTTGCCGGCGCGGGCGCCGTTCAGGATGAAGAGGCCGAAGCGGGCGAAGTCGCGTGTCGCCGCCTGGATGCAGCAGCCGCTGATCTCCTTGCCGGTGCTGCTGAGAATCCAGGTGGCCGGTTGCTCCATGCCGGCCGGCTGCCAGATCTTTTCAGACAGGTAGTCCGCCAAGGGCTTTTTCGTCGCCTCGCTGACCAGGATGCCCACCAGGTTGGTCTCACCGGTGCTGTAGTGCCAGCGCGTGCCGGCCGGCACCTCTCTTGGCAAGCGGCGCAGGTAGCTCACGATCGACTCGACACCGGCCTCGGGCTTGTGGTTGTTGAACTGCGCCACGTCGGAGTGAGGGTCGGCATAGTTCTCGTTCCAGCGCACGCCCGAGGTCATGGTCAGCAGCTGGCGGATGCTCACGTCGTCGTAGGCCGAGCCTTTCATCTGCGGGATGTAGTCGCTGACCTTGTCGTCCATGCTGCGGATGTGGCCGTCGCGCAGCGCGGCGCCCACCAGGGTGGAGGTGAACGACTTGGCCACCGAAAAACTGGTC
The DNA here is from genome assembly GCF_018780185.1 of Rhizobacter sp. Taxonomy (GTDB): domain Bacteria; phylum Pseudomonadota; class Gammaproteobacteria; order Burkholderiales; family Burkholderiaceae_C; genus Rhizobacter. The sequence goes on from NZ_JADMJX010000008.1 coordinate 46,004, forward strand.
CAGCGCCCCTGTGGGTCGAAGCCCAGGCCGTAGCGTTCCAGGCGCAGCTTGCCGTCGTGCACGACGAGCAGCGCCGCACTGCGCTGGCCGGCCATGTAGGTGTCGATGTCCAGTGCCAGCGGCAGCGGCGGGCCGGGCGGCAAGGGCACAGCGGTGCCGCCGGCCGGGATGGCGCGTGCCTTGGCCAGGATGGGCAAACGGTCGAGCGCACGAAAGGCCGCATCGCGCTGAGGCTGGCTCCAGAAGAGCAGGTCGCGGTTGGTGGGCAGCGCGGCCAGCAGCCCGCGCGTTTCCTTGTCGAGGCTGAACCAGCCCAGCCCGCCGGCCACGGCGAGGGTCACCAGTAGCGCGAGCGCCAGCTTCTTGATCTTCATCTCGGGATTCCCCAACGCGGCTTCAACAGGCCGTATTGAACACGATCCCCGCCCGGCTCCGACGGCCGCGCACGCACTCACACCACCCGCCGCCCCCTCACCCAACCCTCGCGCACCACCGGATGATCCCCCAGCACCTTCACGCGGATCAGATCCCCGCGCAGCCCCGCGGCGATCTCACCGCGGTCACTGAGCCCCACCGCCCGTGCCGGGTTGCGGCTCACCACGCTCATGGCCTCGGGCAACGAAAACCCACCCTCCTGCGTGAGGCGCCAGGCCGACTGCAGCAGGCTGCCCGGCACGTAGTCGGACGAGAGCGCGTCCAGCACACCTTCGCGCGCCAGCGCCATCGCCGAGACGTTGCCCGAGTGCGAACCGCCGCGGATCACGTTCGGGGCGCCGGCCACGGTGCACAGGCCCAGCGCCTTGGCGCGCCGTGCGGCCGCCAGTGTGGTCGGGAACTCGCTCATGCTCGCGCCCAGCGCATGGGCTTCATCGACATGCGCCACGGTGGTGTCGTCGTGCGTGGCCAGCGCCACGCCGTGGGTGTTGGCGAACTCGGTGAACCAGGCGCGGTGGGGCTGCGCATGTTCGGCCTGGCGCAGCGGCGCAATGCGCACCTCGTCTTCGAACTGCTGGTCGCTCCAGCCCTTCTTGCCGGTGTAGTAGATGCGGGCGTGTTCGATGTCGGTCCACTGGCGCTGACCGGGGGTGTGGTCCATCAGAGAGATCAGGCGCAGGCGGCGGTGGCGCGCAAAGGGCGCGAACAGCTCGCGCGCGTTGGGCGCCGGCAGCTCGCAGCGCACGTGGATCAGGTGGTCGGCGCGCAGCAGGCCGCTCTCTTCGAGCGTGTCGAGCACCTCCAGCAGCGCGCTCTGGTCGCGCGAGCGAAAGCCGTCGCCATAGGGGTCGCCCACGCCGATGGCGTCGAGCACGGTGGTGATGCCGGCGGCGGCCACCTCGGCGTCGTGCGCCTGCACCGCGCCGAGCATCGGGAAGGTGACCTTGGGACGCGGCGTGACGTGGCGCTCCAGGTTGTCGGTGTGCACCTCCACCAGGCCGGGCAGCAGAAAGTCGCCGTCGAGGTCGTGTGCGTTGGGCGCCGAGGTGG
>NZ_JADMJX010000008.1:47588-67709 GCF_018780185.1 Rhizobacter sp.
CGGGCCGGCTCGATGAAACCGCGTGCGATGTTCACACGCTGCTGTTCGCCGCCCGAGAAGGTGGCGGGTGGCAGCTCCCACAGGCTCTCGGGCAGGTTGAGGCGCTTGAACAGCGCACGCGCTTCGTTGCGAGCGGTTTCTTGCAGTGCGTCGGCGTCTTGGTCCGGCCGCGCTTGCAGCCAGCGCTCGGCCACCACGTCGAGCGCGGGCACGCGCGGCACGGCACGCAGAAACTGGCTCACGTAGGCGATGTCGCGTTGGCGCAGCTTCAGCATCTGCTGCGGTGTGGCGGCGGCGATGTCGATGCGGCCGCCTTGCGCCTGCAGCCAGATCGAGCCACTGTCGGCGCCGTAGCTGCCGTACAGGCACTTCATCAGCGTCGACTTGCCCTGGCCCGAGGCACCGAGCAGCGCCACACACTCGCCGGGCTCGACTTGCAGCGACACGCTTTTCAGCACCGGCAGCTGCAGGCCGCCACGCAGGTGCAGGGTGAAGTGTTTGGAGAGGGATTGGACGTGCAGCATGGTGGGGTTGTTCAAGGGGCGACCACCGACGACACCAGCAGCTGCGTGTACGCATGCTGCGGGTCGTCGAGCACGCGGTCGGTGAGGCCTTGTTCGACGATGCGGCCTTCGCGCATCACCAGGGTGCGGTGTGCGAGCAGGCGTGCCACGCCGAGGTCGTGGGTGACGATCAGGGCCGAGAGGTGCATGCGCGCCACCAGCAGGCGGATCAGGTCGAGCAGCCTGGCCTGCACCGACACATCCAGCCCCGAGGTGGGTTCGTCCATCAACACCAGGCGCGGGCGGGTGACGAGGTTGCGCGCGATCTGCAGGCGCTGGCGCATGCCGCCCGAGAAGTTGCGCGGCGAGTCGTCGATGCGCTCGCTGTCGAGTTCGACGCGGGTCATCCAGTCGGCGGCCGTGCTGCGCAAGCGGCCGAAGTGGCGCTCGCCCTGGCCCATCAGGCGCTCGCCGATGTTGGCCCCGGCGCTCACGTTCATGCGCAGGCCGTCGGCGGCGTGTTGTTGCACGAAGCCCCATTCGGTGCGCTCGAAGCGGCGGCGCTCACGCTCGCTCAAGGTGTGCACGTTGAGCACACGGCCGTCGGCGGCGAGGTAGTTGACCTGGCCTTTGGTGGGGGTGATGCGACCGGCAATGCAGTTGAGCAGCGTGCTCTTGCCTGAGCCCGATTCGCCAACGATGGCGACCACCTCGCCGGGGTAGAGCGTGAGCGTGGCATCGCGCACGGCGAAGGCCTTGCCTTGGGGGAAGCGGTGGTGGAGCGCGTCCACCTGGAGCAGCGGAAGGGTCATGGCAACTCCACGGCAAAGCTCACGCCATGGCGGGCGAAGCCCAGGCGTTCATAAAAGGCATGGGCCTGCTCGCGCCGCTGGTTGGACGAGAGCGCGAGCTTGTAGCAGCCCGCCTCGCGAGCGAGCTGCATCGCGTGTTCCATCATCGAGCGGCCGATGCCCTGGCCTTGCGCTTCGGGGTGCACCGCCACGTCTTCGACGATGGCCTCGGGCGCGCCGGCATGTGCCAGCAGCGGCAGGATGAAGAGGGTGTAGGTGCCGACCGCGATGCCGGCGCGTTGGGCGATGAACACGCGAACCGCCGGCACGGCCAGGTGCATGCGGTCCCATGCGCTGCGGGCGGTGGTCTCGTCGTGCGGGCCGCGGGTGTCGAGCCCGGCGGCGGTGTAGAGCTCGATCAGCGTGGCGATGTCGCTGCGCTCGGCGCGCACGAGGCTGAGTGCCGCGTTCATGCGGTGGCCTCCTGCTGCTCTCGGCACCAATCGGTGTCGGAGCACGTCCACAAACGCTCACCCTCGCCTTGCACCACCTCGTCGAGATAGCTCGTGGTGCAGCCGCACAGCGCGCAGGCATGGCCTTGCGGCTCCACGTGGAAGGGGTGGTCCTCGAAGTCGAGGCTTTTCACGTCGGTGTACGGCGGCACGGCGTAGAGGCGCTTCTCGCGCCCGGCGCCAAAGAGCTGCAGCGCGGGGCTCTGGTGCATCTTGGGGTTGTCGAAGCTCGGGATGGGCGACGGCGACATCACATAGCGCCCGTTCACCAGCACCGGGTAGTCGTAGGTCGTCTCCACCCGCCCCCAGTGCGCCAGGTCTTCGTAGAGCTTCACGTTGACGAGGCCGTACTCCTCGCAGGCGTGCAGCTTGAGCGTCTCGGTGCGGCGCGGCTCCAGCTTGTAGAGCGGCTCGGGTTGCGGCACCTGGTACACCAGCACCTGGCCTTCGCGCAGCGGCGCTTCGGGGATGCGGTGGCGCGTCTGGATCAGTGTGGCGTGGCGCGTGCGCTCGGTCGTCGTCACGCCAGTGGTGCGGGCAAAAAACTGGCGGATGTTGACCGCGTTGGTGGTGTCGTCGCTGCCTTGGTCGATGACCTTGAGCACGTCGTGTTGGCCGAGCACGGCGGCCGTCACCTGAATGCCGCCGGTGCCCCAGCCGTAGGCGAGGGGCATCTCGCGCGAGCCGAAGGGAACCTGGTGGCCCGGGATCGCGACCGCTTTCAGGATGGCGCGGCGGATCATGCGCTTCGTGCGCTCATCCAAGTACGCAAAGTTGTACCCGTCGATCATTTGAGCGCCTCCTCGCGCAGCTTGCGAATGAGCTGCAACTCCGACTCGAAGGTCACGTAGTGCGGCAGCTTCAGGTGCTGCACAAAGCCCGAGGCCTCGATGTTGTCGCCCTGCGGCAGCACGAACTCCTGCTGCTGCACCGGGGCGGTCACGTCTTCGTCGAACTCGTCGGCACGCAGCGCCCGGTCGACCAGCGACATCGCCATCGCCTTGCGCTCGCCATGGCCATAGACCAGGCCGTAGCCGCGTGTGAACTGCGGCGGCACGCTGGCGCTGCCGGCAAACTGGTTGATCATCTGGCACTCGGTCACGTCGATCTCGCCGATCTCGATCGCAAAGCCCAGCTCGTCGGGCACGATCTCCACGGCGACGGCGCCGAAGCGGATGTCGCCGCCAAACGGGTGGGTGTGGGCATAACCCCGCTGCGTGGCGTAGCCCAGGCCCAGCACCCAGCCTTCATCGGCACGCGCCAGCATCTGCAGGCGCGCGCTGCGCGGCAGCGGGTAGACGGGCGGGTCGCGGGTGATGTCGGGTGGCGGCGGGTCGCCTGCGCTCGGCAGCGTGGCTTCGATCAGGCCCTCGTCGGCGAGGGTGTCGAGGGCGTTGGGGATGTACCCGTCGCCCGTTGCTCCCACACCGTTCGGGCTGCTCCCAGCGCCCTTGGGGCTGAGTTCACCTCCGTTCGCCCTGAGCCTGTCGAAGGGTGCGCACAGCACGGCGCTGGCTTCGACAGGCTCAGCCCGAACGGAGGTGGGGTGAGGGCGAATGGGGGTGTTTGTGTCAACGCGAACGGAGGGCGGGGTGGGTTCGAGCAGCGAAAAATCAATCAAGCGCTGCGTGTAGTCATACGTCGGCCCGAGCAGTTGCCCACCCGGCAGGTCCTTGAAGATGGCCGACACGCGCCGCCGCGCACGCATGCGCTGGGTGTCGATCGGCTCGGTGGCGGCCACGCGCGGCAGCGTGGTGCGGTAGGCGCGCAGCAGGAAGATGGCTTCGACTGCATCACCACGCGCCTGCTTGAGCGCCAGCGCGGCCAGCTCGGGGTCGTAGAGCGAGGCCTCGGCCATCACGCGGTCGACCAAGAGGCCCAGCTGCTCGCGGATCTGCGCCACTTCGAGTTCACGCACGGCCGGGTCACCGCGGCGTGCGCTCGCCAGCAGCTGGCGCGAGGCTTCGATGGCGGCTTCTCCGCCTTTGACGGCGATGTACATCAGGGGGCCTCGATGGTGATGAGAGTCGAGCGGGGCACGCCAATGAGCTGCGAGCCGCACACCAGCAGCAGGTCGACCCCGCGCGGGAACAGCGGCTGCATCGCGATGCGTTGTTGCCAGAAGGTCAGCGGCAGGCCGCACAAGCCCATGCGCTGTTCATGCTCGATGCCGGGGCCGGTGAGGCGCAGGCCGGGGCCGCGATCGAGCGCCAGGCTGCCGGTGTCGACGATCAAGGTCGCGCCTTGTTGTGGCGCCTCGTCGCTGCCCAGGCGCAGGCCGTCGAGTTGTGCGTGCGAGGCGCGGGTGGCGACAAAGTCGGCCTGTGCAGCATCGCCCTCGCGCTGCACGCCGGTGTGAAAGCGGCAGTACATCCAGGCCGCGTCGCTCGCCAGTTGCTCGGTCAGATGCAATGAAGTCTCGGTGTCGAGCAGGGTGAGCAGCAGCGCGGTCAGGCCGCGCGACAGCGGCGCGGGTGCCTGCAGCCCGTCGCTGGCCTGCAGCGTTTGCAAACGCCCCGGGCGCGACAAGGCGTCGAGCACGCTGCGAAACACCGCTTGCGCGTCGTGTGTGGCGTCGGCAAAGCCGCGTGGCATGTGGGCGAGAAGCTCCGCGGCTGTCATGCCGTGGCCTCTGGCTGCAAGGTGTAAAACGCCACCCGGCTGGCCGCGTGGCGTGCCTGATCTTCGGCCAGTGCGGTCTCTCTCAACAGGCGCAAGGGCGCGATCACCTCGCCCAGCAAGCGCCGTTGCAGCGTGGGCTGCTGCAGCAGCGCGTCGAGCTGCGCCACCCAGCGTGCACGCTGTTCGTCGCGCCCCAGCACATGGCCTACCCCCGCCGTGGCGTGGCCGCCGATCGACACGCGGGCGATGCAGCGGGTGAGCGTCACCTCGCCCAGGTTGAAGCGGTCGCCGCGGTTGGCGATGCGGGCGCGCACCAAGGCCAGACCGGTCTCGGGCTCGCGCAGCCAGTCGAACACCTGACCCAGGGCGCTGGCCTCGGCGTGCGCGGCCAGCGCGGCGCGCGGCGCATGCGCCAGCACCGCCAGCCAGGCCTGGCGTTCTGCAGTGGAGTGGTGGGGATCGGTGGTGTCGGTCATGCGAATGTCATCTAGATGACTGTAGGATCGCAGCCAGTATCGAACAAGCCCGTGACAGATTCTTGACATGACCCTCAACGCCTCGTCATTCCCCGCCGACACAGCCGACACCCCCGCGCCGATCCGCCGTTGGGAAAGCATCGCGGCCGTGCTGCGCCAAGACATTGCCGCCGGCCGCCTGCGCCCGGGCGAGCGCCTGCCCAACGAGGCGGCGCTGGCGGCGCGCTTCGAGGTCAACCGCCACACCTTGCGTCAGGCGGTGCAGGCGCTGGCGCGCGACGGCTTCGTGCGGGTCGCGCAGGGCAGCGGCACCTTCGTGCGCGAGCTGGTGCTCGACTACGCCTTGCAGCGCCGCACGCGCTTGTCGCAAAACCTGGCCGCCGTGGGCGAAACCGCGCAGCGCGAGCTGCTCGCGCATGAGCAGGTGCGCGGTGGCGAGTGGGCGCGTGAGCTGGGGGTGGGCGCACGAGCCACCGTGCAGCTCATGTACACCCGCGCCACGGTGCGCGGCCGCCCGGTCAACCTGGCGACCTCGGCCTACCCCTTGCCGCGCCTGGCCGGCATGGTGGAGGCGCTGACCGAAAGCGGCAGCGTCACCGCCGCCTTGCAGCGGCTCGGCGTGGCCGACTACACCCGCGCACGCAGCGTCGTGTCGTGCCGCCTGCCCACCGTGGCCGAGGCTGACGCACTGGCGCGGCCGGCCACGCAGCCGGTGCTGGTGGTGCGCTATGTGAACGTCGACACGCAGGGGGTGCCGGTCGAAGCCGGCTGCACCTTGTTTGCGTCGGACGCGGTGCAGCTCACGGTGCAGCACGACGAGCGATGAGCGCACCGACTGCAGTGTCCCGTTACGCCGTCTACTACGCGCCACCGCCTTCGCATGCGCTGTGGCACGCGGGCTGCGACTGGCTGCAGCGCGACCCCGCCGCCGATGAAGCGCGGCACCCCACGCGCGTCCACGTGGGCGAGCCCTGGCGTTACGGCTTTCACGCCACGCTCAAGGCCCCGCTGCGGCTGGCGCCGGGGTGCAGCGAAGCGGGCCTGTGCGACGCCGCGGCACGGCTGGCGCAACGCACGCCGCGTTTTGTGATGCCGGCCTTGTCGGTGCAGTGGCTGGCCGACTTCCTGGCGCTGCAGCCGCAGGCGCCGCTGCCGGCCACACACCCGTTGCGTCGCCTGGCCGACGCCTGCGTCACCGAGCTCGATGCCTGGCGCGCCGAGCCCTCGCCCGACGAGTTGCAGCGCCGCCTCGCCACGCCGATGAGCGCCGAACAACGCGTGCTGCTGCAACGCCACGGCTACCCGCATGTGCTGGGCCACTGGCGCTTTCACATGACGCTCACCGACCCGCTGCCGCCAGACGCGGCTCTGCGCGCTGAGCTGCAGCAGGCCGCTCAGCAGCACTTTGCTGCTGCCCTTCGCCAGCCGCTCGACTGCGACACGCTGAGCGTGTTCGTCGAGCCGGCGCCGGGTCAGCCATTCAGGCTGCTGCACCGCTACCCCCTCGCATGAAGCACCTGCCCACCATTCCGCACAGCGAACGACTGATCGTCGTCGTCGGCCCGTCGGGCGCCGGCAAAGACAGCGTGTTGCAGGCCTGGGCCGGCATGCGCGACCCCGGTGGCCCGCGGGTTCACCAGGCCCAGCGCGTCATCACCCGCCCCGTCGACGGTGGCACCGAGCGGCACGAGGCGGTGAGCCGCGATGACTTTGCCGCGCTGCAAGCGGCGGGTGCTTTCGCCACCGCGTGGCAGGCCCACGGCCTGCACTACGGCGTGCGGCACCACGCGCTCGCCGCTTTGGTGGCGGGCGGCTGGGTGGTGCTCAACAGCTCGCGCGCCCACCTGCCCACGCTGCGCCAGCAGGCGCCCGGTCTGAGCGTGGTCGAGATCACCGCGCCGCCGGCCGTGCTTGCGCAGCGCCTGGTCGGGCGAGGCCGCGAAGACGCGGTGGCGGTCAGCGCCCGATTGCAGCGCCAGGCCCCGGCCGTGCAGGCCGACCTCACGCTCGTGAACGATTCCTCACTCCATGAGGTGGCCCAAGGCTTGCAACGTTGGTGGATGGCGCGACAAGCCATGCCGTGACGGCGTATGCTCATTCGCGTCGTCGACCCACGAAGGAGCGACCCTGATGAGCATCGAGAAGCCGGGCGAAGCCAAGGTCAACACCAAGCACATTCGCCTCACCTCGCACCCTGGGCAGCAGGGGGTGAGCGGCGCGCCCACCATCCGCTGGGGGGCGGCGGATCCGCGGGAGCGTGGCCCCGTGGTGGGCACCACCACCAACCGCAGCCAGCGCAACGTGGTCGGCACCCACAGCGGCAGCTACGGCATCTACCGTGCGCTGGCGGTGGCCGCCGGCAACCTGACCCGCGGCCACCGCGCCGACCTGACCAACACCTCGCCCACCACGCCCATCGGCCCCTACCCGCAGTGGGGCGACCCGCACCGAATCGTTTCGCTCGACCCCTGGGGCGCCACCGTGGGCGAGGTGTTTGCCGAGCACCTGGCGCAGGGCTACGACATCCGCCCGACCATCGCGGTGACGCAGGCGCACGTGCACCTGCCCGAGATCAAGCAGGCGATTGCCTTCCAGCGTCTCAAGCCCGACGGCAAATACCTGCTCGAAGATTCGTCGGCCGTGGTCACCAAAATCGCCATCGAGCCGGTGTGGTGGATCGAGGGGGTGGCCAAGCGCTTCAACGTGAGCGAGGCCGACCTGCGGCGCGTGATGTTCGAAGAAACCGGTGGCATGTACCCCGAGCTGGTGACGCGCAGCGACATCGGCATCTTCCTGCCGCCCATCGGCGGGCAGACGCTCTACATCTTCGGCAACCCGCGTGACCTGGCCGACCCGAGCGTCACGCTGACGGCGCGTGTGCACGACGAGTGCAACGGCTCCGACGTGTTCGGCTCCGACATCTGCACCTGCCGGCCCTACCTCACGCACGCGATCGAAGAGTGTGTGAAGGGCGCGCAAAAGGGCGGCGTGGGCCTGATCGCGTACAGCCGCAAGGAGGGGCGTGCGCTCGGCGAAGTCACCAAGTTCCTGGTCTACAACGCCCGCAAGCGCCAGGTGGGCGGCGACAGCGCCGACAAGTACTTCCTGCGCACCGAGTGCGTGGCCGGGGTGCAAGACATGCGCTTCCAGGAGCTGATGCCCGATGTGCTGCATTGGCTGGGCATCCAGAAGATCCACCGCCTGGTGAGCATGAGCAACGACAAGTACGACGCCATCACCGGCAGCGGCATCGAGGTCGGCGAGCGGGTGAAGATCCCCGACGAGCTGGTGCCGGCCGATGCCAAGGTCGAGATCGAGGCCAAGATCGCGGCGGGCTACTTCACCGACGGCAGCGTGCCCGATGACGTGAAGCTCGCAGCCACGAAAGGGCGCGATCTTGCATAAGCAAGCCGTTCGGGCTGAGCCTGTCGAAGCCCATCTCCGCAAGGCACGAGGCCCTTCGACAAGCTCAGGGCGAACGGAGAAGGCATGAGCACCGACCCTCGAAACCTGACCGCCCCGCTGCGCTCCACGGTGACCATCCGCGAGCGCTGCAACAACATCCTGCGCGCGGTCGAAGAAGGCCGCTCGCGCCACTTCACCCTCAACCGCGCGCAGCTCGATGAAGTCGCACGCCGTGTCGAGCACGTCACGCGCCAGAACTACCCCGAGCTGCGCATTCCGTACCACAGCCGCTGGCGGCATTTCGAGGCCGGTGGGGTCGGCCGCAAAGCCGAACTCGACGCCCACCTCGCCGGCCGCCACCACGCCGCGCAGGCGCGTGCGCGCATCGACCTCACGCTGGTGAGCGTGTTGCTCGATGCCGGCGCCGGCCCGCAGTGGTCGTATGCCGAGGCCGAGAGCGGCCAGACCTTCAGCCGCTCCGAAGGCCTGGGTGTCGCGAGTTTTCGCGCCTTCATGCAGGGGCAGTTTTCATCCGATGCCGGTGACCGGTACCGCGTCGACGCGGCGGCGTTGCGCCGCATCGATGCGGCCACGCTGGCGCAGATGTTCCAGGTGCGTTCCGACAACCCGTTGGTCGGGCTCGACGGCCGCGTCGCCTTGCTGCAGCGCCTGGGCCAGACCATGCGCACGCAGCCCGAGGTGTTTGGCGCCGACGGCCGCCCGGGGGGCTTGTTCGACGCCCTCACCCACCACGGCCAGAGCCACCGACTCGCCGCGCCGCGCGTGCTGCAGGCCCTGCTCGACCACCTGAGCCCGATCTGGCTCACCGGCAGCGAGCTGCAAGGCATGCCGCTGGGCGACTGCTGGCCGCACCCGCTGGCCGGTGGCACGGGCATCACCGCCGGCTGGGTGCCGTTTCACAAGCTGAGCCAGTGGCTGACCTACTCGCTGCTGGAGCCCTTCGAGTGGGCCGGCACCACGCTCACCGACATCGACGGCCTGACCGGCCTGCCCGAGTACCGCAACGGCGGCTTGTTGCTGGACGCGCGGGTCATCGTGCCGAAAGACACGACGTTTGCGTCACGCAGCTACACGGCCGCTGACGAAGCCATCGTCGAATGGCGTGCGTTGACCGTCGCGCTCATCGACGAACTCGCGCCGCTGGTGCGCGAGCGTTTGAACAAGTCGGCCGACGAGATGCCGCTCGCCTGCATCCTGGAGGGCGGCACCTGGGCCGCCGGCCGCGAGATCGCGAAGAGCCTGCGCGAAGGTGGCGCCCCGCCGCTCAAGATCGAGAGCGACGGCACGGTGTTCTGAGCCCCCAGCGGGCGAGAAGGGGCCGTCAGCGCTTGGCGGCCATCAGCCTCGCCACTGTGCCGCTGGCCTTGATCTTGTCGAATGCGGCGCGGGTGCGTGCCACGACCTCGTCCGAGGTGGGTTTGCTGTAGGCCATCCAGATGCCGACCGAGAGCTCGTCGAGTGCGTACGCCTTCTCCAGCCGCGTGCAGTCGAAGCGGGCTTCTTCGCAGAGCTGGGCCGCCCCGGGTTCGGACAAGGCGGCCAGCTGCACCTGCCCGTTGGCGAGCTGCCTGAAGTTGTCGCCAATCTGCGGCGATACCACCAGCTTGGTAAATCCCTTGCCCTGCAAGAACTGGTGGCGCACGTCATTGCGCATCACACCCACGGTGTAGGCCTTGGCCTCTTCGAGGCTGCGCAACGTAATCCCCGGCTGCTCGCGCAGCTTGTAGAGAAAGTACTCGACGCGGATGAACTCGCCCACCCATTTGAAATGCGGCTCGCGCTCCGGCGTGCGTGCGATCAGGTAGATGAGCACGTTGGGCTCTTGCAGCGCGATGTCGTAGGCACGGGCCCAGGGGTATATCGCGAGGTTGTAGTCGAGGCCGGCGCGCTTGAGCGTGGCCTCGACGATCTCGTTGGCCGGGCCCGCAGGTTTGCCGTTTTCGATGCGGCTGTAGGTGGAGGTTTCGGTCACACCCTTGATGGTTTGGGCGAGCGTCACCGTGCAGGCCAGCGACAGGGCCAGCGATTGAGCAAGAGACAGGGCCAGGCTGGGCAGGTGCATCTTCATCGCGTTTCCTCCGGTGTGTGCATCAGACGGCCACCTGGTTGCGGCCCAGGTTCTTGGCGCGGTACAGGGCCTTGTCGGCGTGCTGCAACAAGGTTTCGAAACGGTCCATCGTGGCCGGGTCGAACTGCGCCACGCCCACACTCAGCGTGACGTGCGGAGCCACTTGCGAGTCGGCATGCGGTATGCCCTGGTCGACCAGGGCCTGGCGCAGGCGCTCGGCCGCCTTGGTGGCTTGCGCCGCGTCGCAGCCCGGCAGCAGCACCGCGAATTCTTCGCCGCCGATGCGCGCGGGCAGCTCGCCTGCGCGAGCGAAGGTCTGCTTCAGCGTCTCGGCCACCAGCTTCAGGCAATCGTCGCCCTGGGCGTGGCCGTAGGTGTCGTTGTAGCGCTTGAAGTAGTCGACGTCGCACAGCAGCACCGACAGCGGCTGGCTCAGCCGTTGTGCGCGGCGGAACTCGTTGTCTTTCACGTCATCGAAGTGGCGCCGGTTGGCCAGGCCGGTGAGCGGGTCGCTGCGCGACAACTCCTGCAACTGGGCGTTGGCGCTGCGCAGCTCGGTGGTCTGCTCGTCCACCAGCTCGGCCAGGCGGTCGCGGTGGGCCGCCAGATCGAGCTCGTCGCGGTGTTGTCGCTCCAGGTACTCCGACAGCTTGCCCTGCAGCTGATTGACGCCGGCCTCCAGCAGGCTCAGCTCGTCGCGGTGGGCGACTTGCCGGTCGAGCTGGAGGGTGTTTTTTAGGTTGGCGGGCGTCACCTCGTCGAGGTGGCGCGCAATGCGTTGCACGTGCACGGTGACCGTGCGGTTGAACAGCCACATGATGAGGCCCGCCAGCAGCACCGACTGGATCACCTGCGTGGCCACGATGCCGACCACCTCGGTGCGCAGCCGCGCCCAGAGCACCCGCTCATCGCCTTCGAGCGTGAGCTCGCCCACCGTCTCGACCGCGCCGGCATAGGGCTGGAAGGTGAGTTGGCGTTGCAGCGACGGCGCCAGGCTCGCACGTGGCGCGCCGTCTTGCTGGCGCACCAGGATCTCGGGTGCCCGCCCGGCACGGCGGATGCTCAGCTCGACGCGGCCCACCGGACTCACCTGCGAGACGCTGTCCAGGTGTGTCTGCAGCTCGTCGCGGTCCATTTCCCAGATGGCCTTGGCGAGCGTGCGCTGGAAGACCTTGTCGATCAACGCCAGTTCGCCGGTCATGGCCCTGAGATTGTGTTGCCAGGCCGACCAGGTGCGCACGGCCACGGCCGCGAGCGTGAAGACGATGCCGAAGGCGAGCGTGGCCAGCACCAGCCGGCGCCCCAGCGAGCGCGGCGGCGCTGGCGCTACAGCCGCGCCGTCAGAGCCACTTTTTCTGGAGGCTGTCATAGGTGCCGTTTTTCTTGATCGTCTCCAGCGCCTTGCGGAAACGATCGACCACGGCATCGGGGGTTTTCAGGCTGAAGGCCAGGTCGAGCCCACCGGTGCTGCCCAGGTCGTTCAGCGGCAGCGCGTGCACCAGCACCTGGGCCGGGTCGTCGCCCGCCTGGCGCGCCAGGTACATGGCGTTGAGTTCGTTGGCCACCCACAGGTCAACACGGCCGAGCTTCAACTTCTCGTAGTTGAGCTCGTACTTGCTGCTCGACTGTAGGTTCTTGCCAAGGGCAAAGCCCTTGCCCACCAGGTACTGCTCGCCGGCGTCTTCATTCACGGTCGCGGTCTGCAGGCTGCGAGCGTCGTCGAGCTTCTTGAGCTTGATGTTCTTGTCGGCCCGGCTGAACAGGTACCAGTTCGTCGGCGCGATCACGCCCACCCACTTGAACAGCTTCTCGCGCTGAGAGGTTCGTGTGATCGAGTAGATCATCACGTTTTCGGTGTTCAGCGCGATGTCGTAGGCGCGCGCCCAGGGCATGGACTGGATGGAGGCCTGCACCCCTGCCTCTTTGAGGACCGCGCGCACGACCTCGGTGCTCAACCCGGTGATCTGCCCGTTCTGGGTCATGTTGTAGGGCGGCAGCTCTTCGGTGACGATGCGCAGCTCGTCGGCCGCCGCCTGCAAGGACAGGCAGCACAAGGCCGCGAGCAGCCACGCTCGAGCGACTTGTCTGCAGGTGTTCAAGGGCCGGTTCATGCGGGTGTCGAAGCAGGGTCGAAGGTGGAACGCCTATTGCGAAGACGTGGGGCGCGCGCGGCACGCCTGGCTCGTCTACCCCCTCGTTTTCGGCAGTGCATGGGCCAGACTTGAACGCCGAAGTGCCGCAAGCTGGGCAAAAAGACCGCTTGCCGCATGCCGAGCCGATATGCTGCTGAGCCAAGGAGAGAGCCCCATGACCGCGACCGTCCACCACGTCACCCACCCGCTGATCCAGCACAAGCTCACGCTGATGCGCGAGAAGAGCCGCAGCACCAACAGCTTTCGCCGCCTGCTCAACGAGATCAGCATGCTGATGGCCTACGAGGTCACGCGCGACATGCCGACCCAGTTGATCGACATCGAGACCCCGCTCGAGAAGATGCAGAGCCCGGTGATCGACGGCAAGAAGACGGTGTTCGTCATCATCATGCGTGCCGGTGCCGGCTTTCTCGACGGCATGCTCAACGTGGTGCCCGGTGCACGCGTCGGCCACATCGGCCTGTACCGCGACCCCAAGACCCTGGTGGCGGTGGAGTACTACTTCAAGATGCCGGCCGACATGCACGAGCGCGACGCCATCGTGCTCGACCCGATGCTCGCCACCGGCAACTCGGCGGTGGCGGCGGTCGACCGGCTGAAGGAGACCAAGCCGAAATCGATCCGCTTCGTCTGCCTGCTGGCCGCGCCCGAAGGGCTGAAGCACTTCACCGAGTCACACCCCGACGTGCCGGTCTACACCGCTGCCATCGACCGCGAGCTCAACGAGCACGGCTACATCGTGCCGGGCCTGGGCGACGCGGGGGACCGTTTGTTCGGCACCAAGTAGTGAGGCGCCGCCCCGCGCGGCCGCTTGTCGTCAGGCGATCGCGTCTTCCCTGACGAAATCGGCCGACTCGAACACCTCGCCGGCGGCGCGTTCGGCCATCACCGTGTGGTGCCCGACTTCGCCGCGCTCGAGCTCGAGCCGGGTGATCCGGTCGATCTCGATGAAGAGCAGGCTGTGGTCGTGGCCGCGTTCGGCCGCGACCGCCATGAACGAGCGTTGCTGCCGGTCGCTCGCAATGGCGACAGCGGTGCCACCGCAGTGCGGCAAGGTGTGGTGAATGGTGAGCGCGTGCATCGTGACTCCTGCATTGATACTGCCGGACAGGAGCACCCCGACGATCGCGGCCACGCCGATTCGCGTCTTTTGGCAACCCCGCTGTCGTAACCCTTTCAGGCCGTAGACCGGAGGCTTTGCGACCCCGGCTTTCGCGCGGGTGTGCCCTTGTCATGAGTCCCCAATGTATCCAAAAGATACGGCGCGAGAGCGGGTGTTTTCCTTCGCAGCGCGCAGGCGTGCATGAGTTCACGAAACTGGTGCCGCTCGCCTTCCCGACGCCGGGGTTTTACGGGGGTAGCACACTTGCACGCGCGGCAAGCCGGGGAAACGGCCATGGGCCGTCAAAAGAGTTCGCTGTAAGGTGCTTGCCTTAGAGCTGAATCCACGCCTTTCATCCAGGAGACACCATGAGCATCACTGCACGCGCCGCTGTTTGCCGAGTGGTCAACGGCCCCATCACCGTCGAGTCGCTTCAGGTCAAGGAGCCCGGGCACAACGAGGTGCTGATCAAGATGGCGGCCTGTGGCGTGTGCCACAGCGACTTGTCGGCCGCCAACGGCACCATCCAGATGCCGATGCCCGTGGTGCTGGGGCACGAAGGCGCCGGGGTGGTGTCGGCCGTGGGCACGGGCGTGACCGAGTTCGCCGTGGGCGACGCGGTGCTCAGCTCCTTCGTCGGCATGTGCGGGCGCTGCCGCTACTGCGCCACCGGGCGCCCGCAGTTGTGTGACCAGCCGGCGCGCGCCGCGTTGGCCGCACCCGGCGCCGAGCCGCGCTTTCGCGACGCGAGCGGTGCCGGCCTGGGCGTGTTTGCCGCCTGCGGGGTGATGGCCGAATACGCCACGCTGCACACCGACAGCGTGGTCAAGATCGACAAGAACATGCCGCTCGACAAGGCCTGCCTGGTGAGCTGCGGTGTGATGACCGGCGTGGGCGCGGCCATCAACACCGCGCAGGTGCAGCCGGCGTCGATCTGCGTGGTGTTCGGGTGCGGTGGCGTGGGCCTGTCGGCCATCCAGGGTTGCCGCATCGCGGGCGCGTCGATGATCGTCGCGGTCGACACCTCCGACCTCAAGCTGCAGATGGCCACCGATTTCGGCGCGACCCACACGCTCAACGCCAAGAGCGTGGAAGACGTGGTCAAGGCCGTGATGAAGCTCACCGGCGGTGGTGCCGACTATGCGTTTGAATGTGTGGGCGCCGGTGCGGTGGTGGCGCAGGCGGTGAATGTGCTGGCCAAGGGGGGCACGGCGGTGGCGGTGGGTGTGGCGGCGTTCGCCGACACGGCGAGCGTGCGGCCCCTGCTGCTGACCGCCATGGAGCGCACGCTGAAGGGCAGCTACTTCGGCTCGGCCCGGCCGCGCGAAGACTTCCCGCGCTTGATCAAGATGTACCGCTCGGGCCAGCTCAAGCTCGATGAGCTGATCACCCGCACCTACACCATCGACGAAGCGCCGCAGGCCTTCGACGACCTGGCACAGGGGCGCAATGCGCGCGGGGTGATCCTGTTCGACTGAGCGTTCGCGCCGGGCGCTACTTCTTCACCAGCTCGACACGCCGGTTTTTCGCGCGGCCTTCTTCACCGCGGTTGTCGGCAATCGGGCGCTCAGGCCCGAAGCCCGCGGCGCTGAGCCGGTTGGCGGCAATGCCACCGGCCGCCACCGCCGCCATCACGCTCTTGGCGCGCTTGTCGGAGAGCGTCTTGTTGGCCGCTGCCGAGCCCACGTTGTCGGTGTGGCCCTCGATGGCGATCTTCAGCGCCGGAGCGGCCTTGAGCATGGCCACGATCTCGCGCACCGCGGCTTGCGCGTCGGGCTTCAGGTCGGCTTTGCCGGTGTCGAAGTTGATGTAGAGCGCAATGAATCCGTTCTTGTTGATCTCGTCGAGCATCTTGTTGGCACTCACCACCTGCTGCATCGCTGCCACCTCGACGATGGCAAGCCGGTAGCTCTGTGTCGGCGCGCTGAAGATGCCGGGCTCGACCAGCACCCAGACCTCTTTGCCGCCGGTGTTCACACGCAACGTGGTCTCGCCGCCATCGGCGTCACGCGGCAGGCGCTCGTAGACCACCTCGCCACCGATCGACTTGATGGCGTTCTGGTAGTTGCGGATCAGCTGCAGCGCGCTCGGCTGCTTGTCGGCGTTGTTGTGGAAGTAGACGATGTTGGTCGTGTCGCCCTCCACCGTCTTGCGGCTCGGGTTGCCGTCGGCGCCGCGGGCGGTGGCGAAGTCGACCGTGTTGAAGTTTTTCGCGTACTCGACGATGTGCGAGCCGGGGTAGCGCGTGAGCAGCGGGTGGTCCTTGCTGCGCGGTGCGTCGCTCTGCGCAAACGCCGGCAGCAGCAGGCTCGCGCACAACAAGATCAAGGCGCTCAGACGGGCGGCGAGGGAAGGCATGAGTCGTCTCCTTAGGGCTCGGTCAGGGTCATCAGGATATCGGCGTACCAGGTGCTGTTCAGGCCCAGCGACTCGTCTTGTTGACGGTCGCGGGTGCGCATGTCCATGCGTGCCGAGTGCACGCCGAGCAGCTTCCAGGGGAGTTCGCTGGAGCCGACGTCTTGCGCCGCGGCGCGCATCACCACCGGCGCGCCGCTGGTGCCGCGGTGGGTGCGCGCATCGGTGAGGAAAAACCCCTGGCCCTGAAAGCGCAGCCCGAACGACGAGGCGATCACCGCCTGGCGCACCACCGGCAGGTGGTGCAGCGTGTCGTGAAAGCCGAGCGGGAAGCCGACGATGAGCAAGGGCGAGCCGACCTCGATGTCGTCGAGTGAGGCCTGCAGGTGGTCGGGCGTGAAGGCGTGCAGCACCACCCCCGCCGGCAGCGCCGTGCGGTCGAGCTCGATCACCGCCACGTCGATCTCACCCGAGGGGTCGCTGCCTTGGCGCCAGATGCTCTTGCCCTCGCGGTAGAGCAGCACCGACAAGCCAGTCGACTTCGTGAGGTTGCTCGCATCGGTGTGCAACTCGATCTCGATGCGGTTGGGGAAGTGCTTGCTCGGCTTGTCGATCAGCACATGGCGGCTGGTCACCAGGAACAGGCGTTCGTCGCGCGCAAAGAAGAAGCTGCTCGCGCGCGTGAGCAGCTGCGTGCCGTTGAAGGTGGAGATCTGCGCGGCGGTGAGCAGCAAGGGTTCGGTCATGGCCTCGATCTATACCACCTTTCGACGGCGCGACTCTTGCTCTGGCCAACACACGACCCGGGCGCGGCAGGCCTTCGGCGCGCATACTGGGGCACACCTGCAACCCAGAGCGCTTTGCCGCGTCGCAAAGGAGCACGCACCATGATCCGAATCGAGTTGCACGTCGAGCTCACCTATGAAATCGACCAGAACGGTGCCGATTTCGTCTTCAACATCCACGCCGCCCACACGCCGCGGCAGAAGATCTCGTCGGAGAGCCTGGTGCTGAGCCAGCCGATCGAGCCGCAGATCCACACCGACCCCGTCACCGGCAACCGCTACATGCGCCTGCACGGCCTGCCCGGCGAGCTGAAGCTGTCGTACATGGCCACCGTCGACATGGAGCACCACCGCGCCGACCCGATGACACTGGCCGAGGTGCCGGTGCGCATGCTGCCGCCCGAGGTGATCGGCTACATCTACCCGAGCCGCTATTGCCAGTCGGACCGCCTGGTCAAGATGGCGATCAACGAGTTTGGTCAGCTGTGGCAGGGCTACAGCCGGGTGCAGGCGATTCAGCGCTGGGTGCAGCAGCACGTGAGCTTCACGTCGAACACCAGCAACTCCAACACCTCGGCGGTCGACACGCTGATCGAGCAGGTGGGGGTGTGCCGCGACTTTGCGCACCTGATGATTGCGCTGTGCCGCGCGGTCAACATCCCGGCGCGTTTTGCGACCGGCACCGACTACGGCGCCGACCCGGTGCTTGGGCCCCCGGACTTCCACGCGTATGTGGAGGTCTACATCGGCGACCGCTGGTACATCTTCGACCCCTCGGGCACCGCCATCCCGATGGCCTTCGTGCGCTTCGGCACCGGGCGCGACGCGGCCGACGTGGCCTTTGCCACCATCTTCGGCGGCGTGCGCTCGGGCCCGCCGATGATCCGCGCCTGGGCGGTGCAAGACGCCTCGCGCGGCTTCGAGATGCCCTACCGCTGCACCGAGGCGTTGTCGACCGACGGAGGGTCAGTCAGCACCTAAGCCTTGAACGGGTTGGCGGTGGCGAACCACAGGCCAATGCCGGTGGCGATGATGAACGCGCCGTCGAGCACGCCCACCAGCAGGAACACCTTGCCCTGCAGCGGCTCCATCAGCTCGGGCTGGCGTGCCGAGGCTTCGAGGTACTTGCTTGCCATCACGCCCACGCCGAGGCAGGAGCCGATGGCGCCCAGGCCGATCATGTGGCCGACGGCGAGCGGAACGAGGTTGATGCTGTCCATGTGTTTTCTCCTTGGGTTGATTCAAGGAGATGGTCTCGCCCGGCGTGCGCGGCGTCCATGACCTGGGAGGTCATGGCAGCTACTCAGCTGTCGGCCTTGATGCCGCGGGTGGTGATGATCTCCGACAGCACCGTGGTGTCGGCCTTCATGCGTTGAGACAGCCCCTCGGGGGCGCTGCCCACGGCCTGCCAACCCGCTGCGAGCACACGCGCCTGGGTGTCGGGCTGGTGCATCACTTCGGCAATCGCCGCGGCCAGGCGCGCAATGGCGGGCTTGGGGAGCGAAGCCGGGCCGACCAGCGCCGTCCAGATTTCGAGGTCGGTGCCGCTGACGCCCGCTTCACGCAAGGTCGGCATGTCGGGCACCAGGCTGCTGCGGGCCGGTGAGCTGATGCCGATGGCCTTGAGCTTGCCCGCCTTGACATGCGGCATCGCGATGGCGGGCGGCAGCAGCGACAGCTGGATCTGGCCGGCGAGCAGCGCATTCGCCACCTGCGGGTTGCCCGGGAAGGGCACGTGCACCGCGGCGATGCCGGTCTTGCTCTTGAGCAGCTCCATGCCGAGGTGGCCCACGGTGCCGTTGCCCGGCGTGCCGTAGTTGCCCTTGTCGCCCAAGGACCGCGCCCACTGCAGCAGCTCGGCTGGCGTGCTGCCGACGGCGCTGCCGGCGGCGGTGAGCACCAGCGGGGCGGTGCCCAGCAACGAGATGGGTGCGAAGTCGCGTGCCGGGTCGAACGGCGTGGCGGGGTTGAGCAGCTTGGCCACCGTGAGGTTGCCGTTGATCAGCACCCCCAGCGTGTGTTCATCCGTGGCTTTGGCCAACTGGTCGGCGGCGATGTTGCCCGAGGCGCCGGGCTTGTTGTCGACCACCACGGTCTGGCCGAGCAACCGCGCCAGCCCTTCGGAGAGCGCACGTGCCATCAGGTCGGGTGTGGAGCCGGCCGGAAAGCCGACCAGGATGCGCAGCGGCTTGTTCGGCCACGTGGGCTGGGCCCAGGCGAGGGATGCGGCGAACGGGCTCGCGGCGAGGGCGCCCAGAAGGTGTCGTTTGCTGATCATGGGAACGTCTCTTGCAATGAGGGCACAAGCCTACGCCAGAATCGGCGCACACCCAGGAGCCCGACCCATGAACCTGCTCGTTCGCAATGCAACGCTCCCCGATGGCGCGACCGGCGTCGACGTGCTGGCCCAGGGGGGGCGCATCGCCGCGGTCGGCCCGCACTTGAGCGCCCCCGAAGGCACGCCGGTGCTCGACGCCGAGGGCCACCTGCTGAGCCCGCCGTTCGTCGACGCGCATTTCCACATGGACGCCACGCTCAGCCACGGCCTGCCGCGGGTCAACCAGAGCGGCACGCTGCTCGAAGGCATCGCGCTGTGGGGCGAGCTGAAGCCGCTGCTCACGCAAGAGGCGCTGGTCGAGCGCGCCCTGCAGTACTGCGACTGGGCGGTGGCCAAGGGCCTGCTTGCCATCCGCACCCATGTGGACGTGTGCGACGACCGCCTGCTCGCCGTCGATGCCCTGCTGCACGTGAAGGCGAAGGTGAAGCCCTACCTCGACATGCAGTTGGTGGCCTTTCCGCAAGACGGTGTGCTGCGCGCGCCGAATGCGCTGGTCAACCTGAAGCGGGCGCTCGACCGCGGTGTCGACGTGGTCGGCGGCATCCCTCACTTCGAGCGAACCATGGCCGATGGTGTCGAGAGCGTGCGCCTGTTGTGCGAAGTGGCGGCCGAGCGCGGCCTGCAGGTCGACATGCATTGCGACGAAACCGACGACCCGATGAGCCGCCACATCGAGACGCTCGCCTTCCACACCCAGCGCCTGAAGCTGCACGGGCGTGTGGCGGGCTCGCACCTCACGTCGATGCACTCGATGGACAACTACTACGTGAGCAAGCTGATCCCGCTGATCGCCGAAGCGCAGGTGCACGCCATTCCGAACCCGCTGGCCAACATCGTGCTGCAAGGTCGCCACGACACCTACCCCAAGCGCCGCGGCATGACGCGCGTGCCCGAGCTGATGGCTGCTGGCGTGACGGTCGCCTTCGGTCACGACAGCGTGATGGACCCGTGGTACTCGCTCGGCAGCGGCGACATGCTCGAGGTGGCCCA
>NZ_JADMJX010000008.1:67809-74144 GCF_018780185.1 Rhizobacter sp.
CACTTCTCGCTGGCCGACATCGCGACCGGCTGTGCGCTGGGCTACCTGGACTTCAGGTTTGCCCACATCGACTGGCGTTCGCAGTACCCCAACCTGGAGAAGCTCGACGCCAAGCTGGCGCAGCGCCAAAGCTTCATGGATACGAAGCCCCCCAGTCCCTGACGGTCCTGCCCCCAAGGGGCTGAGCCCGGACACGAATAGTCCAGTGGACTGTTCGTGCCTGGCGAAGGGGCGGGCCTCTGGCCCGACGCGGCCTGCAAGGCCCACCCAGCGGCCCGGCAAAGCCGGTTCCGCGGGCGTTGCTTGATGGGCGCCCCGCTTCGCTTGCGCGAAAGCGTCAGGCTGCTTGCAATGACAAGCCGCTGGCCTGCCGGTCAAACTGCAGCTTGTTGTACACGCTGCGGATGCCGCAGGCCACGGTGTGCACACTCGACTGCCACTGCTGCGCGATCTCGTCGATGAGATAACCCTGCGCGGCCCACTGCAGGATGGCTCGTTCGGTGCCCGTGAGCACCAGTGGGTTGAGTGACTCCGTCATGCGGTCGAACTCGGGCTGAGCCGGCGTGCGGAAGTGCGACAAGACCTGGCGCGCAATGGTCGGCGAGATCGGCGACTCGCCGCGCGACACCTGCGCCAGTGCAGAGATCAGCGCCTCGGGCGCCTTGGTGTGAACCCAGTAGCCGTCGGCACCGGCGCGCAGCGCTTCGAGCAGCAGGGCGTCGTCGTGCGCGAGCATGGTGACGAGGATGTGCGGGCCCGGTGAACGTGCACCTTGGCGCAGCTCGGTCAGCAGGGGCTGCACATCGCCATCTTGCACCCGCATGTCGGTGACGAGAATGTCGGGTGGTGACTGGTGGACCAGCTTGCGCGCCTGCTCGACGGTGTGAGCCACGCCGCACACCCTGAAGTTGTCAGAAGCATCGATCAGCGCCTGCAGTCGGGGGCTGGCTTCGTGGTCGCGCTGCAGCAAGACGATGGACGGCATGAAGGCGTAGGGGGAGGCGGGCCGGGAGGTGGACACATTGTTGTGTCAGCTCCCCCATGGTGCATCCCCGTAAACCCGGGTTCATCCCCTTGTCTCAGGGGGTGCTCAGGGGGTGGCCGCAAAGCTGTGCGCGCTGGCCATCGGCCAGTAGAGCTTGAACACGTTGTGCGGCATCTCGCCGCTGAGCAGCTCGCCGGGTCGCACGAACGACAGCAGATTGGCCAGCAGCTTGACCTGGTGGTCGTTGCAGCGGCGCACGATGTGCGACGCGGTGATGGCGCCGGGGTGCGTCAGCCCTGCGGCTTGCACCAACTCCTTCAGGGCCTTGAGCGTGTTCTCGTGATACAGGTGGACACGATTGGCCTTGGTCGGCACCACCAGCGCACGCTCGCGCTGCGGGTCCTGGGTGCTCACGCCGGTGGGGCACATGCCGGTGTGGCAGTGCTGCGCCTGAATGCAGCCGAGCGCAAACATGAAGCCGCGCGCCGAATTGCACCAATCAGCGCCGAGCGCCATCATGCGCACGATGTCGAAGGCGCTGATCACCTTGCCGGCGCAGCCGATGCGGATCTTGTCGCGCAGGTTCAGCCCGACGAGCGTGTTGTGCACCAGCAGAAGGCCTTCTTGCAGCGGTGCGCCCACATGGTCGGTGAATTCGAGCGGCGCCGCGCCGGTGCCGCCTTCGGCACCATCGACCACGATGAAATCGGGTGTGATCCCGGTCTCCAACATGGCCTTGGCGAGGGCAAACCATTCCCAGGGGTGGCCGATGCACAGCTTGAAGCCGGTGGGCTTGCCGCCCGAGAGGCTGCGCAGCTGGTCGATGAAATGCATCATCTCGACCGGGGTGTCGAAGGCGCTGTGCCGTGCGGGCGAGATGCAGTCCACCCACGGCGGCACGCCGCGTGCGGCGGCGATCTCCAGCGTGACCTTGGGGCCGGGCAGCACGCCGCCGTGGCCCGGCTTGGCGCCCTGGCTGAGCTTGAGCTCGATCATCTTGACCTGCGGGTCGCGGGCGTTGGCCGCGAAGCGCTCGGCATTGAAGCTGCCGTCGTCGTTGCGGCAGCCGAAGTAGCCCGAGCCGATCTCCCAGATCAGGTCGCCGCCGTGGGCGCGGTGGTGCGCGCTGATCGAGCCTTCGCCGGTGTCGTGGGCAAAGCCGCCGCGTTTGGCGCCGGCGTTGAGCGCCAGGATGGCGCTGGCCGACAGCGCGCCGAAGCTCATCGCCGAGATGTTGAACACGCTGGCCGAGTAGGGCTGCGCACGTTGCGCGCCGATGGTGATGCGAAAGTCGTGCGTGGGCAGCTCGGTGGGAACCAGCGAGTGGTTGATCCACTCGTAGCCGGTGGCGCCCACGTCCATCTGCGTGCCGAAGGGGCGCTTGTCGGGGTCGCCCTTGGAGCGCTGGTAGACCAGCGAGCGCTGTTGGCGCGAAAAGGGGGCCGCCTCGTTGTCGCTTTCGATGAAGTACTGCCGCATCTCGGGGCGGATGTACTCCAGCAGAAAGCGCAGGTGCCCGATCACCGGGTAGTTGCGCAGGACGGAATGCCGCGTTTGCCGCACATCGCGCAGCCCCAGCCCGAGGCCGAGTGCAAACAGCAGCGCGAGCAAGCCGCCGGTGTTGAAAGCGACCCAGGTGAAGGTGCACAGCAGCATGCCGACGGCGCACAAGAGCCAGGCGGTGTAGCGAACCGGGAAGTACTGGTTGAGCTTGAGCAGCCAGGCGCGCATGGGTGACCCTCGTGGATGGGCGCTCCGCGAGAGCGCTCTCGTGGCACTGATTGGCCGCGATGGTAGTCGGTGGCCTCGGCGGCCCGCAGGGCGAAATGGAGCATGGACACCCGCTGTTTCACTTCGTATGCTGGCCGCTTCTCCCACGCTCTCCGCTGCCGCATGTCCGATCTGTCGCGCTTCCGCTTTCGCCTGTTGGCCCTCTGTTTGGCGAGTGCGCTCTCGCCTGCCGCGCTGGCGGCTTCGCCCGCGGTGCCCAGCGGCAACGCGGCGTTGCGCGACACCCATTGGGTGCTGCAGGCCCAGGAGGGAGAGCCCCTGGCGAGCGAGCCCGCGCAGCCGGCTGCGCACCTGGTGCTGCACGCGGCCTCGCAGCGGCTGAGCGGCTTCGCAGGCTGCAACACCTTGCGCGGCCGCTACACACAGCAAGGCACGCAGCTTGCGCTGACGGCGCTGGCCAGCACCCGCAAGGCCTGCCCGCAGATGCAGCAGGAGCAGCGTTTCATCGAGCTGCTCGGGGCGGCCGACGGCTACCGCATCGAAGGCCAGGTGCTGAGCCTGTTGCAGGGCGCCACGGTGCGCGCCACGTTCAAGGCAACGACCGTGAAAAAGTCGGCAAGCCCCAAGAAGTAAGGGTTTTTCACCCGTTGTTTGTGCACGTGAGTGCACAGGTCGCACGCCTGTTCAAACGTGACCGTTGTCGCGATACTGCCTGCCGACCGGCAGGCTGTCGCGAACGCGACTCGGCAGTGCCGTTTGAGCCACTAGCCTGCCGACAAGCAGCTCGACACGGAACGACACACCAGACGCCACCAAGGCGCGGTTTCGTGCGAGCTGCGGGCCCTGGCCTCAACCCTGGCCTCCACAGCAGCAACGCAATACCGGAGACGTTGACATGATCAACCGCAGACTGTTCCTCAACCACCTTGGCCGTGGCGCCGCCACCATCGGTGCCGTCAGTTGCATCAACCCGGCCTGGGCGGCCGCTGACGAAGCGATCGGCCCCAAGCACATCACCATCGGCAACTCGACCGCACTGACCGGCCCGCTCGGCAACGCCGGGCAGGAGCATTCGGCGGCGATCCGGGCGGCGTTTGCGCAGGTCAACAAGGCGGGTGGCGTCAACGGCCGCGAGCTGCGCTTCATCAACAAGGACGACGGCTACGCGGCCGCAAAGACCGTCGAGAACGTGAAGCAGATGATCGACGACAACAGCGCCTTCGCGCTGATGTCGATCATCGGCACGCCCAACAACGGCGCCATCCTGCCGATGACCGAAAAGGCCGGCATCCCGGTGCTGGGCCCGATCACCGGCGCGGCCTCGCTGCGCAAGCCCGAACACAAGTACGTGTTCCACATCCGCCCGAGCTACACCGACGAGGTCACCCGCATGGTGCAGCAGCTGGTGCAGATGGGCATTCAAGACATCGCGGTGGTCTACCTCGACAACCCCTTCGGCAAAGAGGTGCTGGCCAACGCGCAGCGTGTGCTGGCCGAACAAAAGCTCAAGGCCGTGGCCGCCATCGCGCTCGCCGTGGACGGCAAGAACCACGCCGAGGTGGCGCAGCAGATCGTCGACAGCAAGGCCGGTGCCGCGTTCCTGGGCACCACCGGCACCGGCACCACCGACATGATCCTGTCGCTGCGCGAAAAGGCAGCGGGCCTGCCGGTGATCGGCCTGTCGGTCACCTTCACCGACACCAAGCGCCTGGGCAAGCACCTCACCGGCCTGGCAATGGCCTCGGTGTTCCCGAGTGGCAACGCGACCAAGTTCGCCGTGGTGCGCTCCTACAAGGCCTCGCTCGAAGCCGCCAACCTGAGCGCCCCGCTCAGCCTGGGCCTGGAAAGCTGGATCAACGCGCAGGTCATGGCCGAAGGCATCCGCCGTGCCGGCCGCGACATCACGCGCGACAAGCTGCGCAACGCGCTGGCCGGCATCCGCGGCTTCGAGGTGGGCGAGGTGGTGATCAACTTCAACGCGCCGGGGCCGTACGTCGGCACCTCTTCGGTGAAGCTGGGCATCTTCGGGCCCGACGGCATCTTGCGCGCTTAAAAGAACGAGCCGATGGCGCGCGCCACCGCGGCGTGCGCCTCTTCGGGCACGAAGTGCCCGGCCTCCAGGCCTTCGCCGCTCACCGCGCCGGCGCACTGCGCCTGCCACAGCGCGAGCGGCTCGAACATGCGGTGCACCACGCCGCGCTGGCCCCACAACACCAGCGTGTCGCAGGCGATGCGCTCCCCCGCCGTGCGTGACGCGCGGTCGTGCTCGAGGTCGATGCCGGCCGAGGCGCGGTAGTCCTCGCAGGTGGCGTGGATGTGCTCCGGCACCACGAAGCAGCGTTCGTATTCGGCCAGCGCCTCGGGCTCGATGTAGTCGAGGCTCTTGCTGCCCCAGCCGCCCAGTTTCCAGCGCAGGTAGAACAGCGGGTCGCCGCCGATCATGCGTTCGGGCAGCGGTGCCGGCTGGATGAGATGGAACCAGTGGTAGTAGGCGCTGGCAAAGCGCATGTCGGTGGCGTTGTACATGTCGAGCGTCGGCGCGATGTCGATCACGCAGAGCCGGCTCACTGCCTGCGGGTGGTCCAGCGCGAGCCGGTGTGCGACCCGGCCGCCGCGGTCGTGGCCGACGAGGCCGAAACGTGCGTGGCCGAGCGACTGCATCAGCGCCACCATGTCGGTGGCCATCGCGCGCTTGCTGTAGCTCGCGTGGGTGGCATCGCTCTCGGGCTTGGACGAGTCGCCGTAACCGCGCAGGTCGGGCATCACCAGGAGGAAGCGGTCTTTCAATGCCAGCGCCACACGGTGCCAGATGGCGTGCGTCTGCGGGAAGCCGTGCAAGAGCAGCAGCGGTGGGCCATCGGCCTTGCCGCCGGTGCGCGCAAACAGGCGCTGGCCGTTGACCTCGTGAAACTTTGCCTCGAACCCTTCGAACCAAGCCATCGTGCACCTCCGGGGCACGATCTTGGCACGTGGATGCCGCTCAGCGCGTGAGGGTTGCCGCCATGGCCTTCAACGAATGCACACGGCCGGGGCCGAACACACGCTGCAGCGGTTTCCGGGCTGCCGCGTCGAGACTGACGCACTGCATGAGCACGCCGCTCCGCGCCGCCTCGCGCACCGCCTGGCGTGCGTCTTCCAGCAGGTAGTGCGGGTCGTGCACGTCGACGTCGTGCGGGCGGCCGTCGGTGAGCAGCAGCACGCGGCGCAGTACCCCGTGGCGTTGTGCGATCAGGTGGGTGGCGTGGCGCAAGGCGGCGCCGAGGCGGGTCGACAGACGGCTGCGCAGGGTCATCAAGCGCTCGATGCATGCGGGGCCCAGGGTTTGGCCAAACGCCTTCACCTGGGTGTAGTGCACGGCGTGGCGGCCATCGGAGCAGAAGCTGTGGATGGCGCACTCGCCCCCTGCGCGCTCGATGGACGCCGCACCCCGCAGCGCGGCTTCGCGTGCCGCCGGCAACACGGCGGCGGTGG
This sequence comes from Rhizobacter sp., assembly GCF_018780185.1. Lineage (GTDB taxonomy): Bacteria > Pseudomonadota > Gammaproteobacteria > Burkholderiales > Burkholderiaceae_C > Rhizobacter. The sequence goes on from NZ_JADMJX010000008.1 coordinate 73,997, forward strand.
AGGCCGAGGTGTCGAGCAGCAGCAGCGTGCTGCCCACATCGCGGGTGGTCTGGGTGCGGCGGTAGACACGCGGCTCCACCGCGTGGCCGCTGCGGCGGGCGATGGCGGCGTCGACCAGCGCGTCGAGATCGAACTCGTCACCGTCGGG
>NZ_JADMJX010000008.1:74244-91905 GCF_018780185.1 Rhizobacter sp.
GGCGGGCGATGGCGGCGTCGACCAGCGCGTCGAGATCGAACTCGTCACCGTCGGGCTGGGCCATCAGGCGCGTGCGTCGCGGCGCGGGCCGGGGTGATGCGGCGGGTGGCATCACGCTGTCGTCGAGCACGCTGCACCAGTTGCGCCGGACCATCGGCACCAGGCGGTCCCACTCGGGGTAGGTGTGGCGGTGCGAGGCTGTTGCTGCAACCAGGGCTGGTGGTGGTGTGGCGGCGATCTCGTGTTCGGTCTCGGCGCGCTGCCGGTCGGGCGGCCACAGGCAGCTGTTGTCGTCGCGGTAGCTTGGCATCACTTCGTACAAACGGGCGTTGAACTGCAGGCGCATCTGGCCGATGTCGTGGCCCAGCAGCGAGGCGGCGTGGCGCAAGGCCTCGGGTTGACGCAAGGCCAGCATGTCGCCTGCGTCGTCGACGAAGAAGAGCTGGCGCGCCTTGATCACCCACGGGTGGGGGTCGTGGTGGCTCAGGTCGAGCAGGCTGCGCGCCAGGCGGCGCAGCAGGTCTTCGAAGCTCGGGGTGTCGGACAGCACCACCGCATGAAACGGCAGCCACAGCCGGCGCAGCCCCGGCAACTCGCGGCTGGCCAGCCACTCGACACGCGCGTCTTCGAGTGCACCCAGGATGGCCTGCGTCGCCGGCCGCAGGCCGGCGGGCTCGAAGCGGGTTTGCGAAAACACCAGGTGGGCCGCGGCGTGGGCGGCGGCGGCCTGAAACCAGTGGGCGTGTGCTTCGTGCGCGGGTGCGTGCAGCGGCAGGTGCAGGCCGAGCGGTGACAGAAAAGGCCGCGTGGTCTGGGGCTCGGTGATGTCGATCAGCGTGGGCGTGATGTTCCACAAGCTGCGCAGGTAGGGCGAGAGCGACGTGCGCATGGCGTGCTCAGAACGCGGCGTCGACGGTGGCGAGCAGGGCGGCCGCCACCTCGGGCTCGTCCGACAGCGGCGCGGCCACCGCGATGCGGCAGGCCGCCAGCGGCGGCACGCCTTGGCGGATCAGAAGCCCTGCGTTCACCAGCATGCGGGTGGAGGCGCCTTCGTCCAACCCGTGCCCTTGCAGTCGCCGGGTGCGCACCCCGAGCGCGACCAGGCGTGAGGCCATCTCCACCGCCACCCCCGACTCGTGCGCCACGATGGTCACCTCGACCTCGGTGGCCGGGTAGTGGAAGTCGAGCGCGCAAAAGCGCTGCCGTGTCGAGGCCTTGAGTTCCTTCGTGCCACCAGGGTTGTACGACGCGACCAGCAGGAAGTGCGGGTGGGCCATGACCTGCTCGTTGTGCTTGTCCAGCGGCAGCATGCGGCGGGTGTCGGTGAGCGGGTGGATGACGACCGTGGTGTCGCTGCGTGCTTCGACCAGCTCGTCGAGGTAGCAGATGGCGCCACTGCGTGCGGCCAGCGTCAGCGGGCCGTCTTGCCAGCGGGTGCCGTGGGCGTCGAGAAGCCAGCGGCCGGTGAGGTCGGCGGCGCTGGTGTCGTCGTTGCAGGCCACGGTGATCAGCGGGCGTTGCAGGCGCCACGCCATGTGCTCGATGAAGCGTGTTTTGCCGCAGCCGGTGGGGCCCTTCAGCAGCACCGGCAGACGCTGCGCGTAGGCCGCCTCGAACAGCGTGCACTCGTCGCCGCTCGGCTGGTAATAGGGTTCGCACGACACGCCGCGTGCGTCCAGCATCGAGCCCATCGGATCAGCCGTGAACAGGGGTGGACTGGTTGGGGATGCCCTCGATCGGCGCCTCGTCGGTGCCCACCGTGCTGCGAGTGAAGGCCTCGACACGCTTGCGCGTGCCCTCGGGGTCGTTCACCCACTGCGAATAGAAATCGTAGGGGCACACCGCCACGCCCTGGTCGCCCTCGCGCGAGTTGATGAGCCCGGTGTAGCCGCGGTGCACCAGCTTGAAGAGGTGGTTCTCGCTCTGCCCGTTCTTGCGGAAGTCGCGGATCAGGCTCTTGCTGAGCGCCGCGTACTGGATGCCCATTTCCTCTTCGCCACACTCGCCCAGCGTGCGCCCGTCGAAGCCGATCAGCGCCGAGTGGCCGAAGTACGAGTACACCCCGTCGAAACCGGCCGCATTGGCCACCGCCACGTAGCAGTTGTTGGCGAATGCCATCGCCTTGCTGATGAGGATCTGCTGCTCCTTCGCCGGGTACATGTAGCCCTGGCAGCGCACGATCAGCTCGGCGCCCTTCATCGCGCAGTCGCGCCAGATCTCGGGGTAGTTGCCGTCGTCGCAGATGATCAGGCTCACCTTCAATCCCTTGGGCCCATCGCTCACGTAGGTGCAGTTGCCGGGGTACCAGCCTTCGATGGGTACCCAGGGCATGATCTTTCTGTACTTCTGGACGATCTCACCCTGGTCGTTCATCAGGATGAGCGTGTTGTACGGCGCCTTGTTCGGGTGTTCTTCATGGCGCTCGCCGGTGAGCGAGAACACGCCCCACACCTTGGCCTTGCGGCAGGCGGCGGCAAAGATCTCCGTTTCGGCACCGGGCACGGTGGCGGCGTTCTCATACATCTCGGCGCTGTCGTACATGATCCCGTGGGTGCTGTACTCGGGGAAGATCACCAGGTCCAGCCCTGGCAGGCCGAGCTTCATGCCCACCACCATGTCGGCGATCTGCTTCGCGTTGGCCAGCACCTCGGCGCGGGTGTGCAGGCGCGGCATCTTGTAGTTGACGACGGCCACGCCCACGGTGTCTTTGCTGCTGGAGATGTCGCCGTGGATCATGGGGTGCTCCGTCGTTCAAGGGGTTGGAGCGATTGTGAAAACCGGCGCGGGGCGGGCGAATACGTTGATTGACGTAGCCGGTGCGCCGAAACGCCTATGCTGTCGACTGTTGACACCTTGATCGACTGCCTTGATCGACGACACCCCCCTCACCGACCGCGAGGTCGCGCTGGCCACCTTCAACGCCTTGCTGCAACGTGCGCAGGCCAAGGGTGTGGCCCTGCGTGCGCCACCCCCCGAGCCCACCACCTGTTGTGGCCGCGGCTGTAACGGCTGCGTGTGGGAAGGCTTCTACGAGGCAGCCACCTGGTGGCGCGACGAGGCCTTGTTGTCGTTATGAAGCGCGCAGTCTTCGCCTTGCTGCTGAGCGGCCTGCTGGCCGGCTGCGCCACACCCGAGGTGATGGTGCCCGGCGACTTGCAACCCGGCCGCTTGCCGCCCCCCGACACCGAGTTGCGCATCGCCGGCCTCGGCCCTTGCACCGACAGCCCCGACCGCACGCTGCGCTTCGACGCCAGCCAGCCGCTGCACGTGCTGGTGCATGGCTGCTTCGGTTCGTCGGGCCAGTTCCGGGCGTTGGCCCAGGTGCTGGCCTTTCACGGCCAGCAGGCGGCGTGTTTCACCTACGACGACCGCGCCAAGCTGACCGACAGCGCCACCGAGCTGCGCCAGGCCCTCAAGCAACTGGCCGACAGCTCGCGCGTGCCTCAGCTCACCGTGATCGGCCACAGCCAGGGCGCCTTGATCGCGCGCAAGTCGCTCACGGCCACGCTGGCTGCGCCGTTGCCCGAGCGCGCCGTCGATCTGCGCCTGGTCACCGTCTCGGGCCCGTTTGCCGGCATCGAGTCGGCGCGCACCTGCGGCAAGGTCTGGCTGTACCCGGTTTCGCTCGGGCTCTTGCCGCTGAGCTGCTACGCGGTGACTGGCCCCAAGTGGACCGACATCACCTATTCATCACGCTTCATCCGCGAGCCGGGTGCGTTGGCGCAGCAGGTCGGCACCTACCTGAAGATCGACACCGACGAGCGCAACACCTGCCGTCGCGAAGAGGCCGGCCGCTGCGTCGAGAGCGACGACATCTTTTCGCTCGACGAGCAGCGCAGCCCGGCGGTTGAAACCGATGCCCGCATGAAGCGGGTGCAGGTGCCTGCGGGGCACGTCGAGATCGTCGGCGACAAGCACGTGGCACCGACCAAGCTGATCGAGGTCTTGCAGGCCGAAGGCGTGCTGCGCACCACCTCGCCGGCGCAGGCCTCGGCCTTCAAGCAGTTGTTGGCGCGGCTCTACCTGAGCGCCGAGTAGCTCACACCACCCGCAACTGCGGCTCGCCCACCACCAGCCGGCCGACCACCGCCGCGCGCTCGAAGCCCGCGGCATGAAAGCGCGCCAGCACCGCATGCGACGCGTCGGTGCGGCACGACACCAGCAGGCCGCCGCTGGTCTGCGGGTCGGTCAGCAGGGCCTGTTGCCAGGGCAGCAGGTTGGGGGCCAGCCGCACCTGCTCGCCGTAGCCTGCCCAGTTGCGCGCCGAAGCACCGGTGACCACCCCGTCGCGGGCAAAGCCCACCGCCGTCGGGATCATCGGCACGCGTGCCATGTCCAGCTCGGCGGCGAGCCGCGAGCCGCGGCACATCTCCAGCAGGTGGCCGGCCAGGCCGAAGCCGGTCACGTCGGTCATGGCGTGCACTCCGGGCAGGGCGCTCAACTCGCTGCCGACCCGGTTGAGCTGGGTCGTGTAGTGCAGCATCTGCTGGTAGCCGGTTTCGTCGAGCAGCCCCTTCTTCAGCGCGGCCGACAAGATGCCCACACCCAGCGGCTTGCCCAGCACCAGCACGTCACCGGCCCGCGCATCGGCATTGCGGCGCACGCGGTCGGGGTGCACCAGGCCGAGCGCCACCAGGCCGTAGATGGGCTCCAGCACGTCGATCGAGTGGCCGCCCGCGATCGGGATGCCCGCCTCGCGGCAGATGCTGGCGCCGCCTTCGAGGATGGCGCCGATCACGTCGAGCGGCAGTTTGTCGAGCGGCATGCCCACGATGGCCAGCGCCATGATGGGCGTGCCGCCCATGGCGTAGATGTCGGAGATGGCGTTGGTGGCGGCAATGCGCCCGAAGTCGCGCGGGTCATCGACAATCGGCGTGAAGAAGTCGGTGGTGGCCACCAGCGCCTGGTTGGCATTGAGGCGGTACACCGCGGCGTCGTCGGCGGTTTCGATGCCCACCATCAGCTCGGCCGGAATCAGGCCCTGCGGGGTGCGCGACAAGATCTCGGTCAGCACGCCGGGCGCGATCTTGCAGCCGCAGCCGCCACCATGGGAAAAAGAAGTGAGTCGAATGGGATCCATGTTGTTAGTGTCGATCAAAACGGGCGGAAATCCGACGCGGGCCGAGCGCCGGGTCGCTCCCAAGCCGGCCCGCCTCCCCTCGGGGGATGGACGACGTACTCGTCGGCCCAGGGGCTGACATGAGCCATAAACCGACCACGGTTGCCGATCTGGCCGACTTTGCCGTCATCCTCGACGTGCGCTCGCCGGCCGAGTACGCGCTCGACCACATCCCCGGCGCACTCAACGTCCCGGTGCTCAGCGACGAAGAGCGCCGCATTACCGGCACCACCTACGTGCAGGTCTCGGCCTTCGAAGCCCGCAAGATCGGTGGCGCGATGGTCGCGCGCAACATTGCACGCCATCTCGACGAGTCTTTTCGCGACAAGCCCAAGGACTGGCGTCCGCTCGTCTACTGCTGGCGTGGCGGCATGCGCAGCGGCAGCTTCGTCACCTGGCTGCGCCTGGTCGGCTGGGACGCGCAGCAATTGAAGGGCGGCTACAAGGCCTACCGCGCACTTGTGATCGAGCGCCTGGCTGCGCTCACCCCCACGCTGAACCTGCGGGTGTTGTGCGGCCCCACCGGCAGCGCCAAGACCAGCGTGTTGCAGGCGCTGGCCGAGCAGGGCGAGCAGGTGCTCGACCTCGAAGCCCTGGCCGCGCACCGTGGCTCGGTGCTGGGTGCCATCCCGGGGCGCGAGCAGCCCTCGCAAAAGGCGTTCGAGACCCAGCTGATGGCGGCCATGAGCGCGCTCGACCCGGCACGCCGCGTGTGGGTCGAAGCCGAAAGTCGGCGCATCGGTCGCATCAGCCTGCCCGACGCCTTGTTGCAGCGCCTGCGCGAAAGCCCGGTGGTCGAGATCGACGCCAGCCCCGAGGCGCGGCTTGCCTACCTGCTGCGCGACTACGCCTGGCTGGGCGACGACCCGCAAGGTTTTGCCGACAAGCTCGGCACGCTCAAGGGCCTGCTGCCCAACGAGACGCTGGCGCAGTGGCAAACCTGGGCGCTGGCGCGTGAGCTGCCGCCGCTGTTTGCCGCCCTGATGGCCGACCACTACGATCCGCTCTACCAACGCTCGCAAGGGCGCCACCTCGAGCGCCTGGGGCAGGCGCAGCGGGTGGGCACCAACGATCTTTCCCCTCAAGGCATCACCGCGCTCGCGCGCCAGGTGGCTGCACTTACCTGACCCGACCTCGGAGACTCCATGATTTCTCTCAAACGCCTGCTCGGACTCGCCGCGCTGACCCTTGTCGCCAGCTTTGCCGCCCAGGCACAAACCGCCAGCCCCGGCGTGTTGCGCGTGACGGCCATCCCCGACGAGTCGCCCACCGAACTGGCACGCAAGTTCGCGCCGCTCGGCGCGTATCTGGAGAGCAAGCTCGGCATGAAGGTCGAATGGACGCCGGTCACCGACTACGCCGCGGCGGTCGAGACCCTGGTCAATCGCAAGGTCGACCTGGCCTGGTTCGGTGGCTTCACCTTCGTGCAGGCGAATGTGCGCTCCGCTGGCCGCGTGATTCCGCTGGTGCAGCGTGAAGAAGACGAGCGCTTTCGCTCCGTCTTCATCACCGATGCCAAGAGCGGCATCACCCAACTCGCCGACCTGAAAGGCAAGACGGTGAGCTTCGGCTCGGCCTCCAGCACCTCGGGGCATTTGATGCCGCGCAGCTTCTTGCTCGCCGCCAAGATCAACCCTGATGTGGACTTCAAGCGCGTGAGCTTCTCCGGTGCGCACGACGCCACCGTCGCGGCGGTGGCCAGCGGCAAGGTGGACGCGGGCGCGCTCAACATCTCGGTGTGGGAGAAGCTGGTGGCGGCCAAGAAAGTGGACGCCTCACAGGTGAAGGTGTTCTACACCACACCGCCGTACTACGACTACAACTGGACGGTGCACGCCGACATGCCAGCCGACCTGCGCAACAAGATCACGCAGGCCTTCCTGGCGCTCGACGCCAACACGCCGCAGGGCAAAGAAATCCTTGGCCTTCAAGCCGCTGCACGCTTTGTGCCGACCAAGGCCGACAACTACAGCGGCATCCGCGCCGCGGCCGAGAACGCCGGCCTGCTGAAGTGATGGCGAGCCCGTCATTCCTGCGCAGGCGGGAATCCAGCATGGCGGCACATCGTGGATTCCCGCCTGCGCGGGCCTGACGGTGCGGTGATGGTCGAACTTCGCAATCTCTCGGTCGCCCCCGCCCCCGGCGCCAAGAGCGCCGCACTGCGCGGGCTGAGCCTGCGCATCAAGCCTGGCGAACAAGTGGCCGTCATCGGCGCTTCAGGCTCCGGCAAGACCACGCTCTTGCTGGCCCTGGCCTGCGCGCTGCAGCCCTTGAGCGGCGAGTTGCAGTTGTTCGGTGCACACCCTTGGCAATTGGCTTCACGCGAGCGCCAGCGTCTGCGTGCTCGCTCGTTCTACGCGCCGCAGGTGCCCCCGCTGCCTCCACGCCAGCGGGTGGTCACGGCGGTCTTGGCCGGCCGCCTGCCGAGCATGGGCCTGGCCGCAAGCCTGCGCACGCTGTGGCACCCGCCGCAAGCCGGTGTGGCCCAAGAGGCGCTGGTGGCGCTCGACGTGGGCGACAAACTCTGGGAGCGTGTCGACCGCCTCTCCGGCGGCGAACGCCAGCGTGTGGGCCTCGCACGTGCGCTGGTGTCACAGGCCGAGATGTGGCTGATCGACGAGCCCCTGTCGTCACTCGACCCGACGCGTGCGCAGCGCGTGATGGACGTGCTCACCACCCGCGCCCGCCTCGACGGCCGCACGCTGGTGTGCAGCCTGCACCAGGTGGCGGTGGCGCGCGAGCGTTTTGCGCGCATCGTGGCGCTGCGCGACGGCGAGTGCGTGTACGACGGCCCCTCGTCGGGCCTGAGCGACGAGGCTTTGCGTGTGCTTTACGCCGACACCGACCTGCAGGCCACCCCGGTGCCCGACGCACCCGCTGCACCCGCCGGCGCGCTGCCCGAAACCATGTGCCGATGAGCGCGGTGCCTGCACGCCCTGCCTTGCGCGACCCGGCCCTGCTGCAGCGCTGGTCGCTGCTGCTGCTGGCGGCCGTGCTGGCCTGGCCACTGCTGGTGTGGACCGAGTTCAACCCGGCGACATTGGCCGACGCACGCAGCTTGGAGCACACCTGGCGCTTCGTGCGCGACTTCGTGCCGCCGCGCCACGACGCCGAGTTCCTGGCACTGCTCGCGCGCGAGACCTGGCGCACCGTGGCCATGGCCACCGCCGGCATGGCGCTCGCGTGGTTGATCGCGGTGCCGCTGGCGCTCCTGGTCACGGCGCGCTTGTCGGTGAGCGCCATCTCCGGCCGCATGGACAGCGTGCCCGCCGTGCTGCGCCAGGCCGTGCGCTGGGTGCTGATCGTGTTGCGCTCCATCCCCGAGCTGGTGTGGGCGCTGGTGTTCGTGCGCGTGGTCGGCCTGGGCCCGACGGCCGGGGTGCTGGCGATTGCCATTGCCTACGGCGGCATGCTCGGCAAGGTGTATGCCGAGATTTTGGAGAGCAGTGATGCCACCCCGTCGCAGGCCTTGCTGCGCAACGGCAGCGGGCGCTTGCAGGCACTGCTGTTCGGTGCGTTGCCGCAATGTTCGAGCGAGCTGGTGAGCTACACCGTGTACCGCTGGGAGTGTGCGATCCGATCGTCGGTGGTGCTGGGCTTCGTCGGCGCAGGAGGCCTCGGTCAGCAGCTCGACAACGCGGCCAAGATGTTCGCCGGCCCCGAGGTCAGCGCGATCCTGCTGGTGTTCATGGCGCTGGTGTGGCTGAGCGACCGTGTGAGCCTGGTGCTGCGCCGGTGGATGGCATGAGCCCGCCGGGCCGCCCCAAGGGCGAATACCGGAGTGCGCAGCACGAAGGTACTCCAATGAACGCCGCGCCTCCCACCATGCGGCGTGGCCCCTGGGTCTTGGTGGCCGTGCTTGCGTTGGTGGTCGCAAGCTTTGTGTCGCTTGACCTGCGCTGGGCCGACTTCCTCGCTCCCGATGCGCTGCGCAAGATGCTCGCCTTTGGGGTGAGCTTCTTCCCACCCGAAACGGCACCGGCGTTCTTGCGCAAGACACTGGGCGCGACGGCCGAGACCTTCGCAATGTCGCTGCTGGGCACCTTCATCGCGGCCGTGCTGGGCCTGTTGCTTGCGTTGCCGGCGAGTGCCCGGGGCGGCGTTGCGGCGCGCGGCGTACACGGCGCTTCGCGCCTGTTGCTCAACGCGCTGCGCTCCATTCCCGAGCTGGTGTGGGCCTCGCTGTTGCTGATCGCAGCCGGCCTGGGGCCCTTTCCTGGCACGCTCGCGCTGGCCCTGCACACCACCGGCGTGCTGGGTCGCCTGTTTGCCGACTGCATCGAAAACGCCGCACCCGAGCCGGCGCTCGCGCTGCGTGTGCGGGGGGTGGGTGGCGTGCGGGTGTTTCTCTGGGCCACGCTGCCGCAGGTGTTGCCGCAGCTGATGTCATACAGCCTCTACCGCTGGGAGAACAACATCCGCGCCGCTACCGTGCTGGGCGTGGTGGGCGCGGGTGGTTTAGGCCAGATGCTGTACTACCACGTGGGCCTGTTCCAGATGCACGAGACCTTCACCGTGCTGCTGGCGATGATGCTGTTGGTGGCTGCGGTCGACGCGGTGTCGTACGCGGTGCGCCGCGGCCTCGCACGCTGAGTGCTCAGGCGGGCTCGGTGGTCACCAGCTCGATGGCACGGCTCGACACGTAGCGCTTGAAGTCGCCGATCGGGATCGCCGTCGACCCGTGGGTTTCGCCGTCGACCCAGCTGATCGTCACGTCTTGCGCCGTTTCTTCGACCTCGCAGGGGCCGAGGGGGATGGTGATGTGGGCGCCGTCGCCTTCGCGGTAGGTCACCTTGCCCTTGATGTGTGCGCTCTTGACCATGGTCGTCGCTCCTGAAATGGGGAACCACGCCAGTTTGGTCGGCGGTCTGCCCCGGCGCTGCCGGGCAAGAACGTGCCTGCTAGTAGTCGATGTCCTACGCCCCCGGGCGGGCGGGCATCAACCGGTGGCCAAGGTGTTGCCGCGGCCCGCGGCTTGCAAGGAGCCGGCTTCCAGGCGCACGGCCTGGTTGCGCCCGCCTTGTTTGGCGGCGTAGAGCGACTTGTCGGCCGCGGCGTGCAGCGCTTCGACCGTGCTGAGGCTGTCGGGCGTGGCGGTGGCCACACCGATCGACACGGTGATGCGCAGCCGCTCGCCGTCGGGGGTGGGGATCTCGAGCGCTTCGGCGGTCGTGCGCAGCACCTCGGCCATGGTCAGCGCGCCGGCGGCGTCGGTGTCGCTCAACAGCACCGCGAACTCGTCACCCCCCAGGCGACCCAAGGCGTCGGCGGCGCGCAGGCGGTCGCGCAGCGTGTGGGCAAAGGCCTGCAGCACGGCGTCGCCGGTGGGGTGGCCCCGGGTGTCGTTGATCTGCTTGAAGTTGTCGAGGTCGAGCGCGATCAGCGAGGCCGGTGTGCCATCGCGTCGCACGCGTTGCAGGGCGTTGCCCATCAGCGTGTCGAAGGCTCCGCGGTTGAGGCAGCCGGTCATGCCGTCATGGGTGGCGAGGGCGTCCAGCCGGTGCGCCGTGCGCTCCAGGTTGGCCAGCACAAAGCCGTAGCCCGCCCCCAGCGGGAACAGGAACGAGGCCAGGTAGGTGACGCCGTTGCCCAGGCTGGTCTGGAAGTAGCCGCTGTAGTCTTCGGGTCGCACGATCGCGTTGGCCACCCGCAGCAGCAAGGACAGCCAGGTCAGCGTGAGCGTGATGCCGACGGTGCGCAAGGCCGTTTCGGCCTGCCAGCCGCGTGTGAGCATCAGCCACACCATTGGTGCCAGCTGTGCAGCGATCAGGCAGGAGATCACCACCGTGCGCACCGGCAGCGGCGAGTTCATCACCAGGGCCGTGCCGACCCAACCCAACAGCATCAGAGCCTTGTTCCAGCGTGGCGCGTCTTGGGCGAGCACGAAGCGGTGCAAGGCCTGGCTCATCAGGTACAGGCTGGCGAAGATCAAGCCGTTGCCGAACAGCACCGCAAACCACTCCGGCATGAAGACGCGCGAGAACAGCGCGACGAACGAGGCCAGCAGCAGCCACACGCTGCGCACCCACAAGCGCAGCTCCGCGCCCGCGCCCAATATCGGCCGCGTGAAGGTCAGCGCGGCGACAAAAAGGACGAACGAGAAGAACAGCGCGACAAAGATCGTCGGCACGTGCAGCTGCATGGGGGTCGGCAGGCTCTTGGCGAGGGCCGCAGTCAAGGGAGATTCAGTCTATGGGGAGAGACTCACGCCAAGCTGACGCGGGCAGGGCCCAAGCCCTGGCGGGAAGGCAATTTCTCACTGGATTGGCCATTTTGTGCGGCCTTGTCACGGCCGCACGGCGGGCGTTTCGATCGGCATGCCGCGATCACGCCAGGCCAGGTGCAGCGCCAGCTCCACCAGAGCCGGGTCGCCGTAGGCAAACGGCTCGGCGCGCACGCCCGTCATGCAGTTGCGCAGGCGGCGTTGCAGCGAGCCGAGGCTTTGCCATTCCAGCCGGTACAGCGGGTAGCCGGTGGCGCGGCCTTGCGGGATCAGGCTGCCGCCCAGGCGCTGGCCGGCACGTTCGTCGTGGCATTGCGCACAGGAAAGATCGAGCTGCCCCAGGCGCTGCCGGTAGAGCGCCGCGCCGCGCTCGCGAAACGGAGTGAGCCTCGGGTCGGACGGCGGCGTGATGGGCAGGCCGCGCGACGCGTGCGCGACCTGAGCCTCCAACGCGAGCAGGTCGTGGCTTTCAGCGGGCAGGGGTGCGGCCTGCTGATGGCGCTCGCGGCACAGGTTGATGCGCTGCGCGAGGGTGATGGGGCGCTTGAGCCTGGCATCGAAGGCCGGGTAACGCGCGGCCACACCGCGCATCGACTGACTGGCCGCGCCATGGCAACCCGCGCATGCTTTGGCCGATGCGCTCGGGGCACGCTCCCACAGCGCCGCGCCGTCCTGCACCCACAGCATGCCGGGGTTCTGCGTGTCGTCGCGCTGCATGGCCTGGGTGGGCGCGCTCATGTCGTCGAAACCCGAGCGGCGGGTGTCGGGCTGGGCCTGTGCCACACAGCCCGCTGCGAACACCACCACCCACAGCCAGTGCCGCGTCATGTGACGGTGATGGCCACGGTTTCGGTCTGCGCAAAACCGTTGTCGCCCTCCCACGTGAAACTCAGCGTGCCGCTCTCGGTGGCCACCGTGCTGAAAGCGAGGTAGGGGTTGGCCGCCACCGCGGGGTAGAGCTCGGCGCTGAACACCAGCTCGTTGTTGTAGCGGCAGCTGAAGCGGGTGATCAGGTCGCGCGGCTTGACTTGGCCGTTGGCGTCGGGGCGAAAGCCGGTTTCCATCACGTGCGCGATCAGCGTGCGCAGCTCGATCACCTCACCCCGTTTGGCGGTGCTCGGTGCCGTGATCAGGGTGCGGGCCATGCGGCTATTCCAGGCAAGCCGCGAGCGTGACCAGCACGTCGACCGCATGCGACCAGTACGTGCCGTCGTTCAGCCGCGCCACCGCCACCAGCTGCTGCGAGGTGGCGAGCCGGATGCGGGTCGACACCTGCGCCCGCCCGGCGCGTGGCCCGAGCGTGAAGCGCACCACGTCGCGCTGCGGGTTGCGGTCGTTGAAGACGGCAATGCCCGTCACATGCTCGGCCAGCGTCATCGGGCTTTGCACGCTCACGGTGATGGGCACGGCGTTGCCGTTTTCGACCAGCGGCGACACGTCGAGCAGCACCTTGCCCACGTTGACCGGCGCGCCGTTGGCATAGCCGCGGATGGCGGCCTGCATCTCCGACGAGGTGGCGAACGCAGGCCGCACGATCACCCCGGCGCCAAGGGCCAGGGTCAGCTGAAGGAGATCGCGGCGTTGCATGCGGCCTACTTCAGCGTCACCAGAAAGGCGACCACGTCTTCCACCTGCTGTGCGTTCAGCAAGGGCCTGCCTGTCAGGGCCGGCGCCACACGCTGCAGGCCAATGCTTCGGTGATACGCCGGCATGATGGTCTGCGGGTTGAGGCGTTGTGCGTCGACGATGCGCAGGCGCAGTTGCCCCTCTGACCAGCGTGTGCCCGCGCCCGCCAGGTCGGGGGCGAGGTTGCCCTGGAAGCGTTCTTCGGGGAAGGGGCCGGTGTGGCACAGCAGGCACAGGCCGGTCTGGCGGTCGACCACGATGGCACGGCCACGCTCGGGGTCGCCGGGGGTGCTGGTGAGCGCTTGCGGGACGGCGTCGCCGACCGCCTGCCACGCGACTGCGACCTGCGCCTGCGCCATGCCTGCCCACAGGGCGAGCCCCAGCACGGCACCGAGCTTCGATCGTCGCATCAGGCTTTCTTCAGGCTGTGCTGCTTCAGCGGCAGATCGCGGATGCGTTTGCCCGTCGCCGCGAAGATCGCGTTCAACACCGCCGGTGCCGCCACCGCGATGGTGGGCTCGCCGACCCCACCCCAGAAGCCGCCCGACGGCATCACGATGGTCTCGACCTTGGGCATCTCGTCCATGCGCAGCACCGGGTAGGTGTGGAAGTTGTCCTGCTCGATGCGCCCGTCTTTCAGCGTGCACGCGCCGTACAACGCAGCCGACAAACCGTAGACAAACGAGCCTTCGACCTGGGCTTCGATCTGCTGCGGGTTGACGGCATGGCCGCAGTCGGTGGCGGCGACGATGCGGTGGATCTTCAGCTTGCCCTCGGCGCTCACCGACACCTCGGCGCAAGCCGCCACGTAGCTGCCGAAGCCCATGGTCTGTGCGAGGCCGCGGTACACGCCGGCCGGCGCCGGCGTGCCCCAGCCCGCGCGCTCGGCGGCGGCGTTGAGCACCGCCAGGTGCTTGGGGTGCTTGCTCATCAGCTTGCGCCGAAAGGCGAGCGGGTCTTGCTGCGTGGCGTGCGCCAGCTCGTCGAGAAAACACTCCAGGTAGATGGTGTTCTGGTTCAGGTTCACGCCGCGCCAGAAGCCGGGTGGCACCGTCGGGTTGCGCATCGCGTGGTCGACCAGCAGGTGCGGCACGCTGTAGCCGATCGACGCTTCGGGCCCGGGTGGGTTGAGTCCTTGAAACACCACTGGGTCACGGCCTTCGCGGATCATCTGCGGGAACACGCCCGCCAGGATCGACTGGCCCGAGATGCGCAGGTGCAGCGCGGTGAGTTCACCCTGTGCATCGAGCCCCGCGCTCAGCTTGCACTGCGTGACCGGGTGGTAGCGCCCATGCGTCATGTCTTCTTCGCGCGACCAGATCAGCTTGACCGGCGTGCCCGGCATTTCTTTCGCGATCAGCACCGCCTGGGTCACCCAGTCATGGGTGGCGCCTCGCCGGCCGAAGCCACCACCGAGCAGCAGCTTGTAGACCTCGCATTTCGCCGGTGGCAGGCCGGCGGCTTCGGCGGCGGCGGCGAGTGCCGCTTCGCCGTTCTGCGTGGGCGTCCAGACCTCGCAGCGCTCGGGTGTGTACTTCACCGTCGCGTTCATGGTCTCCATGGTCGCGTGGTTCTGGTGCGGGTAGCTGTAGACCGCTTCGATCTTGCGGGCCGCGCTCGCGAGGGCCGCGCGTGCATCGCCGTTGCTGTTGCCCACCACCGCTTGCGGTGCATCGAGGCCGGCCTTCAGCAGTTCGGCGGTCTGGGCGCTGTTGGCCTTGGCGTTGGGGCCTTCGTCCCACTCGATCGGCAGCGCGTCGAGCGCGCTCTTGGCATGCCACCAGGTGTCGGCGATCACCGCCACCGCACTCTCGCCCACGCGCACCACCTTCTTCACGCCAGGGCGTTTGGCAATCGCTGCGGCGTTGAAGCTCTTCACCTTGCCGCCGAACACCGGGCAGTCCTTGATGGCGGCGTTGAGCAGGCCCGGCAGCTTGAGGTCGGAGCCATAGACCTGCGCGCCGGTGAGCTTGTCTTGGGTGTCGAGCCGCGCGAGCGGCTTGCCGGCGAGTTTCCAGTCTTTCGGGTCTTTCAGCGCCACCTCGGTGGGTGGGGTGAGCTTGGCAGCGGCAAGGGCGACCTTGCCGTAACTCGTCTTGCGCCCCGAGGGGTGGTGCGTGATCACGCTGGCCGCGGCGCTGCATTCCGAGGCCGGCACCTTCCATTCGTCGGCCGCCGCCTGCACGAGCATCGTGCGTGCGATCGCGCCGCCCTTGCGCACGTACTCGTGCGACTCGCGGATGCCGCGGCTGCCGCCGGTCGAGAAGTTGCCCCACACCCGCTTGCGCGCCAGGCTCTGCCCCGGCGTCGGGTACTCGGTGGTCACCTTGGCCCAGTTGCAGTCGAGCTCTTCGGCCACCAGTTGCGCCAGGCCCGTGAGCGAGCCCTGGCCCATCTCGGAGCGTGCGATGCGGATCACCACCGTGTCATCGGGCTGCACGACCACCCAGGCGTTGATCTCTTGCACCTTGGCGTCTTGCGCGGCGGCGAAGGGGATATGAAAGGCAACCACCAGGCCGCCAGTCGCCCCGATGAATTCACGACGAGAGAGCACGGCGCTCATGCCTTGTCTCCCTCGACGTGCTGGATGTGAATCGCCGCGCGCTTCATGTCCCCACCCTGCGCCGCCAGCTTGATCGCCGCACGCACGCGGTTGTAGGTGCCGCAGCGGCAGATGTTGGTCATGGCCTCGTCGATGTCGGCGTCGCTCGGGTTGGGCTTGGCCCTGAGCAGCGCGCTGGCCGCCATGATCATGCCGGCCTGGCAGTAGCCGCATTGCGGCACGTCGAGCGCGGCCCAGGCTTTTTGAACCGGGTGGTCGCCCTTGGCCGACAGGCCTTCGATGGTGACGATCTTGTCCTTGGCGTCGACGCTCGACACCGGCCTCACGCAGCTGCGGGTGGGCACGCCGTCGATGTGCACCGTGCAGGCTCCGCACTGCGCGATGCCGCAGCCGTATTTGGTGCCCGTCAACCCCAGCTGCTCGCGCAACACCCACAGCAACGGGGTGTCGGGTTCGGCGTCGAAGCTGAGGCGTTTGCCGTTGACGTTGAGCGTGGGCATGAGGCGTTTCTCCTGTCGACGGCGAAATGGCAAGAGCCGCGAGCATGCGACAAGGTTAAAACCCTGACAAGCATGGGGAATGGGTCATGCAGGCGCAAGATGCCGCCTTCGCTCGCTGGAGAAAACCGCCTGATGAAGCTGCTGCATCCCTGCTGGCCCCTGGCCCTGATTGGCGCGATGGCCGGTGCACACGCCCAGCCCACCAGCGGGACCTTGCAGCTGCGTTCGCTCGCGGCCACCTGCGCCGCCTGCCATGGCACCGATGGCCGCGCGGTGCCCGATGCCGGCATCCTGGGTCTGCGCGGGCGCGACCGCAACGAGCTGGCCGCGCGCCTGCTCGCCTTTCGCGACGGCACCCGGCCCGCGACGGTGATGCACCAGATCGCCAAGGGCTACACGCTCGAGCAGATCGACCAGCTCTCGGCCTACTTCGCGGGCCTGCCACGGTGATGAAGCGCCGCTCGCTGGTGCTCGGTGGCAGCCTGGTCGGGCTGGGGGCGTGCGCGCTGCCACAGGCCGTGCCGGCGAGCGCCAAGGTGGTGGTGATCGGCGGCGGCTTTGGCGGCGCGACCGCGGCGCGTTATGTGCGGTTGTTGTCGGGCCAGCAGATCGAGGTGCAGCTGGTCGAGCCGCAACCGCGTTTTGTCTCTTGCCCCATCTCCAACCTGGTGCTGGGCGGCACGCACACGCTGGCCGACATCACCACCGGCTACGACGCGCTGGCGTCGCGCCACGGCGTGAGCTGGGTGCGTGGCAGTGCGACCGGCATCGACGCCGCCAGGAAAACGGTGACGCTCGCCTCGGGCGCGAGCCTGCGCTACGACAAGCTGGTGCTCTCACCCGGCGTCGAGCTGATGTTCGACGAAGTGCGCGGCTTGCGTGCTGCGCAGGCCTCGGGCCAGGTGCTGCAGGCGTGGAAGGCCGGCGCCGAAACCCTCGCCCTGCGCCACCAGCTCGAAGCCATGCCCGATGGGGGCGTGTTCGCGATCAGCATCCCCGAGGCGCCGTACCGCTGCCCACCGGGGCCTTACGAACGGGCGAGCGTGATCGCCGCCTATTTCAAGCGCGCCAAGCCGCGGTCCAAGGTGCTGATCCTCGATGCCAACAACGACGTCACCTCCAAGCCCGCCCTCTTCAAGAAGGCCTGGAGCGAGCTTTACTCCGGCATGCTGGAGTACCGGCCCTTGCACAAGGTGAGCGAGGTCGACGGTGGGGCGGGCCGCGTGCGCATCGAGCTGCAAGACGATGTGCGTGCCGACGTGCTCAACGTGCTGCCCCCCATGCGCGCCGGCACGCTGGCCGTGCAAGCCGGCCTGGCCAACTCGACGGGCCGCTGGTGCCGCGTGAACTACCTCGACTTCGAGTCGACTGCCGCGAAAGACATCCATGTGCTGGGCGATGCGATTCAAGCCGCGCCCGGCATGCCCAAGAGCGCCCACATGGCCAACGCCCACGCCAAGGTGGCGGCCGCGGCCATCGTGGCCCAGCTGCTCGGCCTGGAGGTGAACGCGAGCCCGATGCTGACCAACACCTGCTACAGCTTCGTCGACGACACGCACGCCATCCACGTGGCCAGCGTGCACGAATACGTGGCGGCTGAAAAAACCTTCAAGCCGGTGGCGGGTGCGGG
>NZ_JADMJX010000059.1 GCF_018780185.1 Rhizobacter sp.
AGCTGCCCCACAGCAGCTTGATGACGTTCCAGCCGGAGCCGCGGAATTCGCCTTCGAGCTCTTGAATGATCTTGCCGTTGCCGCGCACCGGGCCGTCGAGGCGCTGCAGGTTGCAGTTGACGACGAAGATCAGGTTGTCGAGCTTCTCGCGGGCCGCCAGGCCGATGGCGCCCAGCGATTCGGGTTCGTCCATCTCGCCGTCACCGCAGAACACCCAGACCTTGCGGTTTTCGGTGTTGGCAATGCCGCGCGCATGCAGGTACTTGAGAAAGCGCGCCTGGTAGATCGCCATCAGCGGGCCCAGGCCCATCGAGACGGTCGGGAACTGCCAGAACTCGGGCATCAGCTTCGGGTGCGGGTAGCTCGATATGCCCTTGCCGCCCACCTCTTGGCGGAAGTTGAGCAACTGCTCTTCGGAGATGCGGCCTTCCATGAAGGCACGCGCATAGATGCCGGGCGAAGAGTGACCCTGGATGTAGAGCAGGTCGCCACCGTGCTCTCTTCCGGGTTCAGCGCTCTCGGCGTGCCAGAAGTGGTTGAAGCCCGCGCCGAACATGGTGGCGAGCGAGGCAAACGACGAGATGTGCCCGCCGAGGTCACCGCCATCGGCCGGGTGCAGGCGGTTGGCCTTGACCACCATCGCCATCGCGTTCCAGCGCATGTAGGCGCGCAGGCGCTCTTCGATCTCGAGGTTGCCGGGGCAACGCTCTTCCTGATCGGTCGGAATGGTATTGACGTAGGCCGTGCGGGCCGAAAACGGCAGGTCGATGCCGGCCTGGCGCGCATGGTTGATCAGCTCTTCGAGCAGGAAGTGGGCCCGTTCGCCCCCTTCGGCTTCGATGACGGCGGAGAGCGCGTCGAGCCACTCACGGGTCTCTTGCGAATCGGCATCGTTGGCCGCCGCGCCCACAAAAGCCTCAGGTACTGCTGACATGCTTGTCTCCTGTCTATTTGCTGTTGAAACGAGTGGCGCGAAGTTTCCCACAAGCCTTTCAAATTTTCAAATAGCGCGAGCAGTTTTCATAATGCGGCATTTCGAACGCGTCTCCACTTCTTGGGCAGTGCAGGCGGCCCGCCCGATCCCGGCGCCGTTCGATAATTCGCCCCATGTCCTTGCCACCCGCACCCGCCGAACCCCGTCGTCCCGTTTCAGCGAGGGCTGGCCGCCTGGTGGGCCGGTGGTGGCGCCGCCAATCACCCGCTCGCCAAGACCGCTACGCCACGCTCGGCCCGCTGGTGTCGGTGCTGCTGTTCCTGGCAGCCATCATTTCCGCGTTCTGGTACCTGCGCAATGAGGAATTCGAGCGCGAACAGGAGTCGGTCAAGCGCGACACCGAGATCGCCCAGCAGCAGATCCGCCTGCGCCTGATCGAAAACCAGGAACAGCTGGTGCGCATTGCGCGCGAGATCGTCACCCGCACCATCGACCAGGACGAGTTTCTCGGCCAGGCGGCGAGCTTCACCCGCGAGCGCCCGGAGATCACCAACCTGATCTGGGTCACCAGCACGCGCATGCGCCGCGCGAGCTACTCGACCTTCATGGCCGCACACACCGAGCCGGGTGTGCCCGCGTCAGAGGCCGGCCACTCGCTGCCCGACACCCGCAACCCCGAGCCCGAAGAGGCCTTCAAGGCGGCGCGCGAGCTGCGCCTGCCGGTGTACTCGCGCAACTTCACCGACGCGTTCGGCAACGCCGTCTTCCAGGTGCACGTGCCCTTGCTCGACCGCAGCGCGTTCTCGGGCACCCTGATCGCCGAGTATTCGATCGACTCGCTGGTGCGTTACTTCATTCCTTCGGAGGTGTCGCGCCGCCACACCATGACCCTGCTCGACTCGCAGGGCAAGGTGGTCGCAAGCACCATGGCGCTCACGCCGGGGGAGCCGGCCAAGCCGGCGTCGATCCTGCACGATGTGCCGCTGGCGCCTGCCAGCAACGGGCTGCTGCTGCGCGGCCAGGGTTATCGCACCTCGATCGGCCTGATCAGCAACACCTTGTTCTGGATGGTCGCGGCACTGAGCGCGCTCACCGTGTGGATGCTGCTCGGCACCTGGCGCCACATGCGCAGGCGCATGCAGATGCAAAGCGCGCTGGTGTCGGAAACCAACTTCCGCCGCGCGATGGAAAACTCCATGCTCACCGGCATGCGGGCGATGGACATCGAAGGCCGCATCACCTACGTCAACCCGGCCTTCTGCGCGATGACCGGTTTCAATGAAAACGAACTGATTGGCCGCTTGCCGCCCTTCCCACACTGGCCACCCGACCGCTACGAAGAAAACAACCGCCTGCTGCAGCAAGAGCTGCAAGGCCGCAGCCCGGCCGGTGGCATCGAGGTGAAGGCGATGCGCAAGGACGGCACGCTGTTCGATGCCCGCATGTACGTCTCGCCGCTGATTGACCCGAAGGGCATGCAGACCGGCTGGATGACCTCGATGACCAACATCACCGAGGCCAAGCGTGTGCGCGACCAGCTCTCGGCCTCGCACGAACGTTTCACCACCGTGCTCGAAGGGCTGGACGCGGCCGTGTCGGTGCTGTCGGTGCAACAAGGCGAGCTGCTGTTCGCCAACCGCTCCTACCGCCTGTGGTTCGGCGCTGACGCGCGCGGCCACGGCCTGCTGGCCGGAGGCGACCCGGGCCTGCCGATGATTGCCGACCTGGGCGACTCGGTCGACAGCTTCGGCGGCCTGCCCACCCAAGAGCTCACCGAGGCCGGTTCCGACCCGCGCGAGGTCTTCATCGAATCGCTGCAGAAGTGGTTCGACGTGCGAGCGCGCTACCTGCAATGGACCGATGGTCGGTTGGCACAAATGCTGATCGCCACCGACGTGACCGGCCGCCGCCAGGCCGAGACCCAGGCCGCACAGCAGGCCGAAAAGGCCCAGGTCACGAGCCGCCTGGTGACCATGGGCGAGATGGCCTCATCGGTGGCGCACGAGCTGAACCAGCCACTCACCGCCATCACCAACTACTGCAACGGCATGGTCTCGCGCGTGAAGGGCGACGCGATCGAAAAAGACGACCTGATCGCGGCGCTTGAGAAAACCGCGCGCCAGGCCGAACGGGCGGGCCAGATCATCCGGCGCATCCGCGCCTTCGTGAAACGCAGCGAGCCACAGCGCCAGGCTGCGCAGGCGCGCACCATCATCGACGACGCGGTCGACCTGGCCGGCATCGAGCTGCGCCGGCGCAACGTGGCCATCCACGTCTACGTGGCGCAACGCCTGCCCACGTTGATGGTCGACCCGATCCTGATCGAACAGGTGGTGCTCAACCTGTTGAAGAACTCGGCCGAAGCCATCGACATGGCCGGCTTGCCGCCCGCGCGCCGCAACATCGAGCTGCGCGTGGTGCCCAAACACACACCCGAAGAAGGCGGCGTGATCGAGTTCAGCGTCACCGACACCGGGCCTGGCCTGAAGGACGAAGTAATAGCACGCCTGTACGAAGCGTTCTTCTCGACCAAGGTCGAAGGCCTGGGCATCGGACTGAGCCTGTGCCGCTCGATCATCGAGAGCCACAGGGGCCGGATCAGGGCACAGAACTTATACAATGGCGACCTCGCTGTCGGCTGCCGTTTTACCTTTACGCTGCCGGTCGAAACCGCCAAATCACCAGGCCTTGAACCGGCCATGACATGAGACAGCACCCATGAGCTTGATTCCGAAAAAAGGCACCGTTTACGTTGTCGACGATGACGAAGCTGTTCGCGATTCGCTGCAATGGTTGCTGGAGGGCAAGGACTACCGCGTGAAGTGTTTCGACTCGTCCGAGTCGTTCCTCTCCCGCTTCGACCCGCGTGAAGTGGCCTGCCTGATCGCCGACATCCGCATGGACGGCATGAGCGGGCTCGAGCTGCAAGACCGCCTGCTGGAGCGCAAGTCGCCGCTGCCGGTGGTCTTCATCACCGGCCACGGCGACGTGCCGATGGCGGTCACCACCATGAAGAAGGGCGCGATGGACTTCATCGAAAAACCCTTCAAGGAAGAAGAGCTGCTCAACCTGGTGGAGCGCATGCTCGACCAGGCCCGAAGCGCCTTCTCGCACCACCAGGAAGCCGCCAGCCGCGACGCCCTGCTGTCGCGCCTGACCACGCGCGAGTCGCAGGTGCTCGAGCGCATCGTCGCCGGCCGCCTGAACAAGCAGATCGCCGACGACCTGGGCATCAGCATCAAGACGGTCGAGGCGCACCGCGCCAACATCATGGAGAAGCTGAACGCCAACACCGTGGCCGACTTGCTCAAGATTGCACTCGGCGCCCAGTCGAAGGCTTGAAGCATCACCCCCATCGAAGGGCCGCTCGCAGCGGCCCTTTTTAGTTTCCAAGGACCGACATGACTGCACAACTCATCGACGGCAACGCCCTTGCCAAGAAGATCCGCGCCGAAGTGGCCGAACGCGCCGCTGCCCTCACCGCCCGTGGCCACACACCCGGCCTGGCCGTGATCCTGGTCGGCGACGACCCAGCGAGCCAGGTGTATGTGAGCCATAAGGTCAAGGACTGCGAAACCAGCGGCGTGCGCTCGGTGCTCGACCGCTTCCCGGCCAACATGCCCGAGGCCGACCTGCTCAATCGGATCAACGAGCTGAACCACGACGACAGCATCCACGGCATCCTGGTGCAGATGCCCGTGCCCAAGCACATCGACCCGCAGAAGGTGATCGCCGCCATCGACCCGCTCAAGGACGTCGACGGCTTTTCGATCCTGAGCGCCGGCGCGCTGGCCAGCGGCCTGCCAGGCTTCAAATCGTGCACACCTTATGGCTGCATGAAGATGATCGAGACCACCGGCGTCAACCTGAAGGGCAAGCACGCCGTTGTGATCGGGCGCAGCAACACCGTGGGCAAGCCGATGGCACAACTGCTCTTGCAAGCCAACGCCACCGTCACCATTTGCCACAGTGCGACGGTCGACCTGGGCCATCACACACGCCAGGCCGACGTGGTGGTGGCCGCGGTCGGCCGGCGCAATACCTTGACGGCCGACATGGTCAAACCCGGCGCAGTCATCATCGACGTGGGAATGAACCGCAATGACGAAGGCAAGCTGTGTGGTGATGTGGACTTTGCCGGTGTCTCGCAAGTCGCCGGTTTCATCACGCCAGTTCCCGGTGGTGTTGGGCCGATGACCCGCGCCATGCTGCTCGTCAACACCATCGAAGCCGCTGAACGCAAACACCCATGAGCAACCCTCTCCTCGCCCTCGACGGACTGCCTCACTTCGCCGCCATCCGCCCCGAACACGTGGGCCCGGCGGTGACACAGCTGTTGGCCGAAGCCGATGCGGCGCTGGAGCGTGCCACGAGTGACGAGGTGCCGGCCGACTACGACGCACTGTCGGCCGTGCTCGACGTGGCCACCGAACGGCTGGGCGCGGCCTGGGGCGCGGTGGCGCACCTGAACCACGTAGCCGACAACCCGGAGCTGCGTGCGGCCTACAACGAAAGCCTGCCCAAGGTCACCGAGTTCCACACCCGGCTGGGTGCCGACGAACGCCTGTACGCCAAGTACAAGGCCATCGCCCACGGCCCCGCTGCGGCCAAGCTGAGCCCCGCACGCAAGCAGGCCTTGTCGAACGCGATGCGCGACTTCGTGCTCTCGGGCGCCGAGCTGCAAGGCGCGGCCCGCGAGCGGTATGCGCAGATCCAGGAGCGTCAGGCGGCCCTGTCGCAATCTTTCTCCGAACACGTGATGGACGCCACCGACAGCTTCGCGCTGTATGTGACCGAAGACCAGCTGGCCGGTGTGCCCGCCGATGCCAAAGAGGCAGCCCGCACCGCTGCCGAGGCCGACGGCAAGCCCGGCTACAAGCTGACGCTGCACTTCCCGAGCTACTTCCCGGTGATGCAGTACGGCGAAAACCGCGCCTTGCGCGAGCAGCTTTACACCGCCTACGCCACCCGCGCCAGCGACCTCGGCAAACCCGAACACGACAACAGCGCCATCATGCGCGAGCTGCTGCAACTGCGCCATGAAGAGTCGCAGCTGCTGGGCTACCGCAACTTCGCCGAGGTGTCGATGGTCCCCAAGATGGCCGACTCGCCCCAGCAAGTCACCGACTTCTTGCGCGACCTGTCGCGCCGCGCCCGCCCCTACGCCGAGAAAGACCTGGCCGAGCTGCGCGAGTTCGCGCGCAGCGAGCTGGGCCTGGCAGATCTGCAGTCGTGGGACATCCCCTTCGCCAGCGAGAAGCTGAAAGAAGCGCGCTACGCCTTCAGCGACCAGGAGGTGAAGCCGTATTTCACCGAGACCAAGGTGCTGAGCGGGCTGTTCCGCATCATCGAAACGCTGTTCGAGGTGAGCATCCGCCCCGACACGGCCGAGGTGTGGCACCCGAGCGTGCGCTTCTTCCGCATCGAACGCGGCCCGCAACTGGTCGGCCAGTTCTACCTCGACCCCTACGCCCGCACCGGCAAGCGCCCCGGCGCCTGGATGGACGACGTGCGTGGCCGCTGGGCCCGCCCCGAGGGTCACACCCAAACGCCGGTGGCGCACCTGGTGTGCAACTTCACCCCGCCCGCCGACGGCAAACCGGCGCTGCTGACGCACGACGAAGTCACGACCCTGTTCCACGAGTTCGGCCACGGCCTGCACCACATGCTCACGCAAGTGAACGACGTCGGCGTGGCTGGCATCTCGGGTGTGGAGTGGGATGCGGTCGAGCTGCCCAGCCAGTTCATGGAAAACTTCTGCTGGGAGTGGGACGTGCTCAAGCACCTCACCGCCCATGTCGACACCGGCGAGCCGCTGCCGCGCACGCTGTACGACAAGATGCTCGCCGCCAAGAACTTTCAAAGCGGGCTGCAAACCCTGCGGCAGATCGAGTTCTCGCTGTTCGACATCCGCATCCACGCCGAGCAGGGCAGCGAAGACCGCATCCAGCAAATCGCCGACGAAGTGCGCGCTGAAGTGGCGGTGTTCACGCCGCCGGCGTTCAACCGCTTCCAGCACTCGTTCTCGCACATCTTCGCCGGCGGTTATGCGGCCGGCTACTACAGCTACAAGTGGGCCGAGGTGCTGAGCGCCGACGTCTGGAGCGCGTTCGAAGAAACCAGCGCGCTCGACCCGGAGACGGGCCGCCGTTACCGCGAGGCCATTCTGGAGGCCGGCGGCAGCCGCCCTGCGATGGAGAGTTTCAAGGCCTTCCGTGGCAGAGAGCCACGAATTGACGCACTTTTGCGCCACCAGGGCATGGCCTGATGCCTAAAATTTGGCTCTGCTGTCAGCATCGGCCGTTCCCGGAGTACCTACATATGACCCAACGCACCCGCGCGCTTCTGAGCCTGGCCACATCGGTGGCCGCAGCATCGCTCTTCACCGCCCTGCCGGCCCACGCGCTGTACAAGGTGGTCGGCCCGGACGGCAAGGTCACCTACACCGACCGGCCTGCGGTCAGCACCGAGAACAAGGTGCAGCAAGTGGGCGCCGGCGGCTCGGTCGCCAACGACGTGGCCCTGCCCTTCGAACTGCGGCAGGCGGTGCAGCGCTACCCGGTCACGCTCTACGTGGCCCCCGACTGCTCACCCTGCGACGCCGGGCGGCAATACCTGCGCCAGCGCGGTGTGCCTTTCTCCGAAAAACTGGTCACCACCGCCGACGACAGCAATGCGCTGCAACGCCTCACCGGCTCGACCAGCCTGCCGGCGCTGACCGTCGGTGCACAGATCATCCGCGGCTGGCAGCGCGAAGACTGGGCCTCGTACCTTGACGCCGCCAGCTACCCCAAAGAGTCACGCCTGCCGACCAACTTCCCGCAGGGCAAAGCCGAGCCGTTGACCGAGGCGCAGCAGGCGAAGCCCGCGCCCGCGCGTGCGCCTGCTCCCGCCGCAGCGCCCGCCCCCGAGCCGGCACCGGCACCGCCGCCTTCGGGCATCCGCTTCTGAGGCCGAACCTCTAGGCGCGGCCCACACGCCGCGCCTGCCAGCTGCCGGCGCCCACCGCGGCGCCCATCAGCCAGAACAGGGTCGACGCACCGATCGCCGCACCCACGGCGCCAAAGAGCAACGGCATCAGTGCGCTGCTGGCGTTGATGGTCATCGAGCGCAAGGCAATCGCCTCGCCATGCCGATCGCTCGGCGTGAGGTGGTGCAAGGTGGTCATGATCATCGGGTTGACGGCGCCCAGCGCCAGGCCCAGCGAGGTGGCACAGATGGCCATCAGCCAGGCCGAGTGCACCCACGGGTAGATGCCGAACACCAGCGTGGTGAGCAGCATCGCGCCGACCAGCACCTGGTGTTCGCGCAAGCGGTGCGACAAGAACGGGATCAGCACGCGCACCCCGGCCACCGCCGCCGCAAACGCACCCAGGATCAATCCGATCGCTGACGCGCTGAAGCCACGCTCGTGCCCGATCACCGGCACCAGGAAGGAGTGCAGATCCCAGCTCGACGACATCAGGAAGTTGACGAGCAGCAGGCGCTGCATGCCGGGCAGGGTCAGCAGCTCCCACGACGCGCGCTTGCGGCCCACCGTGACATCAGCCGTGTTCACTTCCACCGGCACCTGCCGGGACCACCAGAAGGTGGCGAGCGGCAACAGCGTCAAGGCCACGAACGCCCCTCGAAACCCCACCGCGTCGATCAGCGTGCCCGCCACGACCGGCCCGACCACGTTCGACAGCGCCGGCGCCAGGCCCAACCAGCTGAAGACACGCGTGAGCCCGGCTCGGTCTCCCTCTGCGAGCCGCCCTGCGCTGCGCTGAATCGCGATCAAACCGAAATTGGTGCCCACGCCGCACAGGCAGGCCGCGAGGCACAGCAGCCCGAACTGCCATGCCACGAGCCAGGTGGAGGCCACCGCGACCAGGCCACCCAGCACCGTCATGCCCACGGCCAGGTGCACGGGCCGGTGGTAACCATGGCGGTCGGCCATGCGCCCCGCATACAGCGACGACACCACCGGCGCGGCTGCAAACAAGCCCAGCAACACGCCCACCGCCCAGGTCGGCTGGCCACTGTGCAAGGCCAGCAAAGGCCCCGCGACCCGCACACCTGCCATGCACGAGTGCAGGCAGATCTGGCCCATGATCAAGGCCAGCAGGGGGCGCGAGAAACGGGCCATGTCAGGTGTCGGGCTCCAGCAGATCGCCGGATGAACCATCCGCCGGCAAGGGCAGCACGAGCTTGGCCTGAGCCTCGGGCAAGGCCTCGACCGAGCGCAACTCGCGCGACATTGCACGCGCCCTCACCTCGGCCTGCAGGATGTTGTTGCTGGCCTCGTCGAGCTTCTTCTTGGTCTTGGCGAGCACGTCGCCGAACTTCGCGAACTCGGTCTTGACGGCGCCCAGCACCTCCCACACCTCGACCGAGCGCTTCTCCAGCGCGAGGGTGCGAAAGCCCATCTGCAGGCTGGTCAGCGTGGCCAGCAAGGTGGTCGGGCCGCACAGCATCACCTTGTACTCACGCTGCATCGACTCGACCAGGCCCGCGCGTCGCAAGGCCTCGGCATACAGGCCCTCGGTCGGCACGAAGAGGATGCCGAAGTCGGTGGTGTGAGGCGGCGACACGTACTTGTCGCGAATGGTCTTGGCTTCCAGGCGCAGGCGCTGCTCGATCGCCTTGGCCGCCAGCTCCGCGCCGGGCGCATCGGCGCGGTCGTGCGCGTCGAGCAGGCGGTCGTAGTCTTCGCGTGGGAACTTGGCGTCGATGGGCAGCCACAGCGGCACGCCATCGGAGCGCTGGCCCGGCAGGCGAATCGCGAACTCGACCCGCGCGCCGCTGCCCGGCACCGTCTCCACATTCTTGGCGTACTGGTCGGGCGTGAACACCTGCTCCAGCAGGCCGGCGAGCTGCACTTCGCCGAAGGTGCCGCGTGTCTTCACGTTGTTCAGCACGCGGTTGAGCGAGCCCACG
Source organism: Rhizobacter sp. (assembly GCF_018780185.1). Classification (GTDB taxonomy): domain Bacteria; phylum Pseudomonadota; class Gammaproteobacteria; order Burkholderiales; family Burkholderiaceae_C; genus Rhizobacter. The sequence goes on from NZ_JADMJX010000059.1 coordinate 9,854, forward strand.
TCCTTGGCCAGCACCTGCATCTCGCCCAGGCCGGCATGCACCTTGTCCAAGCGGTCGGCCACCAGCTTGAAGCTCTCGCCGAGGCGCAGCTCCAGCGTGGCGTGCAGTTTCTCGTCGACGGTGGCGCGCATCTGCTCGAGCTTTTGCTCGTTGCCCTGCTGCAAGGTCGTGAGGCGCTGCTCGACCGCGGTTCGAACCTCACCCAGGCGGCGTTCGTTGGCCTCGGAGAGTGCACGCAGCTGCTCCGTCATCGCGTCGGAAAAACGCTTGAGGCTCATGTCCTGCGCCTCGCGCGAGGCCACCGACTGCGCGGCCTGCGAGCTGGCGGCCGATTGCAGCGCGTCGCTCACCGCCTGCTGCATGGCGGCCAGCTGGGTGCGAAAGCTGTCGATCTGCTCGTTCTGCAGGCTGGCCACGCTGCCCTGCGCGCTGGTCAGCGTCTGCTGGAAGTTGGCCAGCGTGCTGCCCAGCTCCTGGCGGGTGCCCTGGGCGCTGCGACCCAGCTCATCGCGCAGCTCGCGCTCCAGCCGCTCGCTGGTCGCGCGCAACTCGGCTTTCAACGAATCGTCAACGGGCGGGCGGCGAAACGCCAACCAGAGCAGCAGCAAGAGATTGAGAACGGCCAGCGCCGCAACGAACCACCATGGTGTTTGCATGCGGTCGATTCTCTCAGGGGGCAGGCCGCAAAACGTCGGGGTTGATGGGGGTCGGTGGCTTGCCGGCAGACGGCCCGAAGCCGAGCGCCGCGATCAGGTTGTCGGCCGCCAGGTTGGCCATGGCCAGGCGTGTGGCCACCGTGGCGCTGGCGATGTGCGGCGTCAGCACGACGTTGGGCACGTTCAGCAGATGCGGGTGCACGGCGGGCTCACCTTCGAACACATCGAGCCCGGCGGCTGCGATCAGCCCCGTGGCCAGAGCCTGGGCCAAGGCGGCATCGTCCACCACCCCACCCCGCGCAATGTTGGTCAGCGTGGCCGTGCGCTTCATCTGGGCCAGCTCGACCGCACCGATGGCGTGGTGCGAGGCCGGTGAATACGGCACCACGATCACCAGGTGGTCGGCCTGCTGCAGCAGCTCTTGTTTGCTCACGTAGGCGGCGCGGCATTCCTGCTCGATGGCGGCATCGAGCCGCGAGCGGTTGTGATAGATCACGCGCATGCCAAAGCCCAGCGCGCCGCGCCGCGCAATCGCCTGCCCGATGCGGCCCATGCCGAGGATGGCGAGCGTCGCGCCATGGATGTCGCTACCGGTGAACATGTCGACCGACCACTTCTTCCATTCGCCGCGCCGCAAGAAGTGCTCTGACTCGGCGATACGCCGCGCCGTGGCCATCATCAACGCGAAGCCGAAGTCGGCCGTGGTTTCGGTGAGCACGTCGGGCGTGTTGGTGCAGACCACGCCGCGCGCCGTGCAGGCCGCCACGTCGATGTTGTTGTAGCCGACCGCCATGTTGCACACCGCGCGCAGCTGCGGGTTGGCCGCCAGCACCGCCTCGTCGATGCGCTCGCTGCCGGTGGCGAAGAGGCCTTGCTTGCCTTTCAAGCGGGCAAGGAGCTCGTCCTTGCTGAACACCTGGTCCTTGGGGTTGTCTTCGACCTCGAAGTGCTCGCGCAAGCGCGTCACGACCTCGGGTTGAATCGCTCGGGCCACCAGCACGGCAGGCTTCATAGGAACCTCGCAAAACCCGACACCGGCTCGCGCTCGGTGACGAGTGAGTTTTCAATTGCCGCCGGGTCGGCGTGACCCAGCGACATGCCGCACACCAGCATTTCATCGGCGCTCGCACCGATGGCCGGCATGATGATCTTGTGGAACTGCGTGAAGGCGGCCTGCGGGCAGGTGTCGAGCCCACGCGCGCGGGCCGCCACCATGATGTTCTGCAAAAACATGCCGTAGTCGAGCCAGCTGCCCTTTTCCATGATGCGGTCGATGGTGAACATCAAGCCCACCGGCGCGTCGAAGAAGCGGTAGTTGCGGCCATGCTGCGCATGCATGCGCTCCTTGTCGGTCTTGCCGATGCCGAGCAGGCCGTACAAGTCCCAGCCCACCTTGCGGCGGCGGTCGATGTAGGGCGACTGCCACTGCGTGGGGTAGTAGGCGTATTCCTCGCGGTGGGTGGCGGCCTGCGCCGGGTCGTCGAAGGCTTCGAGGATTTGCCGCGACAAGCCTTGCAGACGTTCCCCGGTCAGTACGTAGACCTTCCACGGCTGCGTGTTGGTACCCGACGGCGCGCGCGAGGCCACACGCAAAATGTCTTCGAGGGTCTCACGCGGCACCGGCGTCGGCAGGTACGCGCGCAACGAACGGCGTGAGGTGATGGCGGCATCGACCGCGGCGGTCTGCTCGGGGGTGGGGTTCAAACGGTCAACTCCTTCAAGGCCTCGAGCAGCGCCGGTGGCAAGGTGGCGGGCCGGCGGGTGGCCCGATCGACATACACGTGAATGAAGTGGCCACGCGCGGCGCACAGCGGCGCACCGGCCGCGAAGATGCCGATCTCGTAGCGCACGCTCGACGAGCCCCGGTGCGCCACGCGAATGCCCGCTTCCACCATCTGCGGGAACTCGATCGAGGCGAAGTAGTTGCAATGGGTTTCGACCACCAGGCCGATGACCTCACCGTGATGGATGTCGAGCGCACCGGCTTCGATCAGGTAGCGGTTCACCGCGGTGTCGAAGAGGCTGTAGTAGACGACGTTGTTCAGGTGCCCGTAGGCGTCGTTGTCCATCCAGCGTGTGGCCAGCGGGGTGAAGTGACGGTAGGCCTCGCGGCCGTCGGGTTGTGGGCGGGGTGTTGGGCTCATGGCGGCTGATTGTTCCACTGCCGCCAGCTCTCGATGGCTTCTCTCAAGGTGTTGACCTGCACCTGCACGGTGGTGCCGAGGTCGTGACCATAACCCCCCGCCATCGACAGCGCGACCGGGATGCGCCGCTCGCGCGCGGCGGCGAACACGCGGCGGTCACGCTCGGCCAGACCGCCCGTGCTCAGCTTGAGGCGGCCCAGGCGGTCGCCTTCGTGCGGATCGGCACCGGCCAGAAAGAAGATCAGCCCCGGTGGGCCATCGCGGTGGCGGGCCCAGAGTTCGGCAAGCGCCCCGTCGAGCGCGGCCAGGTAAGGCGCGTCGGTGCAGCCATCGGGCAGGTTCACGTCGAGGTCGCTGGGCTCCTTGCGGAAGGGGAAGTTCTTCTCGCCGTGCAAGGACAAGGTGAACACCGTCGGGTCATCGCGAAAGATCGCTGCCGTTCCGTTGCCCTGGTGCACGTCGAGGTCGATCACCGCCACCCGCAGCAGGCGCCGGTGCAGGCGGTGCCATTCGGCCTGCATCAGGCGTGCAGCCACGGCCACGTCGTTGAAGACGCAATAGCCGCCGCCCTTGTCGGCGCTCGCGTGATGCGTGCCGCCGGCCAGATTGGCCGCCACGCCCTCGCGCAGCGCCTGACGTGCAGCCTGGATCGTCGCCCCCACCGAGCGGCACGCCCGTTCGGCCATGCGCTCAGACCAGGGGAAGCCGATCTCGCGCAACTGCCCGTCGCTCAGGTGCCCCTGGAGCACGGCACTGATGTAGCTTGGCGTGTGCGCCAGCGCCAGCTCGCCCTCACTGGCCGAGGGCGCCTGTTCGAGCCGCAGGCCCGGCAGCTCTTGCGCCAGCCGGTCGCGCAGAAGCTGGTACTTCTGCATCGGAAAGCGGTGCCCTTCAGGCAGCTTCACTGCCACATGGTCGGCATAGAACGTGTGAAACCCCATGGATTTAGAAGTCACGTTCTAAATTGCTGCAATGCAGCAAATAGCGCTTGAAATGTCGCGCCGGGTTCGTATACTTCTGGTCATGGTGCAGCGCAACAAATTGCTGTGTCATCCCCGAATCTAACCATAGGAGATTACTCATCATGCTGACCGCTGAACAAGTCATGGCCGCTCACAAGGCAAACATCGAAACCCTCTTCGGCCTCACCGGCAAAGCCTTCGAAGGCATCGAGAAGCTGGTCGAGTTGAACCTGCAAGTCGCCAAGACCGCCATGGGCGAAGTCGCCGAGAACACCAAGGCCGCCCTGTCCGTCAAAGACGCACAAGAGTTGCTGGCCCTGCAAGCCGGTCTGCTGCAACCCGCCGCCGAAAAGGCTGCTGCCTACGGCCGTTATGTCTATGACATCGCCGCCAGCACCAATGCCGACATCGGCAAGGTTGCCGAAGCGCAAGCCACCGAAGCCCAGAAGAAGTTCATGGCCCTGGTCGACACCTCGGTGAAGAACGCTCCTGCCGGCACCGAGAACGCCGTCGCGCTGGTGAAGTCGGCTGTTGCCGCTGCCAACAACGCTTACGAGAGCGTCCACAAGGCTGCCAAGCAAGCCGCTGACGTGGCAGAAGCCAACTTCCAAGCCATGACCAGCACCGCGGTCAAGGCCACGCAAGCCGCGACCAAGACCAAGCGCGCTGCCTGATCTCGAAGAAATTTCTACCCGGGGTTGAACTTCCCGCCAGGCTCTTCATCTGAAGAGCTCCACGAGCGACGACGCTCGTGGTCTCCCTGAAAGGTTGTCTCCTCGGTACCCGCGAATTTCTCCATTCAAGGTGTACCTTTCGGCCCGGTGGCAACACCGGGCCGTTTTGTTTTGCGTTTCTGACTTTTGCCCCGGTTCAGTGGGTCTTGGCAGCGATGCGCAGTTTCAGCTCGGCCAGCATCGCGGTGGCGATGTCGCGCCCCGCCTGGATCGACCGCTTGCGCGACGAAAAATCGGCGCCTGACACGCCAGCCAGCTTGGGCCGCATCACGACGTCAGCCTCGCGCAGCTCGAACACATTGATGCTGCGCCCCATGATGGCGAAGGTCTGCAGCAGCATGCGCATCGGGTCGCCGGTGGGGTTGCCATCGGGGATGGCAGAGATGTCGACCGCGATCACCAGCTCGGCCCCCATCTGCCGCGCAAAGCGCACCGGCACCGGTGACACCAGGCCGCCGTCGACGTACTCGCGTGCGCCAATGCGAACCGGGGTGAACACCGCCGGCACCGCGCTCGACGCACGCACCGCCACGCCGGGGTCGCCGATCTGGAACAGGATGGCCTGACCGCTGTCGAGATCGGTGGCCACGATGCCCAGCGGCACCCTCATCTGCTCGATCAGCCGCCCGCCGGTGTTCTCGCGCACGAACTTGGCAAGCGCTTCGCCGCGGATCAGGCCCCGCCCCGGAAACGCCCAATCGGTGAACGCCGATTCGTCCATGTTGTCGGCCAGGGCGGCCAGCGAGGTGCCGTTCTTGCCCGAGGCGTAAAGCGCGGCGACCAGGCTGCCGGCGGATGTGCCGGTGACGTAATCGACCTTGATGCCGTTTTCTTCCAGCACCTGGATCACACCGATGTGGGCAAAGCCGCGCGCGGCGCCGCCACCCAGCGCCAACCCGATGCGGGGCGGCTTGGGAGGCACGACGGGCGCCGACGCCACGGGCTCGGGCGGGAGGGGCGCGACAACCGGAGGTGCCACCGGGGCAGTCTGACAGGCGCTCAAGGCAACCAGGACCAGGGTCACCGCCAGCCCGCGCCAGCTCATTGAGAGGGTTGAGGGTTTCAGCATGGCGGAATTCTAGAAGCGGCTCGGCGCTCGCCTGCGCTTTATCCCTTCGGGGAATAAACAATCTACTAAACTGTTCTTTCTATATATATAGGCGCTTTGTACAGTCCAGCCCTTCTCTCCGCCCGCGCGCCCGGCTGCCGCGGGCCACACCTGGGCACCTCATGGATTGGTTGGCGGTCATCAGCGGTTTCGGCGTCGGTGCCATCGTGGGCCTGACGGGCGTTGGCGGCGGCTCGCTGATGACGCCTTTGCTGCTGACTGTGTTCAAGCTCAACCCGGCCGTGGCCATCGGCACCGATTTGTGGTTTGCCGCCATCACCAAGACCTCGGGCTCCATCGCACACCACCGCCATGGCCATGTGGACTACAAGATCCTGTGGCTGCTCCTGGCGGGCAGCATCCCGGCCTCCATCGCCACGTTGGCGCTGATGCATTTCACCGGGCTGACCAAGGGCTGGGCCAGCGCGCTCACCTTCTCGCTCGGCATCGCCCTGCTTCTGACCGCCGTGACGGTGGCCTACAAGAAGGTCTGGCACCAACTGGGCCTGCGCCTGGAGAAACTGATTCCCGAGTCGCGCAAGCCGTGGTTCACCGTCGCGTCCGGGCTGATCCTCGGCGTGCTCGTCACCCTGAGTTCGATCGGCGCCGGCGCCATTGGCGCCACGCTCATCCTTCTGCTGTACCCGCGGCTGGAAGCGCGCCGCCTGGTCGGCACCGACATTGCCCACGCCGTGCCGCTGACCCTGGTGGCAGGCATCGGCCACGCCACGCTTGGCCATGTGGACTGGTCGCTGCTGGTGGCGCTGCTGGTGGGCTCCATCCCCGGCATCTGGCTGGGCGCCCAGCTGACACGAAAAATGCCCGATCAACTGGTGCGCGCCTTGCTGTGCGTGGCGCTCGTCACCGCCGGTCTCAAAGTCATTCACTGAACTTCTGAACGATGTACCAGTACACCTCATTCGACACGCAGTTCGTCAAGCAGCGCGCCGCGCAGTTTCGTGACCAGCTGGAGCGCAACCTCGCCGGCACGCTGACCGACGACGAGTTCCGCGCGCTGCGCCTGCAAAACGGCTGGTACATCCAGCGCCATGCGCCCATGCTGCGTGTGGCCGTGCCCTATGGCGAGCTGAGCAGCACGCAGCTGCGCGCGCTGGCCCGCATCGCGCGCGAGTACGACCGTGGTTATGGCCACTTCACCACCCGGCAAAACCTGCAATACAACTGGATCCCGCTGGTCAAAAGCGCCGATGTGATGGACGCGCTGGCGGCCGTCAGCATGCATGGCATCCAGACCAGCGGCAACTGCATCCGCAACATCACCAGCGACTGCTTCGCGGGTGTGGCCGCCGACGAGATCGTCGACCCGCGCCCCTACTGCGAAATCCTGCGCCAGTGGAGCACGCTGCACCCCGAGTTCGCGCACCTGCCGCGCAAGTTCAAACTTGCCGTGACCGGCGCACGCGAAGACCGCGCGGCGATTGCCTGGCACGACATCGGCTTGCAACTGCTGAAGAACGATAAAGGCGAGGTCGGCTTCAAGGTGCTGGTGGGTGGCGGCATGGGCCGCACACCCATCACCGGCACGGTGATCCGCGAATTCCTGCCCTGGCAGCAGATCCTGGTGTTCATCGAAGCCATCGTGCGCGTCTACAACCGCTACGGCCGGCGCGACAACATGTACAAGGCGCGCATCAAGATCCTGGTCAAGGCCGAAGGCCAGAAGTTCATCGACGCCGTCGCCGTGGAATACAAGAACATCCTCGAGCGTGATCTCGACGGTTCGGCGCACATCCTCACGCAGGCCGAGTTCGACCGTGTTGCGGCGAACTTCAAGTTGCCGCAGGGTGTCGGGCCCATCACCAACAGCAAACTCCACGTGCCCGCCGACGCCCCCGACGCCTTCAAGCGCTGGACCGAGCGCAACGTGCACGCGCACCAGATCGCCGGCTACCGCGCCGTCACGCTGTCGCTCAAACGCACCGGCCAGGCGCCGGGCGACGCGACCGACACGCAAATGGAGCTGGCCGCCGACCTGTCCGACAAGTTCAGCAGCGGCGAGCTGCGCGTCTCGCACGACCAGAACCTCGTGCTGCCCTGGGTGAAAGAAAGTGACCTGTTTGCGCTGTGGCAAGCCGCCCGCGCCGCCAGCTTCGCCACCCCCAACATCGGCCTGCTCACCGACATGATCGCCTGCCCCGGTGGCGACTTCTGCGCATTGGCCAATGCCCGCTCCATCCCGATTGCGGCCGACATCGCCGAGCGTTTCGACGACATCGACGAGCTCTACGACATCGGCGACATCGACCTGCACATCAGCGGCTGCATCAACTCCTGTGGCCACCACCACAGCGGGCACATCGGCATCCTCGGTGTGGATAAAGACGGCAAGGAGTGGTACCAGGTCTCGCTCGGCGGGCTCGACGGCTCGGCCATCAGCGGCCACGCCTCCACCCCCGGCAAGGTGATCGGCCCCTCGTTCGCCGCCGAAGAGGTGGCCGACGTGATCGAAGCCGTGCTCGACACCTACCGCACGCAGCGCACCGCCGCCAGCGAGCGCTTCATCGACACCGTCACCCGCATCGGCCTCGAACCCTTCAAGGCCGCCGCCAACGCCCAGCGCCGCGCCACGGCCAAAGCCGACTGAAGAGCCACGCCATGAAGTTCATCGACATCACCAAAGACCGCTGGCACACCGTGACCGGCGAAGACGGCCCGATGGTCACCGTCACCCACGCGCCCTACAGCCTGCTCACACTGAGCCAGTGGCTCGGCGTGCGCGCGCACTGGCCCCAAGACATGCCGGTCGGCGTGATCTACCCGAACGATGCCGACATCGAAGAGCTCGAAGCCGACCTGCCGCGCATCGGTCTGGTGGTGCTGCAGTTCCCCAAGTGGGTGGATGGCCGCGCCTACAGCCAGGCCCACATCCTGCGCTCGCGCTACCGCTACAGCGGCGAGATCCGCGCCACCGGCGAGGCGCTCGTCGACATGGTCTCGCTGATGCAGCGCACCGGCTTCGACGCCGTGGCCCTGCGCGCCGACCAGTCTGTCGACGCGGCCGAGCGTGCGCTGCGCTTCTTCCCCGGCTACTACCAGGGTGACGTGAACGAGCGCCGCCCGCTCTTCGCCCGCCCCGCCGGCGAGGAGTATCCGCAGGCCGAAGCCTTCAACCAGGCGGGGTCGGCCATATGAGCGCCATCGCCCTGTACGCCCGCAAGACGGCTCAGTTCGACAGCCGCGTGGCCAATGCCATCGCTGTGTTGAAGCAAGCCGCCGATGAACACGCCGGCCAGGTGGTGCAGGCCACCAGCCTGGGTGCCGAAGACATGGTGCTCACCGACCTGATCGCGCGCCACAAGATCGCGATCGCACTCGGTACGCTCGAAACCGGCAAGCTGCACGCCGAGACGTCGGCGTTGATCCCGCGCATCGAGGAACGTTATGCGCTGAAGGTCGAGGTCTACCGCCCCGAAGCCGAGGCGGTGATCCACTTCGTCAAGAACCACGGCGAAAAGGCGATGTACGAGAGCATCGACCTGCGAAAAGGCTGCTGCGCCATCCGCAAGCTGGAGCCGCTGTCGCGCATGCTGAGCCAACGCACGGCCTGGGTCACCGGCCTGCGCCGCGAGCAGAGCAACAACCGTGGCGACGTGCCCTTCAGCGAGCCCGACGACAAGGGCCGCATCAAGTTCAACCCGCTGGCCGACTGGACGTGGAACGACGTCTGGCATTACATCGCCGCCAATGACGTGCCCTACAACCCGCTGCACGACCAGTTCATGCCCAGCATCGGCTGCGAGCCCTGCACCCGCGCCATCGCGGTGGGCGAAGACTTCCGCGCCGGCCGCTGGTGGTGGGAAGACGAGAAGGCCAAGGAGTGCGGCCTGCACGTCCATGGCGCGATGGATGACGCACAAGAAGCCGCTGTATCGATGATCGGAGACCGCAAATGAACGCCCCCCTGACCGTGGAGCAACT
>NZ_JADMJX010000196.1:0-11328 GCF_018780185.1 Rhizobacter sp.
TCACCAACGGCATGAGCCAGTACTCGCGCAACGAGCGCAACGCCAACGCCGGCATCGTGGTCGGCGTGTCGCCGCAGGACTACCAGCTCGACAAGAACGCAGAGGGCCCGGTGAACCCGCTCGATGGCATGGCCTTCCAGCGGGTGTGGGAGTCACGCGCCTTCGAGCTGGGTGGTGGCGATTACAGCGCGCCGGGACAGCTGGTGGGTGACTTCATCAAGGGCCAGCGGTCGACGGTGCTCGGCAAGGTCGAGCCGTCGTACAAGCCCGGCGTGCTGCTCGGCGACCTGAAGACCAGCCTGCCCGACTATGCGATCGCGGCGGTGCGCGAGGCGCTGCCCGCGTTCGAGCGGCAGATCAAGGGCTTCTCGATGCACGATGCGGTGCTCACCGGCGTGGAGACACGCACCTCGTCACCGTTGCGCATCACGCGTGGCAAAGACTTTCAAAGCCTCAACGTCAAGGGCCTGTACCCGGCGGGCGAGGGCGCGGGGTATGCCGGCGGCATCATGTCGGCCGGGGTCGATGGCATCGAGGTGGCCGAGGCGCTCGGCGCGCAGATGCTGGGGCTTGCGCTTCAGCGTGCCGAGAGGTAGTCCAGCGCCAGCAGGCTCAGGCTGAGCGCGCCGAGCGGCATCGCGTCTTCGTCGAAATCGAACAGCGGCGAGTGGTTGGCCGGCGCCTCGGTGTAGGCCTTGCCCTTGGGCGGCGCGCCGAGGATGTAGAACAAACCCGGCGCCACCTTCTGGTACTCGGAAAAATCTTCCGACGCGCTGATCTTCGGGATCGACATCGCCTTGCCGCCACTCGCGCGCTGCAGCGTGGGCAGCATCGCGTCGCTCAGGTCGGGCGGGTTGACGGTCACGCTGTAGGCCGCCGGGCCGAAGCGCACGGCCGCCTTGGCGCCGCTGGCCTCGGCGATCTTCTGCGCGGTGGTGGTGATGCGCTGCTTGGCCTCGGCGCGCATGTCTTCGTCGAAGGTGCGCAGCGTGCCCAGCATCTCGACCGTCTCGGGCACGATGTTCTCGCGGTTGCCGCCGTGGATGGAAGCGATGGTCAGCACCACCGGCTCGTTGCTGATGTTGAGCTGACGGCTCACGATGGTCTGCAAGCCGGTGATCACCTGCGCGGCGGCGACGATCGGGTCGACACCCGTCCAGGGTGCGGCACCGTGTGTCTGCTCGCCGGTGATGGTGATGTGCACCGTGTCGGCGCCGGCCATCATCGGCCCGCTGCGGTAGCCGAGCCAGCCCATCGGCATGTTGGGCGAAATGTGCAGGCCGAACACCGCGTCGACCTTGGGGTTCTCCAGCACACCTTGCGCCACCATCGCGCGCGCGCCCCAGGCGGCGCTGCTGCTCTCATCAGCCACGCCTTCTTCGGCCGGCTGGAAGATGAACTTCACCGTGCCCGGGATCTGGTCTTTCATGCCCGCCAGCACCTCGGCCACGCCCATCAGGATGGCGGTGTGGCCGTCGTGCCCGCAGGCGTGCATCACCGGCGTCTCCTGGCCCAGGTAGGGCGCCCGGGTGTGCGAGGCGAAGGGCAGGCCGGTGGCCTCGGCCACGGGCAGCGCGTCCATGTCGGCGCGCAGCGCGACCACCTTGCCGGGCTTGCCGCCGCGCAGCACGGCCACCACGCCGTGGCCACCGACGCCGGTCTTCACGCTCAAGCCCAGCCGGCGCAAATGGTCGGCCACCAGCCTGGCGGTGCGCTGCTCCTGGCCCGAGAGTTCGGGGTGTTGGTGGATGTCGCGTCGCCAGGCCAGCATCTTCGACTGCACCGCATTCACACGCGAGGTCATCGACACGACGTCGGCCTGCTGGGCATGGGCCACGGCGCCCTGCGCCACCAGCGCGCACAGCATGAAGGCGCGCAGGGTGCGCTCGGTGAAAGTCTTCGTGGGTTGCATGCGGTCGATGCTACGGCCAGCTCGAGCGTGTGCATGCGCGCGTTTCCACGCGCCGTGACTTTGTAGCGCTTGTAGTACGAACGGCTACGTAGTGCCCGAGGGGGCGATGTACTACAAGCACCCCTGTGAATGCGACAAACACGAAACTAAATTACGGAGCGGGTGCTTCCTCCAGGGTGAACACCGATGCTTCTCAAAATACTCTCTCTCACGATGCGTAACTTAATTCGCATCACCGAAACAGAGAGGGGTCAACATGGATCGTCGTCGGGTCACCAGCTTCCTCGGCAGCAGCGCGCTGCTCTCGGCTCTTAGCGTGCCGGCGCAAGCCGCGCCAAAAGGCACGCTCACCATCTGGATCAACCAGGACAAGGGCTACAACGGCTTGAAGAAGGTCGCTGACGAGTACGCCCGTGTCAGCGGCATGCGGGTGAAGGTGGAGCACTTCGACAACGCGGTCGGCAACTTCGAAGAAGCGATGAAAGCCGGCAAGGGCCCCGACATCTGGATCTGGCCGCACGACCGCCTGGGCGAGTGGATCAAGCAGGGCTGGCTCAGCCCGGTGCAACCCAGCGACACGATGCGCAGCGACATCGTGCAAGTGGCGTGGGATGGCTTCACCCAAGGCGGCAAGGTCTGGGGCTACCCGCTGTCGGTGGAGTCGGTCGCACTCATCTACAACAAGGACCTGGTGGCCGAGCCGCCCAAGACCTTCGAGGAGCTGATCCCGCTGCACTACAAGCTGAAGACCCGCGGCGCGCGTGCCATCGGCTGGGAGACCGAGAGCCCCTACTTCACCTGGCCGCTGATGTCGGCGGGGGGAGGCTATGTGTTCCGGCGCAAGCTCGACGGCAGCTTCGACGCACGCGACACCGGCATCAACCACCCCGGTGCGGTGAAAGGTGCCGAGTACCTGATGCAGCTGATGAAGGCCGGCGCGCTGCCCGAAGGAGGGCAGACCTATGGCGAGGCCGAAGAGGCGATGAAGTCGGGCAAACAGGCGCTGTGGATCACTGGCCCGTGGGCCTGGGAGGCGCTCTCCAAGGCCAAGATCAACTACGGTGTGGCGGTGCTGCCCACGCTCGACGGCAAGCCCGCGCGGCCCTTCGTCGGCGTGTTGGGTGCGATGGTCACGCAAGGCTCACCCAACCGCGCGGCGGCGATCGACTTTCTGGAGAACCACCTGCTCAAGGCCAAGGGCCTGACGGCGATGAACAGCGACAAGCCGCTCGGTGTGCCTGCCTCCAAGTCGATGTTCTGGACGCTCTACACCGACCCGCGCATCCGCACCGCGATGGACGCCATCTATGCCGGCCGCCCGATGCCCAGCAACGTGGAGATGACGCTCTTCTGGCAACACTTCACCACCGCGCTGAAAGACATCAACGCCGGCAGCAAGCCGCCGCGTGAGGCGCTCGAGGCGGCGGCGCTGGCCATTCGGGGCGCTCCGGTCAAGCTGACGACGGCGCGAAGGTAGGGCTCAGGGGCAGGCCGCCATCACCTGCGCCACGGCCGCGGTGAGCTTCTTGCCGTATGGCACGTGCAGGAACTCGTTCGGCCCGTGGGCATTGCTCTTGGGCCCAAGCACACCGCAGACCATCATCTGCGCGGCCGGGAAGCTCTTTTGCAGCATGCCCATCAGCGGGATGGTGCCGCCCTGGCCGACATAGCCGCAGGGTGCACCGAAGTGCGCCAGCGAGGCGGCATTGAGTGCGTCGTCCAGCCAGGGCGTGATGGTCGGTGCGTTCCAGCCGCTCGCGCCCTGCGCATCGGCGCGGCCATCGGCGGCGAAGGTCACCTTCGCGTTGTAGGGCGCGTTGTCTTCGAGCAGGGCCTTCAGCTTCTGCGCGGCCACACCGGCATCGACCAGCGGCGGCAGGCGCAGGCTGAGCTTGAAGGCGGTGTAGGGGCGCAGCACATTGCCGGCGTCTTTCATCGCCGGGAAGCCGTCGACGCCGGTCACGCTGAGCGTGGGCTTCCAGCTGCGGTTGATCAGCGACTGCAGCGGGTCGGTGGTGGTGGGCAGGGTCGGCCCTCCGTCGGCACCGCAGGCCCAGGGAAAACGCTTCCAGGCTTCGTCACCGAGGATCTGCGCGGTGGCGCGCGCCTGCGCCACACGGTCGGCGGGCATCTCGCAGTGAAAGGCCTGCGGCAGCAACTCGCCCGTCTTGCTGTCTTCGAGGCGGTCAAGCACCTGCCGCATGATGCGAAAGCTCGACGGCACCAGGCCGCTCGAATCGCCCGAGTGCACGCCCTCGGTGAGGATCTCCACCTTCAGCGTGCCGGTCACATTGCCGCGCAGGCTGGTGGTGAGCCAGAGCTGGTCGTAGTTGCCGGCGCCGCTGTCGAGGCAGACCACCAGGCTCACGTTGCCGAGGCGGTCCTTGAGTGCATCCACATACGCCGGCAGGTCGAAGGAGCCGCTTTCTTCGCAGCTCTCGATCAGCCCCACGCAGCGTGGGCGCGGGATGCCTTGGGCATCGAGCGCCAGGATGGCGGTGAGCGAGGCGTAGATGGCGTAGCCATCGTCGGCGCCGCCGCGGCCGTAGAGCAGGCCGTTTTCATACTTCGGCGTCCACGGCCCGAGGTCGTTGCGCCAGCCGTTGAACTCGGGCTGTTTGTCGAGGTGGCCGTAGAGGCAGATGGTGTCGGTGCTGCCCGCCTTGGTGGCCGGCACCTCGAAGAAGATCACCGGCGTGCGCCCGGGCAATCGAATCACTTCGAGCTTCAGGCCTGCGACCTTCTTGCCTTCGACCCAGCTGGCGGCGTCGCGCACCACCTTGTCGATGTAGCCGTGTTTCTCCCACTCCGCATCGAACATCGGGCTCTTGGCCGGGATGGCGATGTACTGGGTCAGGGCCGGGACGATCTCGTCGTCCCAGGTGCGGTTGGCGTAGGCCGCGAGGGCGGTGGCTTCGTCGGGCTGGATCGGTTGCAGCGGGTCGCGTGCGTTCATGGTGGCTCCTTCGTGGGGAAGTGGCAGTTTAGAACCACCCGCTCCGTCATTCCCGCGAAGGCGGGAATCCACGATGTGCCGCCATGCTGGATTCCCGCCTTCGCGGGAATGACGGGCGAAAAAAAGGCCTGCGTTGCAGCAGGCCTGTTTCTCGACGGAGGGGGTCTTAGGTCCTCCGGAACTGCATCGACTTGAGTTCGAGAAAATCTTCCAAGCCGTACTTGCCGAACTCACGCCCGTTGCCCGACTGCTTGTAGCCACCAAACGGCGCCTGCATGTTGAAGCCGCCGCCGTTGATGTCGACCATGCCCGTGCGCATCTTGCGCGCCACTTCCTTCGCTCGCTCGTCGGTCGAGGCCCACACGCCGCCCGACAGGCCGTAGATGCTGTCGTTGGCGATGCGCACGGCATCGGCCTCGTCTTTGTAAGTGATGATCGACAGCACCGGGCCGAACACTTCTTCTTGCGCCAAGCGCGAACCCGACTTCACACGGCCGAACACGGTGGGCTTCACGTAGAAGCCCTTTTTGTCCAAACCTTCAGGCGCACCCAAGCCACCGCACAGCAGCTCGGCACCTTCGTCGAGGCCGATCTGGATGTATTCCTGCACCGTGTCCTGCTGCGACTTCGAGGCCACCGGGCCCATGGTCGAGGTTTCGTCCATCGGGTCGCCGACCTTGTAGGCCTGCGTCACGGCCACCGCGATCTTGGCGGCCTCTTCGTACTTGCTCTCGGGCACCAGCATGCGGGTGTGGGCGGTGCAGGTCTGGCCGGCGTTCAGGAAGCAGGCTTGCACCGAGCCCTTCACGGCGCTCAGCAGGTCGGCGTCTTCAAGGATCACCGAGGCCGACTTGCCACCGAGCTCGAGCGCCACGCGCTTGATGGTGGCCGAGGCCTGTGCCGAGATGCGGCGGCCGGCGCCGGTGGAGCCGGTGAACGACACCATGTCGACGTCGGGGTGCGTGACCATCGCCTCGCCGACCACGGTGCCGCGGCCGGTGATCAGGTTGAACACACCCGCGGGCACGCCGGCGGCGTGAATCACTTCGGCCAGGATGAAGGCGTTGAGCGGCGTCACGTCAGCCGGCTTCAGCACCACGGTGCAGCCGGCTGCGAGCGCGGCAGCGACCTTGGCGCCGATCTGGTGCAGCGGGTAGTTCCACGGCGTGATGGCGGCGACCACGCCCACCGGCTCGCGCACGATGGTGGAGTGGCCGGCCTGCTCTTCCCAATGGAAGGTCTCGATCAGCTTGGCGTAGTACTTGAACACCGCAATCGGCGAGCCGGCCTGGATCGGCAGCGACTGCTTGACCGGCATGCCCATCTCCGACGTGATGGTCTTGGCGATCTCGCCGGCACGCGCCTTCAGGCCTTCGTGGATCTTCAGGAGATACGCGCCACGCTCGGCGTGCGACAGCGCAGCCCAGGGCTCGAACGCCGCCTTGGCGGCGGCCACCGCACGGTTCACGTCATCGGCATTGCCGCGCACCACGCTGGCAATCGCGTCGCCGGTGGCGGGCGAGATCACGGCGCCCGGCGCTTCCTTGCCCAGGCTCGCGACCCATTGGCCGCCGATGTACAGCTTGTCGTGTTGAATCATGGTGATCTCGCTTGAAGGTGAAAAAAGTATGAGCGTGCGATTTTAGGCTTTCAGCTTCAAGGATTGCAGCCAGGGCCCCAGCACCGCGAACACCTCGGCCTGCTCGGGCTCGTTGAAGATCTCGTGGAAGAGCGGGCCGAACTCATGGCTTGTGAGCACCGACTTGGGCGCAGCCGCCACAAACTCGCGGCTGCCGCGGGGTGCCACGCAGCGGTCGCTGCCGGCAAATATCAGCAGGGTGGGCAGCGTCCATTGGCCGGCACGTTGGCGCACCAGCTCGCCGCCGTCGAGGATGAAACGCCCCAGCCGGGGTGTGATGCGGTCGTGCACCAGCGGGTCGGCGAGGTAGGCGGCCACCACCTTCGGGTCGTGCGAGATCCATTCGGGTTGCAGGCCGTTGTTGACGGCCAGGTCGGGTGCCAGCGCACCGGCCACGGCCAGCAGCAGCTTCTGCATGCCGGTCGTGTCGGCGGCCAGTGCGGGTGACGACAACACCAGCGCGTCGACCGCGCGGTGCCAGGGCGCCGGGCGGCCCACGCCCTCGGCCACAAAGCGCGCGGCAACCAGGCCGCCCATGCTGTGGCCGAGCAGCACCAGCGGGCCGGGGTGGCGCTTGCGCACCGCGTCGATCACCAGCGAGAGGTCGCGCAGCATGCCTTCGCTGTCGTTGAGCCGCCCCTTGGCCCCTTCACTGCGGCCGTGGCCCCGGTGGTCGTAGCCAGCCGCGTTCCAGCCCCAGCTGTTGAGGTGCTGTGCCACGTGTTCGTAGCGTCCGATGTGCTCGCCCAGGCCGTGCACGATGAGCACGGTGCCTCGCGCGTCGGCGACGGGCCAGTCTTGCAGGTGCAGCTTCAGGCCATCGGCCGTGGTGAGGGTGCTGGTGTTCATGCGCGGCAGTGTAGGCAGCGCCCCCGGGTGCGCCTAGCGGGCAAGCCCGGTGTCGCCTGTCCGCTCGGTGACTGACACTTCGCCCCGCGCAGCGAGACTGCTCATTCCCCATGGAGGCCTGCATGACCAACGACTTTTTCCAGCTCAGCACCGACGGCGGCATCGCCCACCTGCAACTCAACCGCCCCGAGCGCCTGAACACCATGGCGCCGCCGTTCTTCCCTGCGCTGCGCGACGCGGTGCAGGCGCTCAACGACAGCGGCGACACCCGCGCGCTCGTGATCAGCTCGACCGGCAAGCACTTCTGCGCCGGCATGTCGCTCGATGTGTTCGGTGGCAGCAACGCGATGATGACGACCACCAGCGCGCGCACGCGGCTGAGCTTCCAGGAGTCGTTGCGCCGCCTGATGGGCTGCTTCGACGTGCTCGACGAAGTGCGTTTCCCCGTGATCTGCGCGGTGCAGGGCGGCTGCATCGGCGGCGGGCTCGACCTCGCCAGCGCCTGCGACATCCGCCTGTGCAGCGCCGATGCGTTTTTCACCGTGCAGGAGATCCACATCGGCATGGCCGCCGACCTGGGCGTGCTGCAGCGCCTGCCCAAGATCGTGCCGCAGGGTGTGGCGCGCGAGATGGCGTACACCGGTGACCGTGTCGGCGCCGAGCGCGCGCTGGCGGTGGGCCTCGTCAACGCGGTGCTGCCCGATGCCGATGCGCTGCTGGCGCATGCGATGAAGCTCGCCAAGAGCATCGCTGCCAAGTCTCCGCTCGCGATGGCCGGCACCAAGCTGTCGATCAACTACACGCGTGACCACGGCACGGCGGCCGCGCTGCAGCAGATGACGCTGCTGCAAAGCGCGATCTTCGACACCACCGAAATGAAAGAAGCCATCGCCGCCTGGAAGGACAAGCGCGATGGCCAGTTCGACCCGCTCGCGCCCGTGGCGCCGTTGTGAGGCGCCGCCAGGCGCGACGTGCGCGGGCTGCTTCAGCGCAGGCCTAGCTTGATGAGTCTTTGGAGCGTGTCCGCGCCACGCCGGTGATGATGCCCAGGCCCACCAGGACCACGCAGGCGATGGCCACATAGGTGCCGGGCACGCCGGCCAACACGAGACCCCAGGCGATGCCGCCGATCAACACCACAAAACCCAGCATATACAGTGCAAACGACATGGCAAAACTCCTTGGTGGCTGAGGCGTGTTGACTGTACGCAGCGCGGTCGCCCTTGCCGATCGGCCCAGGCCGCCACACCACGTAGGCCAATGCCTACCCCGGCACCGCGCGGCGCGCTATTTGCCGCCCCAGCCTTCGGCCCAGGTGCACAAGGGCATCAACGCGGTCATCAGCTTTCGGCCCTCGTCGGTCAGGTGGTAGCCGCCGTCGTCGTGCGCCACCAACCCCACGCCACGCAGCTCCTTCAGCCGTGTGTTGAGCAGGCTGGGGTTGGTGTCGCAGGCCTCTTGCAGGGCTCGAAACGTCAGCTGGTCACCCCGGCGAAGCTCCCACACGATGCGCAGCGCCGCGCGCCGCCCCAGCAGATCGAGCGCCACCATGATGGGGCGGCCGGTCTTCGAGCCGCGCACGGGCGAACCGATCTTGGGCGTGGGCATGGGGAATGGATGGGCTGCGTTTGCTACGGATAATTTAGCAGGCGGGTGAGCCGCCTACACTGCGCGCGCTGCCCCTGTCCCCCTCCCACTTCTGCACCACGCCATGCTGACCCGCTTCTTCAAGAAACGCGAAGGCGCCGCCGCGCCCCAGGCCCACGCTGCTGCCCCCTCCCAGGCCGACGCCAAGGCGGCCCGGGCCAAACAGGCCGACGACGCCCGCGCCGAGTGGTTGCCGCGGGTGCAGGCGGCGCGCGGCGATGACGCCGCCTTGCTGCTCATCACCCAGACCGCGCCGCTGTGGGAGCTCAAGCTCGCCGCCGTCGAAGCGCTCGATGGCGAAGAGTCGCTCAAGCAGGCCGAGCGCGAGCTGCGCACGCAAGACAGCCGTGTACACCGCGTGGCGAAGAAGCGCTGGGCCGCGGCGGTGGCGCAGCGCGAAGCGCGCACCGGCGCGCAGGGGGTGATCGAGGACGCGACCCAGCTGCTCGCCGAAACCCCGCTGCCGGCCAACCGCCTGGTGGCCATCGACCGCGCCTGGCAGGCGCTCGATGCGAGCCTGCTGACGCCCGATCAGCTGGCACAGTTCACAGCGCTGCGCGAGCAGCTCAACAGCGTGTTGCGCGAAGAAGGTGAAGCCCAACAGCGGCTGCTTCAAGAAGAGCAACTGCGCCTGGCCGAACAAGCCCGCCAGGCCGAGGCCGACGAAGCAGCCCGCCTGGCCGCGCTGGCCGCCGAACCTCCTGCGGCCGAGCCCGAGCCCGCCCCCGAGGCGGTGGCCGAGGTGGCGCCGCCTCCGCCGCCGAAGATCGTGCTCAGCCCCGAACAACGCGCCCAGCTCGACAGCGTGTTGGGCCTGGCCGAAGCCGCTCTCGCCGACGGCCAGTTGGGCGACATGCAGCAGCGGCTGCAAGACGTCGACAACGCCTTCGAAGCCCTCAAGGGCATCAGCATCAGCGACAAGCTGCGCGCCCGGCACCAGGCCCTGCACGCCGAGCGCGCGCGCTTGAAGGGCTGGCAACAATGGGGCGGGGCACGCGCACTCGACAGCCTGGTCGACGAAGCCGAAGCGTTGGCACGCGTCACGCTCGCTGCGGCCGACCCCGAAGCCACCAAGCCCCCCAAGCTGCGCTTGAAGCCGCATGCCGACAGCATCCAGGCGCTGCGTGCACGCTGGAAAGAGATCGACCGCCTGGGCGCGCCGTCCAACCAGGCGCTGTGGCACCGCTTCGACGCGGCGCTGCACACCGCCTACCAGCCGGTCGCGGCCCAGCAGGCCGCGCTGAAAGCCCAGCGCCAGGAGAACCTGCAGGCCCGCGAGGCGCTGCTGGCCACGCTCGACGCGGTGCCGGTGGGTGACACCGCCCCCGACAACCCCGCCGAACACTGGAAAGAGCCGCTGCGGGCGCTCAACCAGTTTCAGCTCGCGTGGCGACAGCTCGGCCCGCTGGAGCACACCGTGCCCTCGGCTGCCAAGAAAGCCTTGCTGCAACGCCTGAACGCCAGTGTCGAGCGCATCGAAGCGCCGCTCAACGAAGCGCGCCGTGTGGCGCAGGCCGAGCGCGAGCACCTGGTCGCGCGGGCCGAGGCCCTGGTGCAAGAGCTGGCCCGCAACCCGGCCACACGCGACGCGCCCCAACGGGTGCGTGAGCTGCAGGCCGAGTGGCAGCAGCATGCGCGCAGCCTGCCGTTGGCCCGTGCGGTCGAGGGGGCGTTGTGGGCGCGTTTCCGCGCCGCGACCGATGCGGTGTTTGCGCAGCGTGAAGCGGCGTTCAGCGCCCGTGATGCCGAGCTGGCCGCGAACCTCGCCGAGCGCGAGGCCTTGATCGCGCGCCTCACGGCGATCGACCTCGACAGCACACCCGTGGCCGAGATGCAGCGCGCGCTGGGCGAGGCCGACCGCGCCTGGCGCCAGGTGGTCGAGGTGCCGCGTGCGGCCGTCAAGTCGCTCGACACGCGTTTCTCGCAAGCCCGCGCCGCGCTGGCGCAGGCGGTGGCCGAGAGCGCACAAAAACGCTGGCAGGCGCAGTGCGACCACCTGCTCGCCAAGCTCACGCTGTGCGAAGAACGTGAAGCCGCCGGCGAAGCCGGCGACCTGGCCGACCGCTGGGCCGCGCTCGATGCCTTGCCCGCCGCCTGGGAGAAGCCACTGGCCCAACGCTGGTCGCAAGCACCCACGCCGGGCCCGCTCGCCGCGACGGCCTGTGACGATCTGCTGCTGCAACTCGAAGCGGCGCTCGATCTGCCGGCCTCGGGCGAGTCGCAGGCCGCGCGCCGTGACCTGAAGCTGCGCGCCCTGAAAGACGCGCTCGAAGGCCGTGCGGCGCAGACCCAGGACCCGGTGGCCCAACGTGCGCAGTGGTTTGC
>NZ_JADMJX010000196.1:11428-19361 GCF_018780185.1 Rhizobacter sp.
GGGCAGCTCAAGTCCGACATCGTTTATTACTACGGCCCGGCCATCGCAGCCGAGGTGGTGAACGCCGATTTCGAGCTGCTCGCCAGCGGCCGCGTGATGTCGGTCAATCAGCTTCACCACACCGAGTTCTTGCTCAATCGGCGCCTGCGCGCGGTTCGCTGAACGGCCGGGCCCTCGGCCCGGCAATGCCCCCGGCTGACACGCGGGCAACAAGCCTCGGGCTTGTGGTGCAGGTGAAAGATGCATACGATGTGCATGTATTAACACCCAGCCCTGTGCACCATGAGCCTGAACATCCTGCTGCTCGAAGACGTGCATGCCAGTGCCACGCCGATTCTGCAAACCATCCGTGGGGCCGAGATCGTGCGCCTGAAGCACGCACCCGATGCCGCTGAGCTCAAGTCGCTGCTCGCCGGTGTGAGCGTGGTGGGCCTGCGCTCGCGCACTGCGCTGACCCGCGAGGTGCTGGCCAGCGCACCGCAGCTGCGCGCCATCGGCGCCTACTGCACCGGCACCAACAACATCGACCTCAAGGCCGCGGCCGAGCAGGGTGTGGCCGTGTTCAACGGCCCGTTCTCGAACACCCGCTCGGTGGCCGAGCTGGTGATCGGCCACGCCATCCACCTGCTGCGGCGCGTGCCCGAGCGGCATGCCGCGGCGCGGCGCGGGCAGTGGCTGAAGGATTCGCGTGGCTCGAACGAGATCCGCGGCAAGACGCTGGGCATCGTGGGCTACGGCAAGATCGGCACGCAGACCGGCCTGCTGGCCGAGGCCATCGGCATGCGCGTGATCTACCACGACATCGAAGCCCGCCTGCCGCTGGGCAACGCCAGCGCGGTCGCCTCGCTGGAGGCCTTGCTGCACGAGGCCGACGTGGTGACCCTGCATGTGCCGCAGACCGAACGCACGCGCCATCTGATCGACGCCGAGCGCCTGGCGCAGATGAAACCCGATGCGGTGCTGATCAACCTGGCCCGCGGGCATGCGGTCGACATCGACGCGCTGCATGCGGCGCTGGGCACGGGCCGCCTGCGCGGCGCGGCGCTCGATGTGTTTCCGGTGGAGCCCGCTTCGAGCGCGGCGGTGTTCGAGTCGCCCTTGCGCGAGCTCGACAACGTGATCCTCACGCCGCACGTGGGCGGCTCGACCATCGAGGCCCAGCACAACCTCGGTATCGAGGTGTCGGAAAAACTGCGCGACTTCCTGATGCTGGGCGCGGTGCGCGGTAGCGTGAACCTGCCCGAGGTCTCGGTCGGTGCGCTGCGCTCGCCGGCGCGTCTGGTGCATATCCACCGCGACCAGCCGGGGGTGATGTCGCAGCTCAACGGTGCCTTGGCCGCGGCGGGCATCAACGTGTCGCACCTGCACCTGGAAACCCAGGGCGGTTTTGGCGTGGCGGTGATCGACGTGAACCGCCAGCTCGATGCCGCCACGCTCGCTGCGGTGAGCGGCGTCGCAGGCACCGTGCGGGCCTTCACCGCGCTGTCGGTGCCCTGAGGTTCTTTTTTCAGACCCTTCATGCGACTCGCCGAGTACACCGACTACACCCTGCGCGTGCTCATGTACTGCGCAGCCCACCCGCAGGAGCTGGTGACGATCGGCGCGCTGGCCGAACACCATGGCTTGTCGAAGAACCACCTGATGAAGGTGGTGAACGATCTGGCGCGCCAGGGCCTGGTCCAGACCACGCGCGGCCGTTGGGGTGGCCTGCGCTTGCTCAAGGGTCCGGCCGACATCCGCATCGGCGACGTGGTGCGTGCGTCGGAAACCGATTTCCGGCTGGTCGAATGTTTCGACCCGGCCACCAACGTTTGCACCCTCACGCCCAGCTGCCGCCTGAAGCACCTGCTTCATGACGCGTTGCAGGCTTATTTCAAAGAATTGGACGGCGCGACCCTGGCCGACATGATGGCGCCCGTTGGGCGCGATCGCGATCGGGTGGTCAAGGCACCGATGTTGGCCGGCAAGCGCAGCCCGCGGCCGAAGATGGCCGCGCGGGGCGGCTGATTGGCGTGCACTGACGAGGCCCGACATGCCGTTGCCCCTGGTCTATTCCTGCTCGGGCTGCTCGAGCGCGGCCCAGCTCGCCAACCACGTCGCCGTGCGGCTCGACCGTGAAGGGCTGGCCGAGATGTCGTGCGTGGCCGGGCTGGGCGGCGATGTGCCCAGCCTCGTGCGCAAGGCCCGCGACGCGGTGGCCGCCGAGCGGCCCGTGCTCGCGATCGATGGCTGTGTGCTGGGCTGCGTGAAGCAGACGCTGTCAAGACACGGCATCGCGCCCACACACCACATCGAGCTGTGGCGCATGGGCATACGCAAACGCCAGCACGAGGACTCCAGCCCCGAGGAAACGAACAACGCGCTGGCGCAGTGCCGCGCCGTGGCGACCGAGGCCGGCCGCTGAGCAGGCCTCGGCCGCGGTGTTCAGCCCTCCTGGGGCGCGCCGTTGGCTGACGCTGGCCGCGCCAGCACGCCCTGCAACCAGGCGCCAGCGGCCAGCCCCAGCAACACCCACAGCATTTGCAGGTTGCCCGCGCCCAGCCCGGCGATGGCCGGCCCGGGGCACACACCGCTCAAGCCCCAGCCGATGCCAAACAGCGCCGAGCCGATGAAGGTGTTGCGGCTCATCTGCGCGGTGTGCCCCTCGAAGATCCCGCCCAAGAGCGGTGCCGCCCGAACCCGGGGGAACAGCTGGTAGGCCGCCAGCGCCACCGTGAACGCGCCGCCCATCACCAGCATCAACCCCCAGTCCTGGAACTGCAGGAACGACAGCACCACCTCGGGCCGGATCATCCCGCTCAGCGCGAGGCCGAAGCCGAACAAGGCGCCGGCGGCGATCACGGCGAGCGAGTCTTTGAGCGTGTGGCTCGTCATGCGCCAGCTCCCAGCGCGGCCAGCAACTGTGCGGTGATGAAGCCGGTGGCCATGAAGGTGAGCACGGCCAGCAGCGACGGCAGCTTCAGCGAGGCCATGCCGCAAATGCCATGCCCCGAGGTGCATCCCCCGGCCAGTCGCGCGCCATAACCGGCGACCGCGCCGCCCAGCAGCAGGCGCCAGGTGGGCACGCTGGTGGAGAGTGCGGTGTCGGGCCCGAGCATCAGCCACCACAGCGCGGCGCCCAGCACCAGGCCCAAGGCGAGCTGCAGGCGCCAGCGGCGGGTGCTCAGCCAGCGGGGTTGCTGAAAGACGGGCCGTGCCGAGACGTAAGACCAGGTGGAGGTGAACACCGAGCTCATGCCGGCCAGGCGGCCGGTGGCCACATACAACAGGGCCACGCCGAGGCCGATGACGAGGCCGCCGGCCAGGTAATGCTGCCAGCCCAGAGGAAAGAGGTTCGGGATCACGCGGTGCTCCAGCGCTAGGGGTGGAAGGACGACGCGCAGATTGTCCAACGCCACGGCATTCCCGCCACAGGGGGGTGCCCGGACGGTCGTGGGCATGCGCTGGATCAAGCGCTTTCCGATGCCCGTGCGCATCATGGCAAAGGGGCGATGGGCTTCGGTTCATGAGGGCGTGCATGGGTTCCTGGTTCGAGCGGCGTTCGGTTCGCGTGAAGATCGTCATGCTGGTGCTGACCATCTTGCTGCCCGCCGCTGCCATGCTCGCCTGGCTGCTTGCGGCGTACCTGAGGGAGGCCCGCGAGGCCGCGCAGGCCAAGGTGCAGATCCTGGCCGTGAGCACCCGCGATGACTTGGAGCGGCTGCTCCATCAATCGCAGGCCGTGCTCGCCCGGCTCGCCGTACGGCCGCTGGTCAAGGCCCTCGACCCGAGCCGCTGCGACCCCGTGGTGGCCGAGTTCATGCAGCCCTACCCCGCATTCAACAGGCTGGGCCTCTACGACGCGCAGGGCCGCCTGGTGTGCGCCTACCTGCCCGACCCGCAACCGGGTCTGGCAGACGCTGCGGGGTTCGGCGAAGCGCTCAGGACGGGCCGGTTCTCCGCTGGCAGCGCCATGCGCCAAGGCCCGACGGGCCGGTGGGTGAGCGTGTTGTCGCACCCGGTGCGCAACGAGGCCGGGGCGGTCGTCGGCGTGCTTTCCATGTCGATGGACTTGCTGGGCCTCAACCAGCAGCTGATGGCCGCTGTGCCCAGCCAAGCCGTCGTGTCGGTGGTCGACCGTGAGCGCGCCATGCTGCTGCGCTCGGAGGCCGTCGAGACCTTCGTCGGGAAGCACCCCGCCGCTGCGGACGGCGACCCGCTGCAAGGCGTGCGTGACGGTTTTCAACTGGTGGCGGGCCGTGATGGTGTGTTGCGCCTGGTCGCCTTCACCACCATTCCCGGGGTCGACTGGCAGGTGGCAGCCGGCCTGCCCGAGTCGGAGGTGTTTGCCGACTACAACGCGATCCGGCGCAACACCCTGGGGCTGGGCGCGGTGGCGCTGTTGCTGGCGCTGGCGCTGGCCTGGCACCTGGCGGTGTCCATCCTGCGCCCGATCGGCCGCCTGGCACGCACGGCCGCCGAGGTGGCCGGGGGCAACAGGGGGGTGCGTGCGCCGCTCACGGGGCCGGCCGAGGTCGAAGCGGTGGCGAGGCAGTTCAACCTCATGCTCGACGCCAGCGACGCGGCCGAGGCCGCGCTGCGCGAGAGCGAAGCGCGCTTGCACGGCATCATCGAATCGGCCACCGACGCCATCCTGACGGTCGACGAAACGCAGACCATCGTGATGGCCAACCCGGCCGCGGCGGCGATGTTCGGCCACGCGATGGGCGAGCTGGTGGGTGCGCCGCTGGAGTGCCTGATCCCTGCGCGGTATCACGGCGCGCACCGCCGCGACGTGCATGCCTTCGGGGGCAGCCGCACCACAGCTCGCCACATGGGCAGCGCGCGCGACGTGATGGGCCTGCGGGCCAATGGAGAAGAGTTCCCCGTCGATGCGGCCATCTCCCACCTGACGACGGGCGGCCAGCGGCTTTACACCGTCATCCTGCGCGACATCACCGAGCGCCGCCGTACCGAAGACGCCTTGCGCGACAGCGAGGCCCGCTTGCGCCGACTCTTGACGCTGCTGCCCGAGGCGGTGTTCGTGAACACCGATGATCGGGTCTCGTTCGTCAACCAGGCGGCGCAGCGCCTGTTCGGTGCCGATGAAGCCGCCTTGCTCGGCCGGTCGCCGCTGGAGCTGATCCACCCGGACTCGCGCGAGCTGGTGACGTCGGGTGTCGGCACGCTTCGTGGCGGCGTCACCGTGGCTCCTTTGGTCGAGCTGAAGATACTGCGGGCCGACGGTGAAGCGCGCTGGGTCGAATCGATGAGCACCTTGATCCACGACCACAGAGGGCGCTCCATCCTGGTGGTCATGCGGGATGTGACCGACCTGCGCCAAGCGCAGGCCGAGTTGACCCGCTCGCACCTGGACCTGCAGCGCCTCATCGAAGCCCGGGAGCGCGTCCAGGACGAGGAGCGCAAGCGCATCGCACGCGAGCTGCACGACGACTTGCAGCAGACGCTGGCGGCGATTCGCATCGACGTGGTGGCCATCGGCGGGCGGCTCGATGGCGACCGCGCCCAGGTGGGGCCGATATTGGCCGAGATCGACACGCTGGCTCAGTCGGCGGTTGCGTCGACCCGGCGCATCGTCAACGACCTGCGTCCGCAGGCGCTCGAAGACCTGGGCCTGGTGGCCGGGCTGGAAAACCTGCTTGCGCTGTTCGGCCAGCGCACCGGCATCGACTGCCAGCTCGACGCGGCCGAAGCCACGGGCGAAGCGCTGATGGCATGGCCCGCCGTTTCGACCTGTCTCTACCGCGTGACCCAGGAGGCCTTGAACAACGTTGCCAAGCACGCGCAGGCCACCGCGGTGCGGGTGCAGCTGGACACCGCCGTGGGCGGTCAGGCCTGGCTGCGAGTGAGCGACAACGGCCGGGGCATGAGTGACGCAGAGCGCCGCAAGTCCGACTCGTTCGGGTTGCTGGGCATGCACGAGCGGGTGCGTGCCTTGGGGGGGGTGTTGCAGGTGCAGAGCACGCCCGGGGCGGGCACGTCGGTGGAGGCGCTGATCCCCCTGCATGACGGTTGAGGCGCAGGTGCATTGAGCGTGCGCAACGCGCACCCGCTCGGGCCATGTGACCCTGCGCTCATCAGGGCGAGTGGCAAAGCAGCGATGAAGATGACCCGTGTGGTGGTGGTTGATGATTCGCTGGACGTCCAGCGCAGCCTGACTCGGCTGCTGGAGACGATCGACGGAGTCGAGGTGGTGGGCTTTGCCGAAGACACGGCGGGGGCCATCGGGTTGATCGACCACCAGCGGCCCGACCTGGTGGTGCTCGACGTGGAGCTCAGGCACGGCGACCGCGGTTTCGACGTGTTGCGCCATGTGGTGCGTCAGCACCCGGGCACCGAGGTGATCGCCATGTCGAATTTCCATTGGCACGACATGCGAGAAGGCTTCTTGCGCGCCGGTGCCAGCGCGTACTTCGACAAGTCTCTGGAATTCACCAAGGGCAGGGACTGGATCGCGGCCCTGGCGCGGCGCGCCCGGCCGCGGCTGGGCACCCCTTGATGCACCCCTTTGAGAACCCGACCATGGTCAAGGTGGTGGTGATCGACGATTCTCCTCAGGTGCAGCGCAGCCTCGTGCACCTGCTGGGCACCGTGCCGGGCATCGAGGTGGCCGGTTGCGCCGACGACGTGGCCAGCGCGTTGTGCCTGATCGAAGACTGTCACCCCGACGTGGTGGTGCTCGACGTGGACCTTCGCCACGGCGACAAGGGCATCGACGTGCTGCGCCATGTGACCCGAGATCACCCCGGTGTGAGGGTGGTCGCGATGTCGAACTTCACCTGGCATGCCATTCGAAACACCTACCTCGCAGCGGGTGCCGAGGCCTATTTCGACAAGTCGATGGAGTTCACCCTCGCCAGGGACTGGATCGCCGCGCTGGTGCCGCCTCCGCCCTCCCAACCGCTTTGATCGCAGCCCTCGCGGTGGACTACTTCGCCACCGGCTCGGCCCAGCCGCCGCCCAGCACCTTGTAGAGCGTCACCAGGTTCTGCACCTGCGCGGCCTGCACCTGCACCACGGCCTGTTGCGAGGCGAACAGCGAACGTTGAGCGTCGAGCACGTCGAGGTAGCTCGATGCGCCGTTCTTGTAGCGCAGGTCGGCGAGTTTGAAGCGCACCTGCTCGGCGTTGGCCTGCGCCAGTTGGGCGCGTGCCTGCTCGCCCAGCGTGGCGCGGCCGGCGAGGGCGTCTTGCACCTCGCGGAAGGCGCTTTGGATCGACTTCTCGTACTGCGCCACGGCGATGTCGCGGTTGACCTGGGCCACGTCGAGGTTGGCCTTGTTGCGCCCGGCATCGAAGATCGGCAGCACGATCTGTGGTGCAAAGGTCCAGGCCGAGCTGCCGCTCTTGAACAGGCCGCTCAGCTCGCTGCTGGCCGTGCCGGCGCTGGCGGTCAGGCTGATGCGCGGGAAGAAGTTGGCCCGCGCCGCGCCGATGTTGGCGTTGGCGGCGATCAGCTGCTGCTCGGCCTGGCGCACGTCGGGGCGGCGCGTCAACACCTCGGAGGGCAGGCCCGAAGGCAGGTCGATCGCCAGGCGCTGCTCGCTCATCGCCAGCGGCGGCGGCAGGTCGCTGGGCACGGCCTGGCCGAGCAGC
This sequence comes from Rhizobacter sp., assembly GCF_018780185.1. Lineage (GTDB taxonomy): Bacteria > Pseudomonadota > Gammaproteobacteria > Burkholderiales > Burkholderiaceae_C > Rhizobacter. Next base: position 19,024 of record NZ_JADMJX010000196.1, read on the forward strand.
AGCGTGAGCGCGTTTTCATCGAGCGCACGCTGGCGCGTGAACTGCGCGAGCGTCACCCGCGCCGCTTCGAGCAGTGACTCGTTTTGCCGGTAGTCGAGCTCCGAGCTCGCGCCGTTGTCGAACTTGAGCTTGGCGAGCTTGAGCGACTCTTCGCGGGTCTTCAGCGTCTCGCGCGTGAGGCCCAGCAACTCGTCGTCGGCGATCAGCGCGAGGTAGGTATTGGCCACCGACGCGATCAGGCTGATCTGCGCTGCCTTGCGGCCCTCTTCGGTGCCGAGGTATTGCGCCAGTGCGGCATCGCTCAGGCTGCGCACGCGGCCGAACAGGTCGAGTTCATA
>NZ_JADMJX010000356.1 GCF_018780185.1 Rhizobacter sp.
GCCCTTGGGCAGGTCGGGGTAGAAGTAGTTCTTGCGCGCAAAGATCGACAGCGGTGCCACCTTGGCGCCCACCGCCAGGCCGAAACGGATGGCGCGTTCGACGGCGCCCTTGTTCATCACTGGCAGCGTGCCGGGCAAGGCCAGGTCGACGGCCGAGGCCTGCGTATTGGGCGCCGCGCCGAACTGGGTCGACGAGCCGCTGAAGATCTTGCTGCGGGTGGACAGCTGGGCGTGCGTCTCCAGGCCGATCACGACCTCGTAGCCGCGGATGAGTTTGGATGCTGTGACCATGTTCAGAACCCTGCCGGCGTGCGCGCGTGCCAGTCGGTCGCTTGCTGGAAGGCATGCGCTGCGTGGAGCAGCTGCGCCTCCTGGAAGTAGTTGCCGATGAGCTGCAGGCCCACCGGCATCGAGGCCCCATCCGTCTGGGTCGCAAAGCCGGCGGGCAGGCTCATGCCGGGCAGGCCGGCCAGGCTGGCGGGCAGGGTGAAGATGTCGGCCAGGTAGTTGGCGACCGGGTCATCGCTCTTGTCACCGAGCTTCCATGCCACCGTGGGCGCCACCGGGCCGGCGATCAGGTCGCACTGCGTGAAGCAGGCCTGGAAGTCGTCGGCGATCATGCGGCGCAGCTTCTGCGCCTGCAGGTAGTAGGCGTCGTAGTAGCCGTGCGAGAGCACGTAGGTGCCGATCATGATGCGGCGCTTCACCTCGGGGCCGAAGCCCTCGGCGCGACTCTTCTTGTACATGTCGAGCAGGTCGGTGTAGTGCTTGGCGCGGTGGCCATAGCGCACCCCGTCGAAGCGCGACAGGTTCGACGACGCCTCGGCCGGCGCAATGATGTAGTACACCGGGATCGACAGCTCGGTGCGCGGCAGGCTCACATCGACCAGGGTCGCGCCCAGCTTCTCGAACTCGGCCAGCGCGGCGCGCACGGCGCCGTTCACATCGGCAGCCAATGCCGCGGGGAAAAACTCGCCGGGCAGGCCGATGCGCAAACCCTTCAACGGCTGCGCGGCCGTGGCACCGGCGCGCGCCTGGCCCAGCGCGGCGGCGAAGTCGGGCACGCTCTCCTGGGCGCTGGTGGCGTCGCGCTCGTCGAAGCCGCTCATCGTGTTGAGCAGCAAGGCGCAGTCTTCGGCGCTGTGGGCGAGCGGCCCGGCCTGGTCGAGGCTGGAGGCAAACGCGATCATCCCGTAGCGCGAGCAGCGGCCGTAGGTGGGCTTGATGCCGGTGATGCCGGTGAAGCTGGCGGGCTGGCGGATCGAGCCGCCGGTGTCGGTGCCGGTGGCGGCAGGCACCAGGCGCGCGGCCACGGCAGCGGCCGAGCCGCCCGACGAGCCGCCCGGCACGCGGCTCGCGTCCCAGGGGTTTTTCACCGGTTTGAACGCCGAGTTCTCGTTGCTGGAGCCCATCGCGAACTCGTCGCAGTTGAGCTTGCCGAGCGTCACCAGGCCCGCCTGCGTGAGCTTGTGCACGACGGTGGCGTCGAAGGGGCTGCGGTAGTCCCCAAGCATCTTCGAGCCGGCGGTGGTCGGCAACCCTTGGGTGACGAAGATGTCCTTGTGCGCCAGCGGCACGCCCAGCAGGGCGCCACGCTCACCCGCCGCACGCCGCTGGTCGGCGGCCTGGGCTTGCTGCAGCGCGGCAGTGTCATCGACGCAGAGGAAGGCACCGAGATGTTCGTGAGCGGCAACGCGTGCGAGCAGATGTTTCGTCAATTCGACGCTGGAGACACGTTTGTCGTCCAGCGCGCGGCCCATCTCGGCCGCGCTCAGGTGGTGCAGATCCTTCATTCGATGACCTTGGGAACCAGGAACAAACCGTCTTCCACGGCGGGCGCGCTGCGTTGGTTCAGCTCGCGCTGGTTGGTCTCGGTGGGCACGTCGTCTCGCAGGCGCAAAGCGACGTTCTGCACCGCTGACAGCGGGGTGTAGAGCGGCTCGACACCACTCGTGTCGACTGCGCTCATGCGCTCGACGATGGAGAAAAAGCCGTTCAGCTGTTGCAGCATGGCCGCTTGTTCCGAGGCCTGCAATTCGAGGCGGGCCAGGTGGGCGATGCGGCCGACGTCTTGGGGTGTCAGGGCCATAGGAAATGCAGTCTAGGAAGGGTGTCCGCGGGGTCGGAAACCAGGGGTGATGCAGTATTATCCCCGGTTATCCACAAGCCTCTTGAGGCCCCTGAAACCCAAGGTCTACCAAGGGTTTGCAGCATATTCTTGAAGCTTGGAACCATATTGCGCCCACGTGCTCGACGCAGGTCGAATGCGTGGGCATGAAAGCCCAGCCACCACACCCATCACATCGCCCTGCGTGCGCCGCGCCACCGTTGGCCCCCTCGCGCTTGCCGATCTGCCAAAGAAAAACATGTTCGCATCCCTGCGCCGCTATTTCTCCACCGACCTCGCCATCGACCTGGGCACCGCCAACACGCTGATCTATGTGC
>NZ_JADMJX010000244.1 GCF_018780185.1 Rhizobacter sp.
GCGCCAGTGCGGCATCGCTCAGGCTGCGCACGCGGCCGAACAGGTCGAGTTCATACGCGGTGACCTGCAGGCCCACGGTGTAGAGCGTGCTGATGTTGCCGGTGGTCGCCGACGGCCCGCGGGTGCCCGCGGCGCCCAGGTTGACGGTGGGCCACTGGTCGGCCCGGCGGATGCCGTAGGTGGCGCGGGCCTGCTCGATGTTGAGCACCGCCACGCGCAGGTCGCGGTTGTTCTTCAGTGCGACCTCGATCAGGCGCTTCAGGCGCTCGTCGGCAAAGTAGCTTTGCCATTCGATGTCGTGCGCCGCGCGTGCGCCGGAGGGCGTGGCGTCGTTGGCGAAGCCAGCGGCCACCGGCGCGGCAGGCCGCTCGTACTTGGGGGCCATGCTGGCGCAGCCCGCGAGGGCCAGTGCCGCCACCAAAGAGAGCAAACGCTTAGACATGGCTGGCACCTCCTTGGTCATTGGAGTCGGTCTCATGCGCGTACATCTTTCGCTGACGCTCGCTGCCCTTGAAGAAGCGGCGCACCACCACAAAGAACACCGGCACGAACAAGACGGCCAGCGCCACCGACGTGAGCATGCCGCCCACCACGCCGGTGCCCAGCACACGCTGGCTCGACGAGCCGGCGCCGGTGGCGAGCACCATCGGCATCACACCGAGGATGAAGGCGAGCGAGGTCATCAGGATCGGGCGGAAGCGGATGTGCGCCGCTTCGAGCGCCGCCTGCATCGCCGTGCGGCCCTGGGCCTGCAGGTCTTTCGCGAATTCGATGATCAGGATCGCGTTCTTCGCCGACAGGCCGATGATGGTGATCAGCGCCACCTGGAAGTACACGTCATTGGTGTAGCCGCGCAAGGTCACGCCCAGGATGACCCCCAGCACACCGAGCGGCACCACCAGCATCACCGCCATCGGGATCGACCAGCTCTCGTACAGCGCGGCCAGGCACAGGAACACCGCCAGGATCGCAAAGCCGTAGAGGATGAACGCCTGCGAGCCGGCGAGCTTTTCTTCGCGCGACTGGCCCGTCCACTCGTAGCCGAAACCCGGCGGCAGCTTGGCCGCCAGCGCCTCCATCTCGGCCATCGCAGCACCCGTGCTGTAACCCTGCGCGGCCGAGCCGTTCAGGCGCATCGACGGGTAGCCGTTGTAGCGCACCGTCTGCATCGCGCCCGTCACCCACTGGGTGGTGGCGAAGGCCGACAGCGGCACCGGCTTGCCCTGGTTGTTGGTGGCAGTCAGCTTGAGCAGGTCGCCCGGCTGCATGCGCGAGGGCGCATCGGCCTGCACCACCACCCGCTGCAAACGGCCCTGGTTGGGGAAGTCGTTGACGTAGGCCGAGCCGAGCGCGGTGGAGACCGAGGCGTTGATGGCGTCGAAGCCCACACCCAGTGCGTTGGCACGGTCGCGGTCGATCTTCAGCTCGAGCTGCGGCGCGTCTTCCAGGCCATCGGGGCGCACCTGGGTGATCACCTTGCTTTGCGAGGCCATGCCCAGCAGCTGGTTGCGTGCGGCGACCAGCGCGTCGTGCCCGTTGCCACCACGGTCTTGCAAGCGGAAGCTGAAACCCGACGATTGGCCCAGCTCGGGAATGGGCGGCGGGCTGAGCGGGAAGATGAACGCATCGCGAATGCCCATCAGCGCGCCGAACGCGCGGCCGGCCACGGCCTCGGCAGTGTGGGCGGCGCCTTCGCGCTCGTCCCAGGGCTTGAGGGTGATGAAGGCGAGCGCGGCGTTCTGCCCCTGGCCCGAGAAGCTGAAGCCGAGCACGCTCACCATGCTCTGCACTTCGCTCTGCTTGAGCATGTGGCCTTCGACCTGCTTCATCACCGCGAGCGTGCGCTCTTGCGTGGCGCCCGGCGGCAGCTGCACGTTGACGAGCATGGTGCCCTGGTCTTCACCCGGCAGGAAGGAAGTGGGCAAGCGCATGTAGAGCCAGCCCACCGCCACGATGATGGCCAGGTAGATCAGCATGAAGCGACCGGCGCGCTTCAGGATGCGCGCGACCCAGCCTTCGTAGCCCTTGGCCGTGCGGGTGAAGCCTCGGTTGAACCAGCCGAAGAAACCGGTCTTCTCATGGTGGTGCCCGGCTTCCACCGGCTTGAGCAGCGTGGCGCACAACGCCGGTGTGAGCGACAAGGCCATGAAGGCCGAGAACGCGATCGAGGCCACCATCACGGCCGAGAACTGGCGGTAGATGTTGCCCACCGAGCCGGCAAAAAACGCGAGCGGCACGAACACCGAGATGAGTGCGACCGTCACGCCGATGATGGCGCCCGAGATCTGGCCCATGGCCTTGCGCGTGGCCTGCAGCGGCGGCAGGCCTTCTTCGCTCATGATGCGTTCGACGTTTTCGACCACCACGATGGCGTCGTCGACCACGATGCCGATCACCAGCACCATGCCGAACATGGT
>NZ_JADMJX010000004.1 GCF_018780185.1 Rhizobacter sp.
GCCACCTGGCGGCGCAGCACCTGGCGCGGGCAGGCGTCGAAGGGCTCGCCGGCCACGAAGCCGTCGCACACGATGCGGGCGTAGCCCGGCATCCAGGGCAGGGCGCGGGCCGTGCTCGCATCGCCCCGGCCGTAGTACTCGGAGCGTGGGCCGGTGCGTGGCAGGCCGGTGCCCCAGATCGACGGGCCGGCGAAGCCCGCACCTTCGCGCAACAGGGTGTCGAGGTGGGCGAGCGGCACGAACTTGCCCTTGGCCACGCCGTGCACGTCGGTGAACTGCGCGATCAGCGTGTGCACGCCCTGGGTGGCGAGCGCTTCGCCAAGCGCTGTCATTCGAGGCGAATCCAGGTGGTCTTCAGCTCCGTGTACTTGTCGAAGGCGTGCAGCGACTTGTCGCGCCCGTTGCCACTTTGTTTGAAGCCGCCGAAGGGCACGGTGATGTCGTCTTCGTCGTATTGGTTCACGTGCACGGTGCCGGCGCGCAAGGCGCGCGCCACGCGGTGAGCGCGGTTGATGTTGCTGCTCCAGACACTGGCCTGCAGGCCGTAGGTGGAGTCGTTGGCGAGCGCAATCGCTTCTTCTTCGGTCTTGAAGCGGATCACCGACATCACCGGCCCGAAGATCTCTTCACGCGCGATGCGCATGCCGTTGTTCACGCCTTCGAACACGGTGGGCTCCACGAAGTAGCCGCCGGTCCCGGTGCGCACTTGCTGGCCGCCCACCGCGATGCGCGCGCCTTCGGCACGGCCGGCGTCGATGTAGCCCAGCACGGTGCGCAACTGGGTGTCGTCGACCAAGGCGCCCATTTCGGTGGTGGCGTTCAGCGGGTCGCCGGGTTGGTAGCCGGGCACTTCACCGGCCACGATCTTCACGAACTCGTCGGCCACGCTCTCGTGCACGAACACGCGCGAAGGGGCGTTGCACGACTCACCCTGGTTGAAGAACATGCTGCCGGCCACCGTCTTGGCGGCGCGCGCAATGTCGTCGAAATCGGGGAACACCACAAACGCCGACTTGCCGCCCAGCTCGTTGTAGACGCGCTTGAGGTTGCTGCGGCCGGCGTACTCGAGCATCTTGCGGCCTACACGGGTGGAGCCGGTGAAACCCACCGCGTCGACGTCCATGTGCAGCGCAAGTGCCTCACCGGCCTCGTGGCCATAACCCGGCACCACGTTGAACACACCTTCGGGCAGGCCGGCATCGAGCGCCAGCTCGGCTAGGCGCAGTGCGGTCAGCGGCGACTTTTCGCTCGGCTTGAGCACCACCGAGTTACCGGCCGCGAGCGCTGGCCCGAGTTTCCAGGCGGCCATGATCATCGGGTAGTTCCAGGGCACGACCGCGCCGATCACGCCCATGGGCTCGCGCGTGATCAGCGCCAGTGCGGTGTGTGCGGTGGGCGCGATCTCGTCGTAGATCTTGTCGACGGCCTCGGCATACCAGGCGATGCAGCGTGCGGCCGAAGGCACGTCGACCGACAGGCTGTACTTGATGGGTTTGCCCATGTCCAGCGTTTCGAGCAGGGCCAGCTCGTCGCGGGCGGCGAGGATCTTCTCGGCAAAGCGCAGCAGCGTGCGTTTGCGCGCGGCAGGGGCCTGGCGCGCCCAGCGGCCGTCGTCGAACGCGCGGCGCGACGAGGCCACCGCCGCGTTGATGTCGGCCTCGCGCCCACGCGCGATCAGGCCGATGCTGCGGCCATCGAGGGGTGAGACGCAGTTGAAGGTTTCACCCGCCACAGCCGCCACGCGTTGGCCGCCGATCACGGCGCGGCCGTCGAGCTTGAGGTCGGCGGCGCGGGCATGCCAGTCGGGGGCGGGTGTGTTCATCTGCGTCTCCGTTGCGCGCCGTGGTGCGTCAGAAGCTGACCACGACCGCAGCGCCCAGCACGTGGTTGCTCTTCTTGTAGCTGCCGTCTTTCACATAGTTGAAGACGGCCTGGTTGGCCCTGTCGTGGCGGTACTCGGCCTTGAACACCGTGTTCAGGTCGAACAGGTAGCTCACGCCCAGCGACAAGGCATATCGGTTGGCGCCGGTTTCGGGGTCGTTCTGCGTCCAGTTGCCGGTGCCGTCGTCGGTCCAGCCGGGGCCGATGCCGTTGCGGTCGTCGCTGAAGGTGTAGCCCAGCAGGCCGCCACCGTTCTTCTTGTTGTTAAGGTAGTCGAAGCGGGCGATGCCTTCAAAGCGTGGCGTGAACTTGTGGGCGGCCAGCATCGACAGGCCATACCACCGCGCGTTGCGCAGATCGCCGGAGATGGGGTCGGCGGTGATGGCCGCATTCTTTTGCTGGCCGACGCTGACCTGGCCTTGCACCGTCCAGTCACCGCGGATGAAATAGGCATCGAACTCGAAGAGGTGGAGTGCGGTGTCCTTGCCCGAGTAGTCGAGGCCGGTGACCGGGTTGGCGCCCAGGCCGCTCGCGGTGGTGTCGTCAAAGGCTCGGAAATTGGCCGCCTTGCCGTGCACACCGGCAAAGCCGAAGCCCTGGAACTCACCCTTGGAATAGTCGACACGGTAGGCGATCACCGGCGACTTCTCGCCAGCCGAGCGCTTCGTGCCGTTCATGTTGGCCACCACCCCGCGGATCCACCACTTGCCGCTGGTGTAGTCCATGCCGGCGCCGGTGTAGGCGGTGGGCAAGGTGAAGTCGAACAGCAGGTTGTGGGTGATCAGCTTGTTGAGCGTGGGCTGCAGGTACTCGTAGCCCGACCAGTCGGGGATCTGGCCTGCGATGAAACGGGTCTGCAGGTCGCTGAGCGGCACCGACACGCTGGCCTCGTGCACGATCGAGCTGCCGTCGACCACCGCACCGACACCGCGGTTGGGCGCCAGCGTGAGGCGCCACTTGGTGCCGCCGTCCATCTCTTTCTGGAAGTCGATCATCGCCATGCCGAAGTACGAGTTGTCGTAGTTGTAGGCGTCGTCACTGACCGAGTTCAGGAACTGGAAGCCCGCGCGGTCCTGGGCCTTGTTGTAGATGAACGAAGGGTCCATCTGGCCGCTGATCATCAGGCCCTTGAAGCCCATGGCCTCCTGGTTGTCTTCGAGCGCTTCGGTCTTGATGACGATGCGGTTGAAGTCCTGTTTCTCCTGGGCCGTCATGCCACCCGTGCCGCCGGCCGAGGCTGGCTTGGCTTCGGCGTCCTTGAGCTTTTGCTCCAGCGCGGTGACCTTGTCCTTGAGTGCTTTCTGCTCCTTGCGCAGGTCGTCGAGCGACTGTGCGCCCGCGGCCAAGGGGAAGGCGGCCAGCAAGGCGACGCTCAGTGCGGTGGGGTGCCAGAACTTCTTCATGGGTTTTCTCCTCTTGGCTGGGTGGTTGTGTCTGAGAGTGGGTTCAGTTGCGAGCGGCCTCGGCCATCTCTTCGGCGCGTTTGCGTTCGTTGCGGACGATCATCAGGCTGGCGGCGACCACGCCGATCGACACCACCAGCACGATCAGGGTGGCGACGGCGTTCACGCTCGGGTCCAGGCCCAGGCGGGCGCGCGAGAAGATCACCAATGGCATGGTGGTGGCTCCGGGGCCAGTCAGGAAGGCTGACAGCACCACGTCGTCGAGCGAGAGCGTGAAGGTGAGCAGCCAGGCCGAAAACAGCGACTGCGAAATCATCGGCAAGGTCACCAGCGCGAACACCTGCCACGGGCGCGCGCCGAGGTCGAGCGCGGCTTCTTCGAGCTGTGGGTTGAGATCGTTCAGGCGCGCCTGCACCACCACGGTGGCATAGGCCAGGCCCAGCAGCACGTGGCCGATCCAGATCGTGAACATGCCTTTTTCGGGGAAGCCGGTCACACGTTGCACCGATACCAGCATCAAGAGCAGCGACAGGCCGATGATCACCTCGGGCATCACCAGCGGCGCACTCACCATGCCCGAGAACGCGGTGCGGCCAAAAAAGCGGCGGTACTTCACCAACGCAAACGCGGCGAGCGTGCCCAGGATCACCGAGGCGCAGGCTGTCAGAAAGGCGATCTTCAGAGACAGCCACAGGCCGGCCAGCATCTCGCCGTCGGAGGCGAGCTTGACGTACCACTTGAGCGTGAAGCCACGCCACACGTTGGGCAATGGCGAGTCGTTGAACGAGTACAGCACCAGCGCGGCGATGGGCAGGTACAGGAACAAGTAGCCCGCCGACAACCAGGCCTTGCTGAAGAGTCTGGAGGTCATTTGCGAACCTCCTGCGCTTCAGCCTGGTATTTGTTGAACAGCGCCAGTGGCACGATGATCAGCAGCACCATCACCACCGCAACGGTGGAGGCCATGGGCCAGTCGTTGTTGCTGAAGAACTCGTCCCACAGCACGCGGCCGATCATCAGCGTCTGCGGGCCGCCCAGCAGCTCGGGGATCACGAACTCGCCCACGCAAGGGATGAACACCAGCATGCTGCCGGCGATGATGCCGGCCTTGGACAGCGGCACCGTCACCTTCCAGAACGCGACCCAGGCGGTGGCGCCCAGGTCGGCGGCGGCTTCGAGCAGGCGCAGGTCCATCTTGGCCAGGTTCGAGTAGAGCGGCAGCACCATGAAGGGCAGGTAGGTGTAGGTCATGCCCAGCACCAGCGAGAAGGGGCTGTTCATCAGCTGGCCGGGCGAAGGGATCAGCCCGAGGCTGCTCAACACGTAGTCGAGCCGCGTGGCCGTGATCAGCTCGAAGGCCCAGCCGTGCTCGCTGAGCAGGCCTTTCCAGGCATAGACACGCAGCAGGAACGACGTCCAGAAGGGCAGCATCACCAGCATCAGCAAGGCGGGCTGCACGTTGGGTCTGGCGCGCGCCATGAAGTAGGCAAACGGGTAGCCGATGAACAGGCACAACAACGTGGTGGCACCCGCGTACTTCAGGCTGGAGAGGTAGGTCTTGAGGTAGAGGTCGTCTTGGGTCAGGAAGGCGTAGTTGCTCAGTCGCAGCGAAAGCTGCAGCACCCCCTCGTTGAAGGTCACGAGGTTTTTCGGGAACACCGCCTCCATCTCGGACACGCTGTACTTCACCACGATCAGGAAGGGCAGCAGGAAGAACGCAAGCAACCACAGGTAGGGAATGCCGATCACGGCCGCGCGCCCTTTGACCCAGGAGCGTGCCGCCGTGGCGAGGCCTTGCATGGCTTTCATCATGGGCCTACAGCGTGAGGACGACCTGCGCCTGGCGCGACCAATGCGCCCAGGCTTCGTCGCCCCAGGTGAGCTCGTCGTCGCGGTGGCGCTGGGTGTTGTTCTGGCTCACCTTGAGCAGCGTGCCACTGGGCAACTGCAGGTGGTACACCGTGAACGCACCGAAGTACGACAGGTCTTTCACCACCCCCTTGACGCGGTTGAACGCGGTGATGGAGGCGTCGTCGCCTTCGTGGGGTGGGGCGTGGCGCGACAAATGGATCTTCTCGGGGCGCACCGCCACCGAGACCGGCATGCCGGCCGTGCCGGTGATGCCATGGCCCACGTAGTGGCGTACGTCCTGGCAATCGATGATGCAGTGGTCGGGCTCGTCTTCGGCGAGCGTGCCTTCCATCAGGTTGACGTTGCCGATGAAATCGGCCACGAAGCGGGTGGCGGGCGTCTCGTAGATCTCGCTCGGCGCGCCCACCTGCAGGAAGCGGCCTTCACTCATCACCGCGATGCGCGAGGCCATGGTCATGGCCTCTTCCTGGTCGTGGGTGACCATCACGCAGGTCACGCCCACGTTCTCGATGATGTTCACGAGCTCGATCTGGGTTTGTTCGCGCAGCTTCTTGTCGAGTGCGCCGAGGGGCTCGTCGAGCAGCAGCAGCTGCGGCTTCTTGGCGAGGCTGCGCGCCAGCGCCACGCGTTGCTGCTGACCACCGGAGAGTTGGTGCGGCTTGCGCTTGGCGAACTTGCCCAGTTGCACCAGCTTGAGCATGGCCTCGACCTGGGTGGCGATCTGGTCCTTGGGCAACCCGGCGCGCTTGAGGCCGAAGGCGATGTTCTCCCACACCGTGAGGTGGGGAAACAGCGCATAGCTCTGGAACATCATGTTCAAGGGCCGGTCGCAAGGCGGCAGCCCGGCGAGGTCTTGCCCGTTGAGGATGATCTGGCCGGAGGTGGGCGTCTCGAAGCCCGCCAGCATGCGCAAGAGCGTGGTCTTGCCGCAGCCCGACGAGCCGAGCAGGGCAAAGATCTCGCCCTTGGCGATGTCGATGCTCACGTTGTTGACGGCCTTGTAGCCGCTGAAATCCTTGACGATGTCGCGGATCTGGAGAAAAGCGGACGTGTCTCCAGGTTTCGGCGGCTGGGCCGTACTCATCTCTTTCTGCATCACAGCCCGGTCTTGAACGAGGTATAGGTGCGCGTCATCAGGCGACGCAGGTCGTTGGCAATGGCGTCGGGGGCCGACATCTTCTTCATCTCGGCCTCGGGCGGGAACACCGTCGGGTTGTTCGCCACCTCGGGCTTGATGAACTTCTTCGACTCCTTGTTGGCGTTGGCGTAGAACACCTTGTTGGTGAGAGACGCACTCACCTCGGGTTTGAGGATGTAGTTGATGAATTTGTGTGCATTGTTCGGGTGCGCGGCGTCGGTGGGGATCACCATCACGTCGAAGAACAGCAGGCCACCGGTCTTGGGCAGCAGGGCCTCGATCTTCTGGCCGGTCTTGCCGTCGATGGCGCGCTGGCGGGCGATGTTGATGTCACCCGACCAACCGAGCGCCAGGCAGATCGAGCCGCTGGCCATGTCGTTGATGTAACCCGACGAGCTGAACAGCGTGACGTGCGGTCGGATCGACTTGAGCAGGTTGGCCGCAGCCGTGTAATCGGAGGCGGTCTTGCTGTAAGCCGGCTTGCCCAGGTAGTAGAGCGCAGCCGGGACCACCTCGGTGGGCGAGTCGAGGAAGGACACGCCGCAGGATTTGAGCTTGCTGATGTACTCGGGCTTGAAGACCAGGTCCCAGGCGTTGTCGGGCATCGGCGTGCTGCCGAGCGCGGCCTTCACCTTGTCGACGTTGATGCCCACCGTGGTGTAACCCCACAGCCAGTTGACCATGTACTGGTTGCCGGGGTCGAGCTTGGCCAGCTGGGCCTGCACGTCGGGGTCGAGGTACTTGGCGTTGGGCAGTAGCGACTTGTCGATCTTGCGCAGCAGCCCACCGTCGACCTGCAGCTTGGCCCAGTGCGACGAGGGCACGACGATGTCGTAACCGGTTTTGCCCGCCACCAGCTTGGCGTGCACGATCTCGTTGTTGTCGAAGTTGTCGTAGCGGACCTTGATACCGGTCTCTTTCTCGAAGTTCTTGATCGTGTCTTCGGCGATGTAGTCTGACCAGTTGTAGACGTTCAGAACCTTCTCTTCTTCCTGGGCCGCTGTGGGTGTTGTCCACAAAAGCGCGGTTGCGGACAGAGCCAAACCCAGTGCGCCGAACACCTGCTTCATTGCCTTCTCCTTCATGTTGAGACTTCGATCAAACTGCGCCAGTCTAGGCAGCGCGGAATGCGTCTGCTCTACAGGCAAACCCCGTGCCACGACTCAAAGCATCCCGCGCTGCTTCAGCTCGGCAGTTGTCAAATCGAGACACTTGCGGATGAGCGCGACCATCTCGTCGATCTGGGCAAGCGTCATCACCAGTGGCGGCGCGATGATCATGCGGTCGCCGACCGCGCGCATGATCAGGCCGTTGCCGAAGCAATGGGCGCGGCACATCATGCCGACCTCCAGCTTGCTGTCGAAGGTTTCGAGCGTGGCCTTGTTCTTGACGATCTGCAGCGCGCCCATCAGGCCGCAGGTCTGGGCCTCGCCGATCAGCGGGTGTTCACCCAGCTCGGCAAACTTCTTCGCGAGGTAGGGGCCGAGCTCTTCGCGCACGCGCTCGACCAGGCGCTCACGCTGGATGAGCTTGATGTTGGCCACCGCCACCGCACAGGCCACCGGGTGCCCCGAGTAGGTGTAGCCGTGGGCAAACTCGCCGCCCTTGTCGATGAGGGTGCGCGCGACACGCTCGCCGACCATCACCCCGCCGAGCGGGATGTAGCCCGAGCTCACGCCCTTGGCGAAGGTCATCAGGTCGGGCTTGAAGCCGAGGGTTTCGCAGCCGAACCAGTGGCCGGTGCGGCCGAAGCCGGTGATGACCTCGTCGGCGATCAGCAGGATGCCGTACTGGTCGCAGATGCGCTGGATCTCGGGCCAGTAGGTGGCGGGCGGCACGATCACGCCGCCGGCACCCTGGATCGGCTCCCCGATGAAGGCGGCGACCTTGTCGGCACCCAGCTCGAGAATCTTGGCTTCGAGCGCACGCGCCGCCTTGAGGCCGAACTCGTCTCGGCTCAGTTTGCGGTCGCTCTCGAACCAGAAGGGTTGTTCGATGTGCACGATGCCCGGGATGGGCAAGCCACCTTGTTCGTGCATGCCGCTCATGCCGCCGAGCGATGCACCGGCCATGGTGGAGCCGTGGTACGCATTGATGCGGCTGACGATCACGCTGCGCTGCGGCTGGCCTTGAAGATCCCAGTAGCGGCGCACCATGCGCACGATGGTGTCGTTGGCTTCAGAGCCCGAGCCGGCGAAGAACACGTGCTTGAACTGCGGCGGCGTCACCTGCGCGAGCAACTCGGCCAGCTCGATCGCGGGTGGCGTGGCGGTCTGAAAGAAGGAGTTGTAGAAGGGCAGGGTCTTGAGCTGCTTTGTGGCCGCGTCGATCAACTCCTGTTGGCCGTAGCCGACGTTGACGCACCACAGGCCCGACATCGCATCGAGGATCTTGTGGCCCTCGCTGTCCCAGAGATAGATGTTGTCGGCCTTGGTGATGACGCGCGAGCCCTTGTTGGCGAGCGCCTTGAAATCGGTGAAAGGGTGGAGGTAGTGCGCCGCGTCGGCTGCTTGCCAGTCTTGGGTGGTTCTTGTATTCATCATGGTTGGGTAGTGTCCGTTCGCCCTGAGCCTGTCGAAGGGGGCGTGGTGCACAGCGCCGGCTTCGACAGGCTCAGCCCGAACGGAGAAACGGGGGCATGCTTTCTATACATGCAGCAGCAGGTGCTCGCGCTCCCACGGCGAAATGACTTTCATGAACTCGTCGTGCTCGATTTCCTTGACCTCGGAATACACCGTGATGAAGGATTTTCCCAGCACGTCGTGCAGGTCTTTTTCATCGGCCAGCCAGCCCAGCGCTTCGCTCAGCGAGCGGGGCAACTGGTACTCCGACAGGTAGGCGTCGCCCTTGCATTCGGCGGCCGGCTCGATCTTGTTTTTCATGCCCAGGTAGCCGCAGGCCAGGGTGGCAGCCAGCGCCACATAGGGGTTGGCGTCGGCGCCGATCACGCGGTTTTCGATGCGGCGTGCTGCCGGCGTGGCCACCGGCGAGCGGATGCCCACGGTGCGGTTGTCGGTGCCCCACTGGATGTTGATCGGCGCGGCCGTCGAGCGGGCGAGGCGGCGATACGAGTTCACGTAGGGTGCAAACAGCGCCATCGCGGCCGGCGTGTACTTCTGCAGGCCGCCGATGTACCAGAAGAACTCCTTGCTGGGCGAGCCATCGGGGTTGCTGAAGATGTTCTTGCCCGTGGCCTTGTTCAAGATGCTCTGGTGCACGTGCATCGCGCTGCCCGGCTCGTTGGCCATGGGCTTGGCCATGAAGGTGGCATACATCTCGTGGCGCAGCGCCGCCTCGCGGATGGTGCGCTTGAAGAAGAACACCTCGTCGGCCAGGCCCAGCGGGTGGTCGTGGAAGAAGTTGATCTCCATCTGGCCCGCGCCCACCTCGTGGATGAGGGTGTCGACGTTGAGCTCCATCTGCTCGCAGTAGGCGTAGATGTCTTCGAACAGCGGGTCGAACTCGTTCACCGCGTCGATCGAATAGGCCTGGCGCGAGGTCTCGGCGCGGCCGCTGCGGCCCTTCGGTGGGCGCAACGGGGTGTTGGGGTCGGCGTTGCGCTCGATCAGGTAGAACTCGAGCTCGGGCGCGACCACCGGGTCCCAGCCCTCGGCGGCGTAGAGGTCGCAGATGTTGCGCAGCACCGAGCGCGGCGCATAGGGAATGATCTTGCCGTCGCGGTCGAAGCAGTCGTGGATCACTTGCGCCGTGGGGTCGACGGCCCAGGGCACGATGCGCACCGTGCTCGGGTCGGGGCGCAGGTGCATGTCGCGATCGGTCGCATGGATCACGTCGTAGTACGGGCCTTCTTCAGGGAATTCACCCGTGACGCCGATGGCCACGATGGCCTCGGGCAGCCGCATGCCGCGGTCTTCTGTGAATTTTTCGCGCGGCAGGATCTTGCCGCGGGCCACTCCGGTGAGGTCGGGCACGAGGCACTCGATCTCGGTCACGCGCCTGTCGTTGAGCCATTGCTCCAGGTCGCTGAAATTGAAGTTGTTCTTGTCCACCATCACGTCACCTGTTCTATTTTGATTCGGGAGAGGAGCGCCTGGATGTGTCCGGCGCCGGGCCGCCCCAAGCTGGACGGCGCCCCTCGGGGCAGCAGCGAAGCGACCGGGGGCCGCTATCGGTCAGGGTCGTGGTGGGGTTCTCTGTGGTTGCGAAAGGTTTGGCAGGCAGCGCCGAAGGCCTTGAACAGCTTCAGTGAAATCGGGTTGTGTGCGGCCTGCCACTCCGGGTGCCACTGCACGCACAGGTTGAACGAGCGGGCTTCGGGCATCGAGAAGGCCTCGACCAGGCCGTCGGGTGCACGCGCTTCGACGCGCAGGCCGGCGGCCAGCCGCTTGACGCCCTGGCCGTGCACCGAGTTCACCTGGAACTCGGCCTGGTCGACGATCGACGACAGCAGCCCACCGGCTTCGACATGCACTTCATGCGCCAGGCCGTATTGCAGCTCGGCCGGGCCTTCGGTGGCACCGCGGTGGTCACGCTGGCCGGGCACGTCTTGCACGGCCTGGTGCAGGCTACCGCCCAGGGCGACGTTCGCCTCCTGGAAGCCGCGACAGATGGCAAACAGCGGGATGCCGCGCTGCAACGCCCGCGGGATCAGCGGCAGCGTCCAGGCGTCGCGGTCGGTGTCGAGCGGCAGGGTGGTGTCGTACACCTCTTCGCCGAAGTGGCTGGGGTGGACGTTGGAAGGCGAGCCAGTGAGCAGCACGCCGTCGGCATGGTCGAGCAGCTCGTCGACCTCACTGGCGTGCACGAAGGGCACGATGAGCGGCAGGCACCCGGCCAGGCGAACTGCGTCGATGTATTTCTTGCCGGCGACGTGGAAGGGGTGTGCCCCGATCATGCGGTTGCAGGCGGGAATCAACACGACCGGCTTTTGGTGTACCGGCCTAGGCGGAGAAGAGGCGTTCATTGGGCTTGCTGTACCGCGGTTTTTGGCCGCTCGCACACTGGGCTTTCTGTATACCGTTTGTGAGCAAACAGTGTGCCCGGCTTATGGCCGAAGTCAACCTCGGCACAGCAAGTTGCATGGGAATCAGAGCATGTCGCGCATCTGGTAGTAGGCCATGCCGAGCACGAGCGCCGGTGTTCGCAGCAGCTGCCCGCCCGGGAAATTGCGATGGCGGATGCGGGCGAAGGTGTCGAACCGCTCGGCGTTGCCGGCGATGGCCTCGGCCACCAGCTTGCCAGCCAGCCCGGTGAGTGCGAGGCCGTGTCCAGAGAAGCCTTGCAGGTAGTAGACGTTCGGGCCCAGGCGCCCGAAATCGGGCGCGCGGTTCATCGAGATGTCGACAAACCCGCCCCAGGCGTACTCGACCTGGGTGTCGGCCAGCTGGGGGAAGGTGCGCGCCATGCGCTTTTGCATGCTGGCCGCGAGGTTGCGTGGCGTGGCGGTGCTGTAGCTCACCCGCCCGCCGTAGAGCATGCGGTGGTCGGCCGTGGGGCGGAAGTAGTCGAGCACGAAGTTGGTGTCGCACACCGCCGAGCGCGTCGGGATCAACGAATGCAGCACCGCCGGCTCGATGGGCTCGGAGGCCACGATGTAGGTGCCGACCGGCATGATGCGCGGCGCCAAGGTCGGCGCCAGGTTTTGCAGGTACACGTTGCCGGCCAGCAGCACGTGCGAGGCGCGTACTTCGCCCTGGGCCGTTTTCAGCCTGGCTGTGGGGCCAGGCGTCAGGGCGGTGACGGCGCTGTTTTCGTAGATGCGCACGCCCAGGCTGGCGGCGGCACGCGCGAGGCCGAGGCTGTATTTCAGGGGATGCAGGTGCCCCGAGCGCGCGTCGTACACGCCGCTGTGAAAGCGCGGGCTGGCGATCCATTTCGGCAGCTCTTGAGCATTGATCCAGGTGCTGGTGTCGCCATAGTGGGCCTGCAGGTGCGAATGCATGGCCCGCAACTCGCGCGACTTGCGGGCACTGGTGGCCAGGCTGAGGTAGCCGGGTTGCCAGTCGCAATCGATGTCAAAACGTTCGCAGCGCTGCTTGATGAGATCCAGCGCCTCCAGTGTCATGGCCCAGACGCGCCGCGCGGCCTCCATGCCCAGTTGGGTTTCGATCACCGACTGGTCGCAGGCCAGGCCAGCCAGCGCCTGCCCACCGTTACGGCCCGAGGCGCCCCAGCCGGCCTGCTGGGCTTCGAGCACCACCACGCTGTAGCCGCGATCGGCCAGCTCGATGGCGGCCGACAACCCGGCCAGGCCGCCGCCGACCACGGCCACGTCGCAGTCCACGCTGGACTGCAAGGCGGCGAAACCTTGCGTGCGTGGTGCGGTCGCGTTGTAGTAAGAGTGACGCGCCAGTTCGTCGTCGGTGCGCAGAAAGCTCATGCTGCGCGCTTCAGCGCGTCGGACACGGTACCGATGATCTGGTCGATGTGCTTGTTCTCGATGATCAGCGGTGGCGAGAGTGCGATGGTGTCGCCGGTGGTGCGGATCAGCAGACCCTTTTCCCAGCAGTCCAGAAACACCGAGAACGCACGCTTGCCCGGCTCACCCGGGATGGGGGCCAGCTCGATGCCACCCACCAGCCCCATGTTGCGGATGTCGACCACGTTGGGCATGTCTTTGAGCGAATGCACGGCGTTCTCGAAGGTCGCGGCCATCTTGCTGCCGCGTGTGAGCAGGCCGTCGTCGGCATAGGTGTCGAGCGTGCCGAGCGCCGCGGCGCAAGCCAGCGGGTGGCCCGAGTAGGTGTAGCCATGGAAGAACTCGATCATGTGCTCGGGGCCGTTCATGAAGGCGTCGTAGATCTTCTGGTGTGCGAACACCGCACCCATGGGCACACTGCCATTGGTCAGGCCCTTGGCCACCGTCATCAGGTCGGGCGTGACATTGAAGTGCGTCGCGGCAAAGGGCGAGCCGAGGCGGCCGAAGCCGGTGATGACCTCGTCGAAGATCAGCAAGATGCCGTGCTTGTCGCAGATGCTGCGCAGCCGTTCCAGGTAACCCTTGGGTGGCAGCAGCACGCCGGTGGAGCCGGCCACAGGCTCGACGATCACGGCGGCGATGGTCGAGGCGTCATGCAGCGCGACCAGCCGCTCGAGGTCATCGGCCAGCTCGGCGCCGTGCTCCGGTTGGCCCTTGCTGAAGGCGTTGCGTGGGTCGTGGGTGTGGCGGATGTGGTCGACTCCCGCGAGCAGCGTGCCGAACATCTTGCGGTTGGCGACCATGCCGCCCACCGAGATGCCGCCGAAATTGACGCCGTGGTAACCGCGCTCGCGGCCGATGAGCCGGGTGCGCTGGCCTTCGCCGCGTGCACGGTGGTAGGCCAGGGCCATCTTCAAGGCCGTCTCCACCGCCTCGGAGCCCGAGTTCGCATAGAACACCTTGTCGAGCCCCGGCGGCGTGAGCTTCACCAGACGCTCGGCCAGCTCGAACTGTTTGGGGTGGCCCATGTTGAAGGGCGGCGCAAAGTCCATCTCGCTCGCCTGCTGGCGAATCGCCTCGACGATCTTCGGCCGCGCATGGCCGGCGTTCACGCACCACAGACCGGCAATGCTGTCGAGCACCTGGCGGTTGTCGGGTGTCCAGAAGTGCATGCCATCGGCGCGCGAGATCAGGCGGGGCGCTTGTTTGAACTGGCGGTTGGCCGTGAAGGGCATCCAGTAGGCATCGAGGTTTTTTGACATGGGGGTCTCCTTCAGAGGGGGTGATTCATCAGGTAAATCAATAGCGGCAACTTTTGGTTGCTCAGCCAATCAGGGTTTGGGGTGTGCCAGGCGCCCGCAGAGGTAGGTCCAGACAAAACAGGCGGCGGCATAGCTGGTCAACTCAGCGTGATCGTACGGCGGCGAGACCTCTACACAATCCATGCCCACGAAAGGCAGGTCGGCCAACTCTTCCAGCAGCGTGAGCACCTGGTTGGTGCTCATGCCGCCCGGCTCGGGCGTGCCGGTGCCGGGGGCGAAGGCGGGGTCGAGGCAGTCGATGTCGAGGCTGAGGTACACGGGCGGGTTGCCGTGTTCGGCGAGGCGGGTGCGGATGGCAGCACTCACCGGTGCAAGCTGATTGGGGTTTTCGAGGCCCCGCAAGGATCGCGCGGTGAACACCTGGCCACCTTGATCCTGCACATATTCGCGCGCTTCGCGCAGCCCCGCCGAGCGGATGCCCAGCTGGGTGAAGCATTCGTTGATGACCAGACCTTCCTGCATCGCCTCGTACACCCAGGTGCCATGGCCGCTGGGCTCACCGAAGTGGTCGGTCCAGGTGTCGCAATGGGCGTCGAAATGAATCACCGCCAATGGTTTGCCCAGCCAGGCCTTGTAGGCGCGCAACAAGGGCAGGGTGATGGAGTGGTCGCCACCCAGCCAGGCCATGTGGTGCGCGCGGATCAGTGGCTCCACCTGCGGGCCCATCGCGGCGCGCATGGTTTCCAGGCTGGTGTTGGGCAGGGCCAGATCACCGGCGTCGCCGAGCTGGCCTTCAGGGCTGAGGTTGAAGTGCGGGTGCGTGCCGTCGCACAGCATGTGGCTGGCCTCGCGGATGGCACGCGGGCCGAAGCGCGCACCGGCGCGGTTGGTCACGCAGCCGTCCCAGGCGATGCCAGCCACGGCATAGGGCGTGCTTGCGGGCAAGTGGGGCGCACGCAGAAAGGTGTTGCCCGAGAGAAAGGCAAATGAACTCATGGCGTGAGCTTGCCATGGGCCTCGAGCTTTCACATGCAGGAATGGCGTTTTCGCATTACGATATTTGACAATGCTGCGGCGCGGCATTTCTTTCCATCTGAGAAGAATCGATTTCGCATCCAGAAATGCGAAGACTAAGTATTTGATTCATATGGGCAATATTTGTAGTCTTATATAAGACACAAGTCTTCCGCTCCCGGATGGTGAGCGCTATCCTTGAGCCCAGATTTCTTCGTTTCTCTCTCGTCTTCAGCAACATCCTTTTGGAGTTCGACATGACCAACCTGACCCGTGAACAACAGATCGCCGCCCTTGAGAAAGACTGGGCCGAAAACCCCCGTTGGAAGGGCGTGAAGCGCGGCTACTCCGCCGCTGACGTCGTGCGCCTGCGCGGCAGCCTGCAGCCCGAGTACACCCTGGCCAAGCGCGGTGCTGAAACGCTGTGGAACAAGATCAACGGCGGCTCGAAGAAGGGTTACGTCAACGCTTTCGGCGCCATCACCGCCGGCCAAGCCATGCAGCAAGCCAAGGCTGGCCTCGAAGCCGTGTACCTGTCGGGCTGGCAAGTCGCCGCCGACGGCAACACCTCCGAAACCATGTACCCCGACCAGTCGCTGTATGCCTACGACTCGGTGCCGACCATGGTTCGCCGCATCAACAACACCTTCAAGCGCGCTGACGAGATTCAATGGTCGCGTGGCATTGGCCCGGATCACAAGGAATTCATCGACTACTTCCTGCCGATCGTGGCCGACGCTGAAGCCGGTTTCGGTGGCGTGCTGAACGCCTTCGAACTGATGAAGAACATGATCGCCTCCGGCGCCGCCGGCGTGCACTTCGAAGACCAGCTCGCCGCTGTGAAGAAGTGCGGCCACATGGGTGGCAAGGTGCTGGTTCCGACGCAAGAAGCCTGCGAGAAGCTGATTGCCGCTCGTTTCGCCGCTGACGTGATGGGCGTCAACACCATCGTTCTGGCCCGTACCGACGCTGAAGCCGCCAACCTGATCACCAGCGACCACGACGCCAACGACAAGCCTTTCCTGACCGGCGAGCGCACGCCAGAAGGCTTCTACCGCGTGGCCAACGGCCTCGAGCAAGCCATCAGCCGTGGTGTGGCTTACGCCCCCTACGCTGACCTGGTGTGGTGCGAAACCGGCACCCCCGACATCGGCTTTGCCCGTGAATTCGCGCAAGCCGTGCACGCCAAGTGCCCGGGCAAGCTGCTGTCGTACAACTGCTCGCCGTCGTTCAACTGGAAGAAGAACCTCGACGACCGTTCGATCGCCAAGTTCCAGGAAGACCTGTCGGCACTGGGCTACAAGTACCAGTTCATCACGCTCGCCGGCATCCACATCAACTGGTACAACACCTTCGAATTTGCCCACGCTTACGCCCGCGGCGAAGGCATGAAGCACTACACCGAAATGGTTCAAGAGAAGGAATTCGCCGCTCGCGAAAAGGGCTACACCTTCGTGTCGCACCAGCAAGAAGTGGGCGCCGGTTACTTCGACGACGTGACCACCGTGATCCAGGGCGGTTCGTCCTCGGTCAAGGCGCTGACTGGCTCGACCGAAGAAGAGCAGTTCCACTGAGATCGTTGTTGCAGGCGCAGCTCTTACGAGTTGCTGCTTGATTGACGAGAGAGACAGGCCCGATGGCGTTCACGCTTTCGGGCCTTTTTCATTTGCGCCGTGTTCCGCGCGAGAGCGCCGGGCCGGGGTGCCGTGCTCCGTTCATGTCCCCCGGCAATGGCCTTCGGCCATCGCCTCCTCCTTTACTTCACTGCGCACGGCACCCCGACCCAGCGCTCTTGCCAACGCCGTGGCCTTTCCAAGCGAAGGGCAGGGGGCATTGGCGCAGTGATGTAAAGGAGGAGTGGCGGGCGCAGCCCGACGCGGGGGACATGAACGGAGCCAATGCCCCCTGTCTTTCGCGTCGCACCGAAGGTGCGCTTACATCGACGCCGCGATGATTTCGCGGTACTCCGCTTCGGTGGCCACGCGCGGGTTGGTCTTGTGGCAATGGTCTTTCATCGCGCCGTCGATGATGCGGTCGAACATGTCTTCGCTGACACCCATCGCGCGCAGGCCAGAAGGCAGACCCAGCCGCTTGTTCAGCTCGCGCAGCGCCTCGGCCAACTCGGTGCCCTTGCTGTCGCAGGAGCCAATGCCGATCGCGTGCGCCATGCGCTGCAACCGCTGCTCGCGCTGGATGGACTCGGCGCCGGCATTGAACTTGACCACCTCGGGCAGGAACATCGCGTTCAGCGTGCCGTGGTGCAGCTTGGGGTTGGCGCCGCCCAGGCTGTGGCTGAGCGAATGCACGGCGCCCAGGCCCTTTTGGAACGCCATCGCGCCTTGCATGCTGGCCGACATCATGTTCCAGCGCGCTTCGCGGTCGGCACCGTTTTCGGTCGCGCGCACGATGTGCTTCCAGCCGCGCTCCAGGCCATCGAGGCCGATGCCGTCGGCGGGTGGGTTGACGGCCGGGGCCATGAAGGTTTCCATGCAGTGGGCGATGGCGTCCATGCCTGTTGCGGCCGTCAGCCAGGCGGGCAGGCCGAGCGTCAGCTCCGGGTCGCAGATGGCGGTGCGCGGCACCAGCGACCAGCTGTGAAAGCCGAGCTTGCGGCCGTCGTCGACGATCACGATGGCGCCGCGCGCCACCTCGCTGCCGGTGCCGGCGGTCGTGGGCACGGCGATCAGCGGTGCCACGGCGTCGGTGATCTTGGTGCTGCCACCTTCGATGGTGGCGTAGGTTTTCATCGGGCCGGGGTGGGTGGCGGCAATCGCCACGCCCTTGGCGAGGTCGATGCTGGAGCCACCTCCGACCGCAATGAGGCCGTCGCACCCGTTGGCCTTGTAGACCTCGACGGCGGCGCGCACCGCGGCTTCGGTCGGGTTGAACGGGGTTTGGTCAAACACGGCGTGCGGGACTTCGCCGAGCGCTGCCAGCGCCTTGTCGAGCACGCCGGCCGCGCGCACGCCGGCGTCGGTGACGACCAGTGGCTTGCGCATGCCGATGCGCTCGCATTCTTGCGGCAGCATCGACACGGTGCCGTAGTCGAGCTGGATCTGCGTGATGTAGTTGATGAAGGCCATGGTGCGAACGCTCGGCGGAGCTCTGTGGATCGACGGTCTGCTCAGTATGCTCTGGCACACTGCGGCGTCCCATCGGTACATCCCATCGGTCTGCCTTCAGTCACCCGTGAGTAGACATCTTCTGAACCCGGCCATGCGCGGCGTGCTCGAGCGCATTCATCGCGCAGGCATGCCGCTCTTGCACCACATGCCGCTGCGCGAGGCGCGCCGCTCCTACACGCTGCGCTCCGAAGTGCTCGATTTGCCGCGCGCGCCGTTGGCCCGGGTGCAAGAGCTTGAATTGCCGGCTACCGATGGGGTGATGCTGCCCGCGCGCCTCTATGCGACCAGCCACGAGCGCCTGCCCGTGCTGCTGTATTTGCACGGTGGCGGGTTCACCATCGGCAACCTGGAGACGCACGACAGCCTGTGCCGCCAGCTCGCGCTGCGCAGCGGCGTGGCCGTGGTGGCGCTGGACTACCGGCTGGCACCCGAGCACCCATTCCCGACCGCCGTGAACGACAGCTGGGCCGCGATGACCTGGCTGCACCAGCACGCCCACACACTCGGGCTCGACGGCTCGCGCCTCGCCGTGGGTGGCGACAGCGCCGGCGGCACGCTCGCCGCCGTGAGTGCCTTGCATGCGCGCGACATCGGCCTGCCGCTCGCACTGCAACTGCTCATCACCCCCGGCACCACCGCGCATCAAGACACGCCCTCGCACGAGCAGTTCGCCAGCGGCTTCTTGCTCGAAGGTGATGGCATCGCATGGTTCTTTGACCACTACATCGCACACGAACAGCGCCACGACTGGCGCTTCGCGCCGCTCAACGCCGACGACGCCGAAGGCACCGCACCGGCCTGCGTGATCCTCGCCGAGTGCGACCCGCTGGTCGACGAAGGTGTGGCCTATGCTGACAAGCTGCGTGCCGCGCACGTGGCGGTCGAGCTGGAGCTGTACCGTGGTGTCACGCACGATTTCATCAAGATGGCGCGCGCCCTGCCCGAGGCGGGTGCGGCCATGGACTTTGCCGCCTCTGCATTGAAGAAAGCTCTCCACCCATGAAAAGAAGCGAGTTCCGGTTCGTCGAGCGCCTGCGCGTGCGCTGGGCCGAGGTCGACATGCAGAAGATCGTCTTCAACGGCCACTACCT
>NZ_JADMJX010000047.1:0-1232 GCF_018780185.1 Rhizobacter sp.
GGTGGCGACGTGCGCAGCAGCGCCGCCAACGGCATCTTGTCGACACTGAACAACGGCGCTGCCGCGCCCGGCGCCGACGCCTATGCCTGGTACCAGGGCACCTCGATGGCCGCGCCCCACGTGGCCGGCGTGGTCGCGCTGATGCTGTCACGCAACCCTGCCCTCACGCCCGATGAGGTGTTGACGCGGCTGCAGGCTTCGACACGCGCCTTCCCGGCCACCTGCTCGCAGTGCGGCACCGGCATCGTCGACGCCAACGCGGCGGTCGACGCCGCTGGCGGCGTGACCCCACCGCCCCCGCCGCCCCCGCCGCCGGGCAACGAGGTCGAGCCCAACAACAGCACCGGCACGGCGCAGGCCGTGACCCGCGGCACCACCATCAACGGCACGATGGCGAGCAGCAGCGACACCGACTACTTCCGCGTCAGCGTGCCGGCAGGCACCACCTTCACCAGCCGGCTCACGCCCAATGCCAGCTCCGACTACGACCTCTACGTCTACAACAGCAGCGGCCGGCAGGTGGGCAGCAGCGTCAAGGGCACCGGTCTGGTCGACAGCGTGAGCGTCACCAACAGCGGCAGTGCGGCAGCCACCTACTACGTGCGGGTGCGGTACTACAGCGGTGGTGTTGGTGCGACAGCCGGCACCTACACGCTGAGCATCAATTGATCAGGGTTTGAAGCTGATGCGCTCAACGCGGTACCCGCGTTGAGCCATCAAGGCCGGCAAGGACTGGGGGCCAAACAGGTGCAGGCTGCCGACGGCGGCAAACACCGTCTGGCCCCCGCTGTGCAGCGCGTCGATTCGCTCGGCCATCGCGGGGTGGCGGTCATCGAGCATGGCTTTCAGGGTGGCCCGCTCCAGCTCGGTGTGGGCGCAATCGCACCACTCGCGGTAGCGCTCCAGCTCGTCGTCGCGCCCTTCGGCCCACACCTGGGCCACGCGCAGCAGCAGCGGGCGGGCGCGGTCCTGCTCCAGGTCGGAGAGCATTTTCTCCAGGCTTTCACGCAGGTCGGTGGCCGACTGGCTGCGCATCAGCTTGAGCTGCAGCTCGGGCGTTTCGAGCGACACCAGGGTCTTCTTTTCGCGCCGCGCCAGGTGGGCCAGCGCGGGGTCGATGCCGTAGTTGGCGTCGAGGCCGTCACGCCGCACCGACATCATCACCAGCAAGGCGCCCACCATCTCGGGCGACATGGCCGTGAGCATCTCGCTCGGGGCACAGGCCAAGCGCA
>NZ_JADMJX010000047.1:1332-2401 GCF_018780185.1 Rhizobacter sp.
GCGCCAGAGAAAGCCGCGGTCACGCGCCTGCTCGCTGAGCTTGGCGCGCTCTTCGGCCGTGGGCATGCTGGCCTGCGGCGGGCAGTCGGCCGGCGCCGGGCTTTGCGCCAGCGCCTGCAAGCCGATGAAGAGAAAGCAGGCCACCGCCAGCGTGCTGCGCCAACGGCGGGCGCTTGTCATCGCCCCGCCCCGGTGTCGATGGTCAACAGGCCATCACGTTGTCGCCAATGCAACTTGCCCAGAACGTCCATGCCCAGGAGCGGGCGGTCGCTCAAACCCGCCAGCGCCGTGATGGCCAGGCGCTCGACCCGCACGCCGCCTTGCAGCACCACGTCGGCCCGCACCACCTCGCCGGTGACCACGCCACCGGCGGTGTTGCTCTGCACCCGGCCCACGGCCTGCAAGCCCAGCTCGCGCGCCATGGCCTGCGACATGGCCGTGCCGGTGGCACCGGTGTCGATCAGGAAGTCGACGTCCAGCCCGTTGATGCTGCCCGGCCAGTGGTAGTGGCCATCGGGGCCACGGCGAATCTCGATCACGCCGCCCGACGCTTGAAAGCGCGACTGCTGCTGGTTGTGCTCCCAGCTGCGAATGCCGAGAAACACCCCCACGCCCAAGAGCAGCCACACCGTGGCGATCTTGAGCGTGCGCGGAAACTCGTTCATGGGGATGACCGCCCCTCGCCAGACGGGTACGTCCGTCGATCCCCCGAGGGAATGCGGGCCGGCTTGGCGAGCTGGAGCCGGACACAGACAGTCCCTGCGGACTGTCTGTGCCTGCGGAAGGCCATCGGCCTCTGGCCGATGGCGGCCCTGCGCTCGGCCCGCTTCATGCGGCAGCGTCGGGGTTCAACGGCGTCACCGCCTGGTCGATCGCCCCGAACACCGTCTGCCCGTCCAGCCCCTTCATCTCGATTCGGATGGTGTCGCCGAACTTCATGAACTCGGTCTTGGGCTCGCCGTGTTCGATGGTCTCGATGGCGCGCTTTTCGGCCACGCACGAGTAGCCGTGCGTCCAGTCCTTGTTGCTCACGGTGCCGCTGCCGATGATGCTGCCGGCGCGCACGTTG
>NZ_JADMJX010000235.1 GCF_018780185.1 Rhizobacter sp.
GTGGCCACTTCGGGCAAGTGAACCATGGCAGCCATCCAGCGGGTTGAAGACTTCGTGGCGCCGCGTGACGACGCCGTGCCGCGCGCCGCCACCACCGCGTCGCACATCGGCGCGAGCGTCACACCCTTGCCGCTGCCGCTGGCGGCTGCCAAGTCGCCGGGCGCGTGGCAACGCTTCTGGCAAGGCCGCCTGGGCCTGTGGGCGATGGCGGGGGTGTCGATCGGCAGCGTGCTGCTGTTCTGGCAACTGGCCACGCAGTACAAGCTCGACGCCTACGTGCGCTTCAACAACATCCCGACACCGGCGCAGGTGTTCGAGAAGGTGGTCGAGGTCAACGAGTCGGCCAAGTTCGTCACCAACATCGGCATCAGCGTGCGCCGCATCCTGCTCGGCTTTGCGGTCGCCACGCTGCTCGGCGTGGGCCTGGGCGTGCTGATTGGGCGCTACCGCTGGGTGCGCGGGCTCACGCTGCCGGCGATGGAGGTGTTTCGCCCGATCCCGGCGATTGCCTGGGTGCCGATGTCGATCATGCTGTGGCCGAGCAACGAGGTGAGCATCGTCTTCATCACCTTCCTCGGTGCCTTCTTTCCCATCCTGCTCAACACCGTGCACGGCGTCGAAAGCCTCGACCCGGTGCTGCTGCGCGCCGCCCGCACGCTGGGTGCGAGCGAGCCGAGCCTCTTGCGCCACGTGGTGCTGCCCGGAGCCATGCCGCACATCTTCACCGGCCTCGCGGTGGGCATGGGCGTGGCCTGGGTGTCGCTGATCGCGGCCGAGATGATCTCGGGGCAGTTCGGCATCGGCTACTTCACCTGGGAGGCCTACTCGCTGATCAGCTACGCCGAGATCGCGCTCGGGATGATCACGATCGGCGTGCTGGGGCTCTTGTGCAGCGGAGCCATCCGCCTGCTGGCCAAGGCGGCCATGCCGTGGCAGGCGTACTCGTCGAACGGGGCGCGCACATGAATGCAGTCGCTTCTCAGGGGCGGGTCGATGTGCGCGATCTCGCCATCCGCTTCAACGTCAAGGGCGGCGAGGTCGAGGCGGTCAGGAGTGCCTCGATCCATGTGCGCCCGGGTGAGTTCGTTTCGCTGATCGGGCCCTCGGGCTGCGGCAAGTCGACCCTGCTCAACGTGGTGGCCGGCTTCATCAAGCCGAGCGCCGGGCAGGTGATGCTCGATGGCGCGACCATCACCGGCCCCGGCTCCGACCGCGGCGTGGTGTTCCAGCAGTACTCGCTCTTCCCCTGGATGACGGTGCGCAAGAACGTCGAGTTCGGGCTCAAGATGAAGGGCAGCTCGCGCAGCGAGTGCGAGACGCAGGCGCGCACGCTGCTGGGCCTGGCCGGGCTGCTCTCGTTCGAGAACCACTACCCCGACCAGCTCTCGGGCGGCATGAAACAGCGTGTGGGCATCGTGCGCGCGTTGGCCACCAGCCCGCAGGTGCTGCTGATGGACGAGCCCTTCGGCGCGCTCGACTCGCAGACCCGCGTGGTGATGCAGGAGATCCTGACCAACATGTGGCAGCGCCTGCGCATCTCGGTGCTCTTCATCACGCACGACATCGACGAGGCGGTGTTCCTCTCCGACCGCATCTACGTGATGACGGCGCGGCCCGGGCGCATCAAGGCCGAGCTGACCGTGCCGCTTGCGCGCCCGCGCACTCCGCAGATGGCCGAAACGCCGGAGTTCGCGGCCCTGGTGCGGCAGATCAAGGGGTTGATCCGCGAGGAGAGCCTGGCCGCGATGGGGGGCGAGCTGAGCGAGGGCGGGTTGGCGGGCATTTGCACCGAGATCGGCCCGCAGGGCATGGGCGAGGTGGTGTGATGGCGGTGCAGCCGCAAGGCATCGTGTGGCACGAGGCCTCCGGCCAGCTGGAGTTGCAATGGGACGACGGGGTGCAGGCCTGGCTGGGCTCGCGCGAGCTGCGCGAGGCCTGCAAGTGCGCGGCCTGCGAGAATACGCGTCGCGCCGGCCGCCCGTTTGTGGCGGCTGAAGCCACCGCGCTGACCCAGCTCCACCCCATCGGCGAGTTTGGTTTGCAACTCATCTTCAACGACGGCCACGACCGGGGCATCTACCCCTGGCCTTACCTGCATGCACTCTCGCTGCACGCACTTTCATTGAGAAGCCCTGCATGAGCAACCTCTTCGACGCCAAGGTGCTGTCGGTTCGCCACTGGACGGATCGCCAGTTTTCCTTCACCTGCACCCGCGACCCGGGCTTTCGTTTCCAGAGCGGTCAGTTCACGATGATCGGCCTGATGGTCGATGGCAAGCCGCTGCTGCGCGCCTACAGCGTGGTCAGCCCGCACTGGGACGACACGCTCGAATTCCTGAGCATCAAGGTGCCCGACGGCCCGCTCACCTCGCGCCTGCAGCACATCCAGGTGGG
>NZ_JADMJX010000409.1 GCF_018780185.1 Rhizobacter sp.
TGGGGCGAGTTCAACTTTGCCTGGTCGCTCACCCCCTTCCCGGGGCGGCCGGTGGCTTTCTTCGACCACACGCACAACCTGCCGCTGCAGTTGCTGGTCGAGCTCGGTATCCCGCTCGGCACGCTGGTGCTGGGCTTGCTCGCGTGGGCACTGTGGAAGGCGTTCGTGGCCTGTCGCACGGCCTCGGCCGCTGACAGCCTCACCGTGCGCGCCGCCTTCATCATGGTGCTGATGATGGTGGTGCACAGCATGCTGGAGTACCCGCTGTGGTACGCCTACTTCCTGTTGCCGACGGCATTTGCTCTGGGCGTGTGCCTGGGCCACGCCTGCCCCGATGAAGGCGAAGCGGATGCCAAAGCGTCGCCGTGGTTGCGCCGCTCGCTGATCGGTGCGTCGCTGGCCCTGATCGTGGGCACTGGGGCGTCGGTATTCGACTACCTGCGTGTATCGGCCATCTTCTCGGCGGACGACGACACGCCCTTGTCGTACCGCATCGCACAGGGCCAACGCAGCTGGTTCTTTGCCCACCATGCAGACTACGCGGCAGCCACCGTCGCCACCCACCCGTCGACCGCGATGAAGGCGTTTCGCCGCGCGCCGCACTACCTGCTCGACACCCGTTTGATGATGGCCTGGGCCAAGGCCTATGCGGAAAAGGGCGATGTCGAACGTGCCCGCTACCTCGTCGAGCGCCTGCGTGAATTCCGCAACCCCGATGCGGCGGAGTTTTTTGCCGAGTGCGAGGCCGAGCGGCCGGCGGGCATGCCCGAGCCCTTCCAGTGCAAGCCGTCGACGCGGCGCTTGACCTACCAGGACTTCAAGCTGCGCTGAACGGGGCTCAGACCGCGGCGACCCAGTCGCCCGATTTGCCGCCGTGCTTCTCCAGCACCCGGATCTCGCCCATCACCATGCCGCGGTCTGCCGCCTTGCACATGTCGTAGATGGTGAGCAGGCCCACCTGCACGGCGGTCAGCGCTTCCATCTCGACGCCAGTGCGGCCCAGTGTTTCCACTTGGGCAATGCAGCGCACCAGGCTCGCCTCCTCATCGACCTCGAACGACACCGCCACACGCGTGATGGGCAGCGGGTGGCACAGCGGGATCAGCTCGGCGGTGCGCTTGCTGGCCTGGATGGCGGCCACGCGTGCAATGCCGATCACGTCGCCCTTCTTTGCGTTACCCGACTGGATCAGCGTCAAGGTGGCCGGCAGCATGCGGATCACGCCGCTGGCGCGCGCGATGCGGTGCGTCTCGGCCTTGGCCGACACGTCGACCATGTGGGCCTGCCCCTGCTCATCGAAGTGGGTCAGCGGGGACGACGGTTGTGACGGGGAAGGCGCAGACGTTGACATGGTCGGGAAACATGCGGGCAATGTGTCGCTGGCATCATAGCGACGCATCGCGGGGCTGCGGGCTGAACCTTCTGGCCTCGAACTGGCTCCAACGCGCTCGCCTCACACTCTCGCCGTTTTGAACGAATCCACCCGATTGCCCTTGACGAAGCGCCTGCTCGCGGGGCTGTGCGCCCTGAGCCTGCTGTTGCCGGCCGCACCGCCCGTGTGGGCCCAAGACCGCCTGCCGGCCCTCGGCGAAGCAGCCTCGGACGACCTCAGCGTGGGCAACGAGCGCCGCCTGGGCGAGCAGATCATGCGCGACATCCGTCGCGACCCTGACTACCTCGACGACCCGGTGCTGCTGGAGTACCTGCAGTCGATCTGGCTGCCTCTGGTGGCGGCCGCCCGCGAGCGGGGTGACATTGCCGCCGACCTCGACCAGCAGTTCGCCTGGGAGGCCTTTCTGGTGCGCGACCGCAGTGTCAACGCCTTTGCGCTGCCCGGTGGTTTTGTGGGCGTGCACCTGGGCCTGATCGCGATGACCACCAGCCGCGACGAGCTCGCCTCAGTGCTCGCGCACGAACTCACCCACGTCAGCCAGCGCCACATCGCGCGCGGCATGGCCAACAGCGCCCGCCAGTCGCTGATCGGCCTGGCCGGGATGATCCTCGGCGTGATTGCCGCCAGCCGCAGCAACCGGGCCGATGGTGCCAACGCCATCATCTCCGGCAGCCAGGCGGCGGCCATCCAGGGCCAGCTCAACTTCTCGCGCGATGTGGAGCGCGAGGCCGACCGCATCGGCTTCGGCGTGCTGACCAAGGCCGGTTTCTCGCCCGGCGGCATGGCCGCGATGTTCGAGAAGCTCGACCAGTCATCGCGCCTCAACGACAGCGGTGGCTTCCCCTACCTGCGCTCCCACCCGCTCAATGCCGAACGCATCGGCGAGGCCCGCTCGCGCATGGGCACGGCCACGCCCACGCCGCTGGCCAGCGTGCTGGCTCACACCGCGGCGCAGGCGCGCGCCAAGGTGATGATGGACTCGCGTGTCGATGCGCTGCGCCGCTGGCAGGCGCTCGAAGCGCCTCCCACGGCCAGCGTGTCCGACAAGCTGATGGCGGCCTATGCCAGCGCACTGGCCTCCACCCTGTTGCGCGACTGGGCACGGGCCGACACCGCCTTGCAGCTCGCCCTCGGCCTGGTGAACGGCAGCCCGCGCAGCGATGCCAAGGCGCAGCGCGAGGTGGTGTTGCTGCAGGTGCAGTCGCTGCTCGCTCGGGGTGACGCGGCGCGTGCGGCCGACGCACTTCGGCCGTATGCCCGCGGCAACGGGGCTCCTGCCTCGCGTGCGGTGATGCTGCTGTCGGCCCAGGTGGCGATGGGGCTCGACAAGCCCGCGCTGCAGCGCAGCGTCGAAGAGATGCAAACCTGGACCACGCTGCACCCGCAAGACGCCACCGTGTGGTCGCAGCTCGGCCGCTCGTGGCAGCAGCTCGGGCACGGCCTGCGTGCGCTGCGCGCCGAGGCCGAGTCGCGCATCGCGGTGGGCGACCTCACCGGTGGGGTCGACCGCCTGCGTGCCGGCCAGAAGCTCGCGCGCAGCAACCCGGCGGCCGACTTCATCGAAGCCTCGGTGATCGACGCGCGCTTGCGCGAAATCGAGAGCCAGGTGCGCCGCCGCGAGCTCGACGAGAAGCGACCCGAGGGCTGACGGTTCCATCACAAGAAAACCGTTCGGGCTGAGCCTGTCGAAGCCAGCGCCGTGCAGTGCGCACCCTTCGACAGGCTCAGGGCGAACGGAGTCGCTCTTCGGGCTGCCCACCATGCGCTGCCGTATCCTTGCCGCCACCCAAGAAGGCAAGGGAGTCACTGCATGCACCGCTTCATCCAACGCGCCGCTGTCGTCGCCGCGTTCATCGTCGGCGCCACCGCGCACGCCGCCACCGTCACCAGCCTGACGCCGCAAGGCGAAGTGGCGCAGGTGCGCCAGCTCACCGTCAAGTTCTCCGAAGCGGTTGTGCCCCTGGGCGACCTGCGCGCAGCCGACCCGTTCAAGCTCAGTTGTGAAGGGGCCGCGCCCAAGGGCAGCGGCCGCTGGGCCAACGACCGGGTGTGGCTGTATGACTTCGACGAAGCGCTGCCGCCCGGCACGCGCTGCGCCGTGACGGCGCGCCCCGAGTGGAAGCCGCTGGCCGGCAGCCTGACGGGCACGACCCAGTTCAACTTCAACACCGGCGGGCCGGCGGTGGTCTCGACCCTGCCCTATGGCGGGCAGATCGAAGAAGACCAGCACTTCCTGCTGCGCCTGAACGGCCCGGCGGTCGAGGCCACCGTGCTGGCCAACGCCGCCTGCGAGATCGAAGGCATTGGCGAGCGTGTGCCGGTGCGTGTGGTGATCGGCACGGTGCGAGATGAGGTGCTGAAGGCGCGCCGTCTGCAAAAGCAGGCGGCGCAGTGGCTGATGCTCGCCTGCCAGCGCCCCTTGCCCGCCGACGCATCGGTGCGCCTCCTCTGGGGCCAGGGCATTGCCGCACAGGCCAACCCGAAGATCGTGACGCGCGTCGAGCAGCGCTTTGACTTTCGTGTGCGCCCGGCCTTCACTGCCGAATTCAGCTGCGAGCGCGAGCGTGCCGACGCACCCTGCCTGCCGATCCGCCCGATGACGCTGCGCTTTTCGTCCCCGGTGCCGCGTGCCGTGGCGCAAGGTGTGCGGTTGAAGCCGGCGTCGGGCGCCGCGCTGGCGCCGCTTTTCGACAAAGATGACAAGGCCACCGAGCTGCGTGAGCTGCGCTTCCCCACGCCTTTGCCCGAGAACGCCAGCTTCACGCTGGAGCTGCCGCGCGAGGTGAAAGACAGCACCGGGCGGCTGCTCACCAATGCCGCGAGCTTCCCGCTCCAGGTGGCCACCGGCGATGCACCGCCGATCGCCAAGTTTGCCGCCGCGCCGTTCGGTGTGGTCGAGCTGCAAGGCGAGGCCATGCTGCCGTTGACGCTGCGCCATGTGCAAGGCGACTTGCGCCCGGCCGCGAGCGCGGGGGCGGTGCGCATCAAGACCTTGCGCAGCGATGCCGACGTGTTCGCCTGGTACCGCAAGCTCGCCACCCACCACGAAACCCAGCTCAGCGCGCAAGACGCCGGCCTGCCCGAGTCGCAGTGGTTCAGCTCCGAAAAAGTCACCGACGCCAAAGGCCGCAGCAAGATCGTCAAACAACAGCGCTATGTGGCCACCCGCGAGCTGTCGCTGCTCAACAAGGCCGCCGAGGTGCGCCGCCTCGACCTGCCGCAGTTGCAAAGCAAGGACCCGCGCCCGTTCGAGGTGGTGGGCATTCCGCTGCCCGAGCCGGGCTACCACGTGGTCGAGATCGAATCGGGCCGCCTCGGCGAATCGCTGCTCGACAAGAAGGCGCCGATGTACGTGCGCACCGGCGTGCTCGTCACCAACCTGGGCGTGCACTTCAAGCTCGGCCGCGAGAGCAGCCTGGTCTGGGTGACTTCGCTCGACAAGGGCAAGCCGGTCGCCGATGCCGAGGTGGCCGTCAACGACTGCACCGGCCAGCGCCTGTGGGCAGGCCGCACCGACGCGCAAGGCCTGGCGCGTGTCGACAAGACCTTGCCGATGCAGCTCGGTGAATGCCCGGGCGATGCGGGCTACTTCGTCACCGCGCGCAAAGCCCCCGCCAAAGGCGCGACCGACATGGCCTTCATGTTCAGCAGCTGGCAGAAGGGCGTGGAGCCGTGGCGCTTCAACCAGCCCACCAGCAACGAGGCGCAGGCCGACCTGCGTGCCCACACGGTGTTCGACCGCACGCTGTTGCGCGCCGGGGAAACCGTGTCCATGAAGCACTTCATGCGCCGCGAGACCGCGAATGGCCTGGCCTCGCTCAAACCCGAAGAGCTGCCCACCCGCATGAAGATCGTGCACCAGGGCAGCGGCCAGGAATTTGTGCAGCCGCTGAAATGGAACGGTGTGCGCAACGCCTCGGCGAGCTGGAACATCCCCGCCGCCGCCAAGCTCGGCGTCTACGAGGTGGTGCTGGAGCGCGAAGGCATCAGCGACGACACCCGCCGCAGCAGCTGGCGCAGCGGCGACTTCCGCGTCGAAGAGTTCCGCCTGCCCCTGGTCGACGCCCGCGTGAGCGGCCCCAAGGCGGTGGCGATTGCGCCGGCCGAGATGCCGCTCAGCGTGCAGCTCAACTACTTCTCCGGCGGTGGCATGGGCCAGGCCCCGGTGCGGGTGACGGCGCTGCTGCGCGAGCGCGGCGTCGACTTCCCTGGCCATGACGGCTTCAGCTTCAGCCCGCCGCGCGACCTGAGCCAGAGCGAGAGCGAAGGCGATGAAGAGCGGCAGCAAGGCAACGGCAAACTCGTGGCCGACAAACAGGCGCTGACCACCGACCGGGATGGCGCCGCCAGCCTCACGTTGAAGAGCCTGCCCAAGATCACCCGCGCCAGCGAGCTGTTGGCCGAAGCCAGCTTCAACGACCCCAATGGCGAAGTGCAGACCGCCGCCACCCGCATCAAGCTGTGGCCCAGCGCAGTGGTGCTGGGCGTGAAAGCCGGGTCGTGGGCGAGCAGCCGCGGCAAGGTGAAGTTCCAGGCGCTCGCGCTCGACACCGCCGGCAAGCCGATCAAGGGCCAGCGGGTTGAGGTGCGTGGGCGCTCGGCGCAAGTGATCAGCAGCCGCAAGCGCATGGTCGGCGGCTTCTACGCCTACGACAACCGCAGCGAAGTGACTGAGCTCGGCAGCCTGTGCAGCGGCAGCACCGATGACCGCGGCCTGCTGTTGTGCGAAGCCGAGTTGTCCACCGCCGGCCAGGTGGAGCTGATCGCGCAGGCGCAAGACGGCAGTGGCAACAAGGCCGAAGCCGCCGCCAGCGTGTGGGTCACGCGCCAGGGCGAGCTCTGGTTCGCGCAAGACAACGACGACCGCATCGACGTGCTGCCCGAGAAGAAGAGTTACGCCCCGGGCGAGACCGCGCGCCTGCAGGTGCGCATGCCGTTCCGCGAGGCCACCGCGCTGGTCAGCGTGGAACGCGAGGGCGTGCTGTCGACGCAGGTGGTCACGCTGCGGGGTGACGACCCGACCATCGAGCTGAAGATCGCCAGGACCTGGGGCCCGAATGTCTACGTGAGCGTGCTCGCGCTGCGTGGGCGCATCCGCGAAGTGCCCTGGTATTCGTTCTTCACCTGGGGCTGGAAGGAGCCGATCAACTGGGCTCGCTCGTTCTGGTACGAAGGGCGCGAGTACCAGGCGCCGACCGCGATGGTCGACTTGTCCAAGCCCGCGTTCAAGCTCGGTGTGGCCGCGCTCGAGGTGGGCATCGCCGAGCACACGCTGCAGGTGAGCGTGACCGCCGACAAGCCGCAGTACAGCATCCGCCAGAAGGCGATGGCGCGCATCAAGGTCACGCACGAAGGCAAGCCGCTGGCCGGCGCCGAGGTCGCGTTTGCCGCGGTCGACGAAGGCCTGCTCGCACTGCGGCCCAACGACTCGTGGGACCTGTTGCACGCGATGGTCCAGCAGCGCCCCTGGGGTGTGGAAACCAGCACCGGCCAGAGCGAAATCATCGGCCGTCGGCACTATGGCCGCAAGGCGGTGGCAGCGGGGGGTGGGGGCGGCAAGAACGCCACGCGCGAACTGTTCGACACCTTGTTGCTGTGGAAAGACCGGGTCGTGCTCGACGCCAATGGCGAGGCGGTGGTCGAGGTGCCGCTCAACGACTCGCTGACCAGCTTCTCGCTGGTGGCGATTGCCGACGCCGGGGTGCAGCAGTTCGGCAGCGGCAGCACCAGCATCCGTGTCACGCAAGACCTGCAGCTGCTCGCCGGCCTGCCGCCGCTGGTGCGCGAGGGTGACCAGTTCACCGCCTTGCTCACGCTGCGCAACACCACGGCGCGCGAGATGAAGGTGCGCGCGACGCTGCAAGGCACGGCGAACAGCGGGGCGGATATCACCCGCGCGCCGTTGACCTTCCCACCACAAGACGTGGTGGTGGCCGCAGGCGCTGCCAAAGAGATCACCTGGGGTGTGGCCGTGCCGCCCGAGGCTTTCAGCATCACCTGGGAGGCCGCGGCCGAAGAGCAGGGCGGCGAGAAGAGCAAGGACCGCGTGAAGATCACGCAACTGGTGAGCCCGGCGGTGCCGGTGCGGGTGTTGCAGGCCACGCTGCAGCAGCTCGACGGGCCGTTCACGTTGCCGATTGCCGCGCCGGTCGATGCCTTGCCAGAGAGTGGCGTCAAGCGCGGCGGCATCTTGGTCGCGGCACAGCCCAAGCTGAGCGGTGCGCTGCCCGGCATGCGGCGTTTCTTCGAGACCTACCCGTTCAGCTGCCTGGAGCAGAAGACCTCCAAGGCCGTCGGCCTGAAAGACGCGGCCTTGTGGAGCGCGGTCGCCAATGCCTTGCCGACCTACCTCGACAGCGACGGCTTGGCGAGCTATTTCCCGCCGCGTGCTGAAGATGGCTCGCGCGGCAGCGACCGCCTCACTGCGTATGTGCTGGCGGCCACGCACGAGGCCGGCTTTGCACTGCCGGGCCCGGCGCAGGCGCAGATGCTCGATGGCTTGACGGCGTTTGTCGAAGGCCGCATCGAGCGCAAGTTCTGGTCACCGCGTGCCGACCTCGACGTGCGCAAGCTCGCCGCCATTGAAGCGCTGTCGCGCTACGGCCGCGCGCAGCCGAAGATGCTGGGCTCGGTCAACCTCACGCCCAACCTGTGGCCGACCGCAGCGGTGATCGACTGGTTCAACATCCTGAAGCGCGTGAAGGGCGTGCCCGATCAGGCCAAGCGCCTGGCCGAGGCACAGCAGATCCTGCGCAGCCGCCTCACCTACGCCGGCACCACGCTGCGTTTCAGCAACGAGGCCGATGACTTCTGGTGGTGGCTGATGGACAGCGCCGACGCCAACGCGGCCCGCCTGATCCTTGCGGTGCTCGACGAGCCGAGCTGGAAAGACGACATCCCGCGCATGGTGGTGGGCAGCCTCGCCCGCCAGCGGGGCGGTGCCTGGCTCACGACCACCGCCAACCTGTGGGGCTCGCTGGCGCTCGACAAGTTCTCGGCCAAGTTTGAATCGGTCAAGGTGAGCGGCAAGACGCTCGCGAGCACGGGTGCAAAACCGCTGGTGATCGATTGGGCGGCACTGGCCGACGGCGGCGCGGTCAAGCTCGCCTGGCCGGAAGCGGCGGGCACGCTCAGCGTCACGCAAGAAGGTGCCGGCAAGCCGTGGCTCACGGTGCAAAGCCTGGCTGCCATCCCGTTGAAAGCGCCCTTGCGCGCCGGCTACACCCTCACGCGCAGCGTCAGCGCGGTGGAGCAAAAGGACAAGAGCAAATGGTCGCGTGGTGACGTGGTCCGGGTGCGGGTGGAGATCGACGCGCAGAGCGACATGACCTGGGTGGTGCTGAGCGACCCGGTGCCGGGCGGGGCCACCTTGCTGGGCTCGGGGCTGGGGCGGGATTCGAGCATTGCCACCTCCACCGAGAAGCCGAGCCAGACCGCATGGCCGGCCTTCGAGGAGCGCAGCTTCGAGGCTTTCCGCAGCTACTACGAGTATTTGCCGCGTGGCAAACACGTGGTCGAGTACACCGTGCGCTTGAACAACCCCGGCAAGTTTTTGCTGCCGCCGACGCGGGTCGAGGCGATGTATTCGCCCGAGACCTTTGGTGAGCTGCCGAATGCGGCGCTGGCCGTGGAGCCTTGAGGGTGGGTTGACGTGCTGCGGTTCGGTTGCGTTGCACGCTAGCACCGTGACCGATCGCACCTTTCGACTTCATTTGAAAGACTTCTTGCTTCAAGTCCGATGACGGCCAGCCGACAACACGGGATTGGCTGTGGGGTCGGCCCGCCCGTTGCGCCCGACGCTCCCGTCGTCATGGGAAGTTTGCATATGTTCAAGTTTTTCAAACCGCTTCACATCGGACTGTTGGGCTTGGTGGCTGCTTTTGCAGCACCCGTCGTGAGTGCTGCCGACGGAGTGACCGATTCGACGGTTCTACTCGGCATGTCTTCTCCCTTGTCGGGCCCCACGGGCATTTACGGTCGGCAGATGAAGGAAGGCATTGAGATCTGCTTCCAGAGGAGCAATGCCGCGGGTGGTGTGCATGGTCGACGGCTGAAGCTGGTTGCGCTGGATGATGGCTACGAAGTCGAGCCGGCAGTTGCCAATGCGAAGCGCCTCATCGAAAGTGAAAAGGTATTCGCCCTCATGGGCTTCTACGGCTCGTCTCCGACGACTGCTGTGTTGCCGGTGTTGACGGCGACCGGCGTGCCCTTGATCGGCACGATCAGTGGCGCCGAAGCACTGCGCAGGCCTGTGAACCGCCAGATGTTTCACCTGCGCGCCAGCTATGGCGACGAGACCGCCGCCATCGTCAAGAACCTGGTCACCGTCGGGATCAAGCGCGTGGCCGTGTTCTATCAGGACGATGGGTTTGGCCAAGCCGGCCTGAAGGGCGTGCAAGAGGCCTTGGCGGCCCACAAGCTGGAACCGGTTGCTGTGGCCTCGGTGCCGCGCAATTCGGTCGACGTGGCGGGCGCTGTGGCCGGTATCGCCAAGGCGGAGCCGCAGGCGGTCGTGATGGTCACGCTCTACCGTCCTACGGCCGAGTTCATCAAGCAGATGCGGCAGGCCAAGATGAACCCCTACTTCGTCGCCCTCTCGCCGGTGGGCACCGACCAGCTGGTGGACGAACTCGGCCCCGAAAAGTCCCGCGGCATTCAGGTGGCACAGGTCATCCCCTACCCCTGGGGCGACAAGCTCGACATCGTGCGTGAGTACAAGCGTGCCGTAGCGACCTACGCGCCCAACACGCCCTTGTCGTACTACGGCCTCGAGGGCTACCTGAACGCCAAGCTGGTGATTGCCGCACTCGATCGGGCCGGCTCCAGCCCTACGCGCGAGAAGCTGATGGCCGCATTGCGCAGCGCGCCATTTGAACTGGGTGGGTATCGCGTCCACTACGCGTCAGGCAGCAACTCGGGATCGAGCTACGTTGAGATCAGCGTGATTGGCCAAAGCGGGCGCATCCTGAACTAGGGCTCTATATTCGGCGCTGATGCCAGCGCCTGCCCGACCCTTGAGACACCTCAGCGCCCGCGGCCACTGGGCTGTGGGCCTGCTCTTGGCCGGCCTGTGTTGTGCAGCACAGGCGCTCCCGAGCTTTGGCGAGGTGAAGGCGGCCCACCGGCCGTCTGATGTCACCTTGCTCGACCGCCACGGCACACCGATGCAGACCGTGCGTGTCGACAAGACCGTGCGTCGCCTGCCTTGGGTGACCTTGAGCGACACCTCGCCTGCGCTGTTGCACGCCATCGTGCTCAGCGAAGACAAACGCTTCTACGAACACAGCGGTGTCGACTGGAGCGCCGTGGCGCAAAGTGCCTGGGCCAATGTGTGGAACACGCGCACGCGCGGCGCGTCGACTTTGAGCATGCAGTTGGCGGGCTTGCTGGACGACGAAC
The DNA here is from genome assembly GCF_018780185.1 of Rhizobacter sp. Lineage (GTDB taxonomy): Bacteria > Pseudomonadota > Gammaproteobacteria > Burkholderiales > Burkholderiaceae_C > Rhizobacter. The sequence goes on from NZ_JADMJX010000409.1 coordinate 10,793, forward strand.
TCGCGCGCCCCGCTGGCGGGCGCAGCGTGACGCAGAAAGTGAGCCAGGCCTTCACCGCGTCGCGGCTCGACGCACGCTGGAAGAAGAGCGAGATCCTCGAGGCTTACCTCAACCGCGTGCCGTTCCGGGGCGAGCTGGTCGGCATCAACGCGCTGTCGCAGACCCTGTTCGCCAAACACCCGAGCGGGCTCGACGCCCAAGAGGCCGCCATCGCCGCGGCCCTGCTACGCGGCCCCAACGCCAGCGCCGACAGCGTGGCCCAGCGCGCCTGCGGTGTGTTGAAGCTGCAGCAGCTGCCTTGCGAAGGCGTCACCGGCCTCGCGCACAGTGCGCTGAATCGGCGCGGCGGCATGCCGCTGGGAGAGCAGCTCGCGCCGCACCTGGCGCGGCAGCTGCCGTTGAGCGGTCAGCCGCTCCAGCCCACCACGCTCGACGCGCGGCTGCAGCGGTTTGCGGTTCAAGCCCTGCGCCGCCAGCTCGCCGAGCTGAACGGCCGCAACGTCGAAGACGGCGCCATCGTCGTGCTCGACAACGCGAGCGGCGAAGTGCGCGCCTGGGTCGGCTCCAGCGGCAGCCTGTCGGATGCGGCCGAAGTCGATGGTGTGCTGGCGCGGCGCCAGCCCGGCTCCACGCTCAAGCCCTTCATCTACGGCCTCGCCTTCGAGCGCCGCCTGATCACGCCGGCCAGCCTGCTCGACGATTCGCCCGCGCAGCTCAACACCGGCAATGGCTTGTACCTGCCACAGAACTACGACAAGGCCTTCAAGGGCTGGGTCAGCGCGCGCAGCGCACTCGGGGCGAGCCTCAACGTGCCAGCCGTGCGGGTCGGCGCGATGCTCGGGCCCGATGCGGTGCTGGCGCGATTGAATGCGCTCGGCCTGTCGCTTTCGGAGTCGGGTGGCTACTACGGTCACGCGCTCGCGCTCGGTGGTGCGGACGTGACCTTGCTCGCCTTGACCAACGCCTACCGCAGCCTCGCCAATGGCGGTGTGCTCACGCCGGTCGCCCTGCGCCCATCGTCTATCCAGACCAAGCCGGTGCGTGTGGCCGACGCGGCAGCCAGCTACCTCGTCACCGACATCCTGGCCGACAACGCCGCACGCGCACTCACCTTCGGCCTCGACAGTGCGCTCGTGACGCCGGGCTTCGCGGCCGTCAAGACCGGCACCAGCAAGGACATGCGCGACAACTGGTGCATCGGCTTCACCGATCGCTACACCGTGGGCGTGTGGGTGGGCAATGCAAGTGGCGAAGCCATGCACCGCGTGAGTGGCGTGAGCGGTGCTGCGCCGGTGTGGCAGGCGCTGGTGCGCCAGCTGCACCAAGGCCAGCCGTCGAAACGGCCGCCGATGCCACAAGGCGTGGTGCGCGATCGGGTGCAGTTCGAGACGGTCAGTCGCGAGCCGTCACGCGACGAGTTGTTTCTCGCGGGCACCACGCAGTCACGCTGGCAAGCCAGCGCGCAGATGAAGTCAGCACGCCGCTTCGGCATCACCAGCCCGCGCGATGGCAGCATCTTCGCGCTCGACCCCGACATGCCACCACGTGCACAAGCGATCACCTTCGAAGGCGAGCGCGGTGTGTGGTGGCTCGACGGCAAACGGGTCGGGCAGGGCGAGCGCCTCGCGTGGTCGCCATGGCCAGGGCAACATGAACTCAGCTTGCTCGGCCGCGATGGGCGTGTGCTGCAGACCGTGCGCTTCGAGGTGCGCGGTGCGGGCGTGAAGCTCGCACAGCGAACCGCACCAAGGCCGCGATAACATCACGCCAGCCCCGCGCCTCGCGGGGTACGTCGCTCGGACGGTTCCGGGCGCTCACGTGAAAGTTCTTCCACATGTCCTCATCCGCAGGCAAGCGCCGCTTTGCGCGCATCGACCGCCTCCCTCCCTACGTCTTCAACATCACGGCCGAGCTCAAGCTGGCCGCGCGCCGCCGGGGCGAAGACATCATCGACATGAGCATGGGCAACCCCGATGGGGCCACGCCGCCGCACATCGTCGCCAAGCTCACCGAAGTGGCGCAACGGCCCGACACGCACGGTTATTCGGCGAGCAAGGGCATCCCACGCCTGCGCCGCGCGATCTCGCACTGGTACCGCGACCGCTACGCCGTGGAGATCGACCCCGACAGCGAAGCCATCGTCACCATCGGTTCGAAGGAAGGCCTGGCGCACCTGATGCTCGCCACGCTCGACCGTGGCGACACCGTGCTGGTGCCCGACCCGAGCTACCCGATCCACATTTACGGCGCGGTGATCGCCGGGGCCGACATCCGCTCGGTGCCGCTCATTCCCGGGGTCGACTTCTTTGCTGAGCTGGAACGCGCCATCCGCGGCAGCTACCCCAAGCCCAAGATGATGGTGCTGGGCTTTCCGAGCAACCCGACGGCACAGTGTGTGGAGCTCGACTTCTTCGAGCGCGTGATCGCACTCGCGCGCAAGCACGACATCTTCGTGGTGCACGACCTGGCCTATGCCGACATCGTGTTCGACGGCTGGAAGGCGCCGTCGATCATGCAGGTGCCGGGTGCGAAAGACATCGCGGTCGAGTTCTTCACGCTCAGCAAGAGCTACAACATGGCCGGCTGGCGGGTCGGTTTCATGGTCGGCAACCGCGAGCTGGTGGCGGCACTCGCGCGCATCAAGAGTTACCACGACTACGGCACCTTCACGCCGCTGCAGGTGGCGGCGATCGCGGCGCTGGAAGGTGATCAACAGTGCGTGAAAGACATCGCCGCGCAGTACCAGCGGCGGCGCGACGTGCTGGTCAAGGGCCTGCACGAAGCCGGCTGGATGGTCGAGACCCCGAAGGCCTCGATGTACATCTGGGCGCAGATCCCTGAGCGTTATCGCGCGCTGGGCTCGCTGGAGTTTGCCAAGCTGCTGCTGGAGAAGGCCAAGGTCAGCGTGTCACCCGGCATCGGTTTCGGCGATCACGGTGACGACCACGTGCGCTTTGCCTTGATCGAAAACGAATCGCGCATCCGCCAGGCGGTGCGTGGCATCAAGGCGATGCTGAAGTAGCCGCAGTTCGCACGAGCGAAGCGACTGGGCGGCTAACTCTTGAACAGCCGCTCCAGCGCGGCATCGATCACCATGCCGCACAGGCTGTAGATCAGCGAGCCGATCAGTGCCGCCCCGAAGCTCGTCACCGCCAAACCCGGCAGCAGCGACGCCGCGAAATAGAACATCAGCGCGTTGATGACGAAGAGGAAGAGTCCCAGCGTCAGCACCGTCACCGGCAGCGTCAGCAGCACCAGCAGGGGGCGCAACAAGGCGTTGAGCAGGCCCAACACCAGGGCGGCAATCATCGCCGAGGTGAAGCTCGTGACCGACACGCCTGAGTAGAGATGAGCCACCAGCAGCAAGGCGGCGGCGAGCAACAACCATCGAACGAGTATCTTGACCATGCCGCGAGCATAGCGGCATGTGGCCCGGCCGCAAGCGAGTGCGCACCACGCGATCCTTCTCGCTGCCTAGGGTTCCCCCAGCCCCCTAGGGGTAGGGGGGCGACTTTGCTTGACGGGTACAAAGCCGACCACTCAGCATGCGCTCTCCCCTAACCCCACGCTCAGCGCCGTTGCGTTTATCCGCGCGCGGACTGTCCCGGCTCGGCTCTTGCTGACTCGGGTGGACTTGCCCCAAAAGGAGTGTCTCGTGTTCAAGTTGTCTTCCTGGAAAACCGCGCTGGCCGTGTCGGCCTCGCTGGTACTGGCCGCTTGCGGCGGTGGTGGGGGCAGTGGCCCCTCTGAGTCCGACGCCGACCGGGCGCCGCTGGCCGACCCGAGCAGCCGAAGCACCGGATCGCTGGCGCTGCCCGGCGCTACCGTCTCCGGTGTGCTCGACAAGCAGCTGGCGCGCGCGACCGGCCCGGTCGAGGTGTGGGTGACCTTGGCCGAGCCGTCGGTGGCGGCGGCGGCCAGCACGCTGGCTGCCAGCACGCTGGCCACCGGTGACCGTGAGCAAACGCAATCGCTGCGTGCCTTGCGCGCAGCGCCGCAAGCGATGCGCGATGCCTTGCGCTCGCACCGCAGCAGTGTGATGTCGCGACAAGCCGCCGCGGCGAGCCGCCTGTCCAGCCTCGGCGCCGTTGAGCTCGGTCGCGTGCACATGGCGCACAACGCCATTGCGGTGCGCGTCGACGCGAGCCGCCTGGCGGCCATTGCCGCCTTGCCGGGCGTGACCAAGGTGCGCCGTGTGGTGCACCATGAAATGAGCCTGAGCGAAACCGTGCCCTACATCGGCGCGAGCGCCGTGCAGCAGGCCGGCTTCGACGGCACCGGCGTGCGTGTGGCCGTGCTCGACTCCGGCATCGACTACACCCACCGCAACCTGGGTGGCGCCGGTACGCCCGAGGCCTACCTGGCGGCCTACGGCACCGACCCGAGCGACCCGCGCAACACGACCATCGACCCGAGCGTGTACCCCACGCAGAAGGTGGTGGGCGGCTACGACTTTGTCGGCGACGTGTGGCCCAACGGCGAGCGCACCGAAGACCCGAACCCGATCGACTTCCAGGGCCACGGTACGCACGTGGCCGACATCATTGCTGGCAGGAGCCTCGATGGCACGCACCGCGGTGTGGCGCCGGGGGCCCAGTTGCTGGCCCTTCGGGTGTGCAGCGCCGTGGCCACCAGCTGCAACGGCATTGCCACCTTGAAGGCGATCGACTTCTCGCTCGACCCCAACGGTGACGGCGACCCCTCCGACGCCGTCGACGTGATGAACCTGTCGCTGGGCTCCAGCTACGGCCAGGTCGAAGACGACTCCACGCTCGCCTTGTCGAACGCCGTCAACCTGGGTGTGGTGGTCGCGGCTGCCGCGGGCAACAGCGCCAACCTGCCGTATGTCGTGAGCTCGCCGTCGATCGCCCCCGGGGTGATCGCCGTCGCGCAAACCGCGGTGCCGAGCGCGTCGAACTACGGCGTGCAGGTCAACTCGCCGGCCGCCATTGCGGGCGTGTACCGCAACACCGCCACCGTCGACTGGGCGCCCATCGGCACCGGCTTCAGTGGCGACGTGGTGGCCGTGGGCACCGCCTGCCCCGGCGGGCCAGCGCTGCCCGACCTGACCGGCAAGATCGCGTTGATCGACCGCGGTGCGTGCTCGATCAGCCTGAAGGTCGACCGCGCCGGCGTGGCCAATGCAGCCGGCGTGCTGATCGGCCTGATCGCCCCGGGCGACGCGGTGTCGTTCAGCTACGGCGGCGGCACCAACTTCCCGCCGACCATCGTGATCCAGCAATCGCTGTCGAACGCCATCAAGGCGAACATCACCGCGCCAGTGAACGTGACGGTGTCTGATGCCACCTTGATGTCTGTGGTGGGCAGCATGGCCAGTAGCTCGGCGCGTGGCCCGAGCATGAGCTTCCAGACCATCAAGCCCGAGATCGGTGCGCCGGGCGCCTCGGTGTCGGCGGTGGCGGGCAGCGCAACCGGTGAAGAAAGCTTCGGCGGCACCTCGGGCGCCACGCCCATGGTGGCGGGTGCGGCGGCTCTGTTGATCCAGGCCTTCCCGAACCGCACGCCGCTGCAGATCAAGTCGATGCTGATGAACAGCGCCACGACCAACGTCTACACCAACGCGGCCTTGTTGCCGGGGCGGCTGGCACCGATCACGCGCATCGGCGCGGGTGAGGTGCGGGTTCGCGCGGCGCTGGCCCTGAACTCGGTGGCCTACAACAAGGACGACCTCTCGGCCGCCTTGTCGTTCGGCGCCCGGGAAGTGAGCGGCTTTGCCGAGTACGAGAAGCGCCTGGTGGTCGAGAACCTGGGCAACCAGGCCAAGACCTTCAACATCCGCAAGAGCTTCCGCTATGCGGACGACGAAGCCAGCGGCGCGGTCTCCATCGTCGCGCCGAGCAGCGTGAAGGTCGGGGCCCACGGCCGCGCGACCATCACGGTGAAGCTGCGCGTCGACCCGCGCCGCCTGCCCGACTGGACGCTCGACGGCGGCTCGCTGGGTGGTCGCGGTGACCTGCTCGACGGCCCCGAGTACGACGGTTACCTCACGCTGACTGCAGGGCCAGAGGTGCTGAGCGTGCCGTGGCACATCCTGCCGCGCAAAGCGGCCGACGCCGGCGCCTTGCTGGCCCAGCGCAGCAACTGGTCGGGCGGCATCATCTTGTTTGCCAACGCGGGCCTGGCCGAAAGCGAGTTCGACGTGTTCGCCCTCACCGGCACCAGCACCAAGTACCCACGCGACGAGTTGCCCGGCCCGGGTGACAACTTCGCGGTGATCGACATGCGTGCCGTGGGTGTGCGCTACGTGGCCACAGGAGGGGTGCTGCAATTCGCCATCAACACCTTCGGGCGGCGCGCGCACCCGACCTACCCAGGCGGGTTCGAGATCGACATCGACACCAACGGTGACGGGGCGTTCGACTACGCGGTCTACAACCAGGAGCAGACCGGCTTCGCGGCGACCGGGGTGAGCCTGGTCTACGTGGCCAACCTGGCCACCGGCCTCACGACGCCCTATTACTACCTCGATGCCGACCTCAACTCGGGCAACACCATCTTCAGCCTGCCACTGGCGGCGCTGAATGTGCCAGCCACGACGATGCTCAACTTCACGGCCTTCGCCTACGACAACTACTTCACCGGCACCACCACCGACTCGATCCCCGACATGAGCTTCACGCCGGCCACACCGCGCTACGCGGTGTCTGGCGACAGCAGCGGTGTCGTGCGGCCGTTGCGCCTGGCGCGGGTCGACACGCTGGCGGTGGCCGGCGGCGCCGAGGCGTCACCCTCGCAGAGCGGCTTCCTGGTCATGATGCGCCGCAACGCGCACAAAGAAGCCGAGGTGCTGGTGGTTCGCTGAGGACCCACGCATCTGTTTGCCATGATTTGATTTCTCCTTGATCAGCACGGGCCGCCATTGCGCGGCCCGTTTTTTTTTGGCGCTGAGAGAGGCGTGTGAAGTGACGCGGCAACCGCGTTTGTCATGCGGGCGGTGTGAGTGACCCAGCCGCACCGGGACCCGCACAAATACAAATGCGAATCGTTCTCGTTAGTGCTACACTTTGCGCTACTTTGCTTTTCCACCCCAGCCTCGCCGAGGCTGGCTTCCGATGTCCTCACCCCAGTCTGTCGGTGTCACACCCTTTTCGCCAGCCGTCGCAGCGGCCGGGCGACCCTTGCCGTTGGCTTCAGATGGCTTGAGCAAGCTGCAATACCGAGGTGTTGTCTGCGCCATCGCGCTGGCCCACGTCGGCGCGATCTGGGGAGTGCTGCAGGTGCCCGCGGTGCGCGAGGCGGTGGTCGAAGCGGCCCCGATCTTTGTCGACCTGTTGGCACCGCCCACGCCGCCCGCTCCGCCGCCCCCGCCGGTCGCACCCCCGGTGTTGAAGACACCGCCGCCCGTACTGCTCACCACCGCGCCCACGCCGACGCCTGCGCCATTTGAGGCGCCGCCGGCCCCCGAGCTGCCGCCTCCACCTGCGCCACCTGTCGCAGTGGCCGAAGCGCCGCCTGCGCCACCGGCCCCACCGCCGCCGCCCAAGCTGATTCCGGCCTCCGAGGTGCAGTACCTCGTGAAACCGGCGCCCGAGTACCCGCGCCTGTCGGTTCGTGCGGGTGAGTCGGGGCTGGTGGTGGTGGCCGTCTACATCGACGAAGCCGGCCTGCCGCGCACGGTGCAAGTGCAGCAGTCATCGGGGCACGCGCGGCTCGACGAGTCGGCGGTGGCCGCCGTCAAGAAGGCCCGCTTCAAGCCCTACACCCAAAACGGCGTGCCCACCGCGGGCTGGGCGCGCATCCCGATTCCTTTTGAGCTGGAGAAATGACCGTGAACGCAGACTCCCCCTTGGGCTTTGGCCACTTCATCATGCAAAGCGACGTGGTGGGCAAGACGCTGCTTGCCGTCCTGGTGCTGATGTCGGTGGCCTCGTGGGCCATCATCGCGATCAAGGGGCTGACGCTGGTGGCGCGCAAACGGCGCAGCGATTCCTTCCTCAACTTCTTCTGGAACGCGACCTCGCTCGACGCGGTGGCGAACGAGATCCACACCCACGGCGCCAACGACCCGTTCTCGCACCTGACCAGCCATGCCATGCATGCGCAGGCGCACCACGCCAAATACGGCGCGGCCAAGCTCGAAGAGGCGGGCAGCTCGGGTGAGTTCGTCACCCGCACCATCAAGAAGGTGCTCGACGAAGAAACCACGCGG
>NZ_JADMJX010000118.1:0-52114 GCF_018780185.1 Rhizobacter sp.
AGCGCCATCACGCGCGTGAGCTGGTTGATGCCGCCCTTGCTGACGTTGTAGCTCGCGATGCTCGGGATCGCCATCACGCCATTGACCGAGCTCATGTTGACGATGGCGCCGCTGCCGTGTTTCACCATCTCGCGCGCCACCGCCTGGGCGACGAGGAAGGAGCCTTTGAGGTTGACGTTGATCACCGCGTCCCAGTCGGCTTCGGTGATGTCGAGAAACTCGGCGGCCTTGAAGATGCCGGCGTTGTTGACCAGGCCGTCGATGTGGCCGAAGGCTTGCACCGTGGTCGCCGTGGCGGCATCGACCTCGGATTTGTTGGCGACGTTGCAGTGCTGGTAGATCGCGCGCCGGCCTTGGTCGGTGAGCGACTTGGCGAGCGCCTGGCCGCGCGTGTCGTCGACGTCCCACAGCGCCACCGCTGCACCGTCTTGCGACAGCCGCTGCGCGCAGGCCGCGCCAATGCCCTGGGCTGCGCCCGTGATCACGACCACACGGCCATGCAGGTTGAATTGAACGGGGTTGTTGTTCATTTGGATTTGCCTCCATCCAGCCAGACCGCGAGGCCTTGGGCGTTGAGTTCGATGTCGCTGGCGAGCAGCGTCAGGGTTTCGGTGTCACCGAGCGTGCAGCCATGCTCGCGTGTGCGGCGCAGGTAGATGTTGCGCAGGCCTTGTCGCAGCTTGTCGTGCCGCGCCTCGGCGTCGCGCAGGGGCTCGGCCAATGCCACCAGTTCGTCGATCTGCATGAGCATCATCTCGCCCAGTGCCGGCACACCCTCGACACAACCGTAGTGCGTGAGGTACATCCGCTCCGGCGAAAACGACAGCATGCGCCGCACCGACTGGCGCAGCGGCTCGGGGTCGAATTGCACCGGCGTGGTGGTGGGCAGCAGCCACGGCCCGCGCGCGGTGTCGAACTCGCGGTAGCTCAGGCCGAAGGTGTCGCCGGTGAAGAAGCCGCGGCTTCGCGCGTCCCAGATGCAGTGGTGGTGGCGCGCATGGCCGGGGGTGTCGAGCAGCTGGAGCGGGCGCTTGGCGAGATGAACCGTCAGGCCATCGCTGCTGGTGACCACACGCTCGGGCGGGATGCCCGGCACCTCGCCATACGAGCGCGCCACTTCCTCGGCACCGTAGACGGCCCGTGCACCGGCCAGCAGGGCCGTCGGGTCGATCATGTGGCGCTCGCCGCGGGGGTGAACCAGCAAGCGCGCATTCGGCAGGGCTTGCATGAGGGCACCGGCTCCGCCGGCGTGGTCGAGGTGCACGTGGGTGACGATGACCCAGTCCACGGCTTCCACCGGCAGCCCCTGCGCGGCCAGGCTGGCGAGCAAGCGCGGCACGCTGTGCGTGGTGCCGGTGTCGATGAAGGCAGCACGCCCGTCTTCCACCACCAGGTAGGCGGCATCGAATCGGGGACGGTGAAAACCGGTGTCGATGACGTGAATGCCATCGGCCAGGGCTTGCACGAATGGCGGCAGGGGTGACGAGGCGACAGGCATGTTTCATTCTAGGAGGCACATGGAAAGACCCCCGCTACACTGCCCGCCATGAACATCGACGAGCTTCTGACGCCGATCTCCGAGTCGGCCCCGTGCGGCGAAGACCTGTCGTTTTCGACCGAGTTCGACACCATCGCCGAACTGCGCCGCGAAGACGACCCCACGCTCGACCAGGGCGAGTGGGTCACCACACTCAAGACCGCCGATTGGAACGGTGCCAAGGCACAGTGCGCCGCGCTGCTGGCCCAACGCTCGAAAGACCTGCGCCTGGCCATGTGGTGGGCTGAAGCCTCCACGCTGACCGAGGGTTATGCGGGCATGCAGCAAGGCCTCACGCTGTGCACCCGCTTGTGCGAGCAGTACTGGGACGGCCTGTTCCCCGAAGCCGAAGGCGGCGACATGGAGCAGCGCATCGGCAACATCGGCTGGTTTGTCGCGCGCCTCGTGTCGCTGTCGACGGCGGCTCCCGTGACCCGTGGTCGCGGTGGCGCCTATTCGTTGCAGCAGATGCAGACGGCGCGTTCGCTGCAGGCCACGCTGGAGCGCTCGCCCGAGAAGGCCGCTCAGCTGCCGTCCGACGCCCTGACGCTGGACAAGTTCAACCGCGCACTGCGCGAGACCTCCAAGGACGAGCTGCGCCAGACCCTCGCTGCGCTCGAAGCCTGCCAACAGGCCCTGAGCGCCTGGCAGGCGGTGATCGATGGCAAGCTCGGTGCCGATGGCCCGAGCTTCGTGCCTGCGCGCGAAGCACTGGCTGCCGCACACCACGAGATGCAGCGCCTGGCACGCGAAGTGGGTGCCTTGGCGGGTGTGCCCTCCGCCGAGGTGGCAGCCGCAGACGCGGCCGCTGTGGCACGCGGCGAAACCCCGGTCGCCCGTTCAGCCGGTGGCCCCCTGCGCTCGCGCGAGCAGGCGCTGGCCCAGCTGCGTGAGGTTGCGGCCTTCTTCCGCGCGACCGAGCCGCACAGCCCGGTGGCTTATCTGGCCGACAAGGCCGTGCATTGGGGTGAGATGCCCTTGCACCTGTGGTTGCGCGCGGTGGTCAAGGACGGTGCTGCGCTGGCCCACCTCGAAGAGCTGCTGGGCCTCGAAGCCCCGCAAGACGGCGCTTCCAGCTGAGGCCTGACCCTCGGCATCACTGGCCGAGGCGGAACTCGATGCGCCGGTTGCGCGCACGCCCGTCGGGGGTGTCGTTGCTCGCCACCGGCCGGTCGGGCCCCGAGCCCGAAGTGGTGATCAGCGACGGCGCCACACCCTTGTTCGCCAGGTAGCTGCGCACCGCATCGGCTCGCGCCAGCGAGAGCACGACGTTGGTGTCGCGCGCCCCTTGCGAGTCGGTGTGGCCGATGACCTCGACCTTCTTGGCACCCAGCTTCAGAAGCGTGGCCGCCATTTCGTCGAGGATGTTGCGGCCCGCCGGGCGCAACACGCTGCTGCCGGGCTCGAACTCGATGATGCGGTTGGCCAGCGTCGCGTCGAGCACGGTCTGCTCTTGCGCGGCCACGCGCAGCGCATTGCGCACCGCGTAGGTCGGGTTGAGCGAGGTGGCGATGTCCGCGGCGATCTGCTGGCGCTGCGACTCGTTGGCCACCTCGCCTTTCAACTCGATGTTGTTGCCATTGATGTCGAGCTGCCCGCGCGATACCTGCTTGAGCTGCGGCGACACCAGCTTTTGCACATAGCCGCTCCAGTTCGGCGGCGCCACCACCGGGCCCACACCGAGCTGGTCGACCACACGCTCGGCACCGTAGACCTCGCGCACCTTGGCGAGGATGGCGTTGCGCGTGGCCTCATCGGGCACGGTGCCGGCCACCACCACCTGGTTGGGCGTGGCGGCGGTTTGGGCCATCGCGGCGGGCGCGAGGGCCAGGCAGAGCAGGGTGGGCAGCAAGCCTCTCATCCACAACGGCATCGTCATTCCCCCAGAAAGGTTTCGCGGAACAGGTCGACCGCGGCTGCAAGCGACAGCGAAGGGTCGCGCAGGTGGTTGGAGAGCTTGCGCAAGCCGTAGTCGGAGCCGATCCAGTCTTCGACCCACTCGGCTTCGGTCACGGCCACGTTCTCGGCGCGGCAGATTTCAGGGTCGATCACCGAGCGCAGCGTGGCCGGCGACGCGCCATGGAAGCCGATCACCAGCACTGGTTGCATGCCGTGCGAGGTGACGAAGATGGCCGTCTCGGCCGGTGTGCGCTTGAAGAAGCGCGTGACCATGTCGACCCACAGCGTGAGCACGTGCGGCAGTTGCATCGGGTCGCGCGGCAAGGGCAGCAGCAGGCCCTTGCTCAGCTCGGCATGGCCTTGCGACAGCACGGGCTGCAGCAGCAGGCCGAGCGCCAACGCCGTCTGGCGGAAGGAGATCGCCTCGCCGGGTGGTGACACTGCGGCCTCGAAGCGCTCCAGTGTGAGCAGCTGCGCGAAGTTCTTGTAGCCATCGAGCAGGGCTTCGCGGCTGGTGTCGAGCTCGACCGGCTGCGCAGTGAGTTGCTCCTGCACCTGCGCAAAGTCGTCGGCCTTCAAGGCCTGGCGCACCTGGGCGTCGAAGCGGCCCCACAGCGGGCTCAGCACCTGGGGGCTGTAGGGCAGGAACGCAGCCGGGTCGGCGACCTCGAACGACGCGGCCATCACGAACGGGAACCGCCGACCCGAGGCGTCCTGGCTGGCCGCCATGTGGCCCACCAGGCCGGCGTTGCTCTGCGCCCCGAGGATGGCAAAGTGCACCGGCGCCGCCGCGTCGTAGACGATCTTCCAGCGCACCTCTTCGGCCAGCAGCTCCATGGTCTGCGACATCCATTGGTCGATGCTGTGGATGAGCGCCGAGCCCGCCGAGCTGCGCACGAAGTCGCCGCGCGAGGGCAGCTTGCCGAAGTAGAGCGCTTGCGCCACGACTTCGCTCATGGCCGGCCCCCCGAGGCGGCTGCTGAAACGGCGAGCACACCCACCACGGCCGTTGGCAATTGCACGCCTTTCAGGCCGCCCGAGGCGCTGGGCGTGTCGGGCGCGTTGGGTGAACCGGGCGAGCCCACATTGGGGCTGGAGATCAAGCGCAGTTGCACCGTGACGGCCAGCGGGCCGCTGGGCCAGGTGAGCTCGAAGGCGCCGCTGTCGAGCTTGCGGCGCTTGGCCTTGGCGATCATCTTCTCAAGCCCATAGCCACCAGGTTCGTTGAGGAACTCGATCGCGCGGCCATCGGTGGTCAAGCCGCTGATGCGCACGCCTGGCGCACCCTGGCCCGGCCAGACGAAGTTGGTCCAGCTCGCGACCGCGTTGCGGTAGCGCAGCTGCTGGCCGTCGACCTCGATGGTGTATTCCGACAAGCCTGGCACCGGAGTGGGCAGCATCTGGAAGTTGGTCTGCTGCTCACTGCCCGCGGCCGCACCGCCACCGCCAGCTGCTCCTCCACCACCGGCGCCGCCCTGGCCGGCGATCGGCGCCACCCACACCGGGAAGCCCGCTGCGAACTCGGGCCGCAGGCGCAGGCCGATGTCGGCCCAGGTGCGCGGCGACACCACGTCGCCACGGCGCACCACCAGCGGGCCGAGTGCTTCGCCGCTGAACTTGGCCACGCTGCCTTCGGGGCCGAACATCTTGGCCATCTCGCCGGCCGTGGCCTCCAGGCGCGACGCCTTGTCGAACGGGTACTTGCCCGACAGCGTGCGCTGGAAGGGGTCGTAGACCTGCGCCGTCCAGATGCGGTTGATCTCGGTTTCGGTCGCCGGCACGATGACCGCAAACGACTGGATCAGCGGGCGCACGAGGATGGGCCGCAGCGTGGCCTTGGCCGCTTCGGTCTGGCCGTTGAGCATCTGCTCTTCGACCAGCTTGAGCGCCTCGCTCAGCTCGGAGTTGCCTTCCAGCGTTTGCAGCATCAGCTGGCGGCTGGCCGGGCCGTTGTCGCCCTGGTTCTTGATCTGGTTGAAGCGCGTGCGGATCTTGGAGAGCGAGGTCAGGTAGTTGCGCAGCAGCGTCGGGCCGTTGTCGCGAGGCACCATCAGGCGCGTGAGGCCGGCAAACTCTTTGCCGATGGGGCCCATCGGAATGGCCGCCTGCCCGGTGGACAGGTCAAGCTTCACTTCCACCGGCGTGGGCGCCATGCGCAGGATCGACGATTTGAACCAGGCGATGAAGCCCTTTTGTCCCTTGGCCAACTTGTCGTTCAAGATGCCTGGGTTGTCCCACGAGGTCTGGTCGTAGAGCGCCTGGATCAGCTTGCCCACCGGCGAGGCGGCGGGGTCACCGAGGCGGTTCATGCGGATCACGGCCTGCTCGAAGTTCGCGAACTCCTTGACGCTCACGCCTTGCAGGAACTTCTGCCACTCCTGCACGTACTCGGTCTTGTAGAGCTGCACCAGCGCCTTGCGGATCTGCTCGGGGCTGCCTTCGAGCGTGAGGTCATCTTGCGTCGCGGTCTTGAGCACCCAGTCGTCGGCCTTGCTCTCCTTGGTGGAGGCTTCCTTGAAGGCGTCGTCGACGAAACCGTCCCAGGCTTCGCGGGTGAAGGCGCCCGAGATCGCGTAGCTGCCGGCGACGATGTCCTTGTCGGCATCTTCGACCAGGCGCGCCACTGTCATCGGCGGGTAGCGTGTGGCCGCGCGAGCCTTGATCTCGGCATAGACCCGTTCACGCGCCGGCATCCCCTTGACGACGCGGCGCAGGTTTTCGCGCGTGGTGTCGAGCAGGGCGAGGTTGGTTTGTGTGGTCGGGAAGTCGGGTGCCGAGACCTGCGTGAGCGCAAACGACAAGATGCGCTCGGCCGAGCGGATCAGTTGCTCGCGTGGCATCGAGCCCCGGTTGGCTTCGAGCCAGCCACGCCAGAAGCGCGTCAGCTGGTCGCCCATGTGGCCCGTCTCCACGCGGCTGCGGTCGCCCAGCATGATGTAGGTCTTGAGCGCGTTGTAGGCGTCGGAAACGTTGTTGACCGACGCCGCCGAATACACACCCATCGGCTCGGGGCTGGCGGTGCTGTTGGTCTTGGCAGGCGTCGGGCTGCCATCGGCCGCGCGGGCGAGCGGCTGCAACTGCGCCGCGTTGGCGTTGACTTCGCTGAGGTAGGCGGCAATGGCAGCAGTGGTCGGCTTGAGCATCACCTCTTGCAAGCCGGCGAGGTAGGTGGCGCGCAGCTTCTGCTCGATGGCCTCGCCCTGGTAGAGGCCAAGCGTCAATGACCAGGGGCGCTCTTCGCGGTAACGCTGCAACTGGTCGACTCTGTCTTGCACGATCTCCAGCGCTTCGAGCCGCGAGGCGAGGTCGATGCGGCCTTCTTGCAGCTTGATCGCCTTGTTGAGGTCGGCCTGCACATTGGCCACCAGCTGGCGGTTGCCCACATACGACCAGGTCCAGCCGGCGAGCATGGCGCCCAGCAGCAGCGCACCGCCAAAGAAGGCGGCATAACGCCAGCGCAGCTTGCTGCGGCTGGTGTACTGCTGCACCAGGTTGCGGTCGGCAAAGACGACCTTGGAGAACAGGTCGCGCAAGAAGAACCCGTTTTGTGCCACCACTGCGGCGGTGGGTGCCGAGCCGACAGCCGGCGTGAGCCCGAAGCGCTCGGCCACACGCTGGCTTGCGCGGCCGGTCGACTGGCCTTCTTGCACTGCGCTCGTGAAGTAGAAGCCGCGGAAGATCGGGCGGAACTGGTACGGGTTGTCTTCGAAGAGCGTGGTGATGAAGGTGCGCAGCGGCGCCTTCAGTGCAGTGAATTCGAGCGGGAAGGTCAGCACGCCGGGTGGTAGCTTCTCGCCCCGGTGCATCGACATGCGGGTGATCGAGGCTTCTTTCAGCCCGTCGTTCAACTCGTCGAAGTGGCGGTCGAAGCTTGCCACCACATCCGCCTTGGCCGAGGGGTCGTAGGGCAGGGTGGCACCCCACACACGCTCGCGTTCGTCGCGATCGCGGTCTTCGAAGAATTCGGCAAATCCAGAGATCAGGTCGGCCTTGGTGAACACCACATAGACCGGCGCGAAGACTTCGAGTTTTTCGGTGAGCTCTTGCACGCGCTGGCGCAGCTGCTTGGCCAGCGTGATGGCGAACTCGGGCCGGTTGCCCGACAGCTCGGCCAGGCTGGCCGCGATGATCACGCCATTGAGCGGCGCCTTGGGTCGGTTCTTCTTCAGCAGCGAGAGAAAGCCGAGCCATTCGTCGCGGTCTTCTTCGTGCACCGAGTAGCGCCCGGCGGTGTCGAGCAAGATGCCTTCGGTGGTGAAGAACCAGTCGCAGTTGCGCGTGCCGCCAATGCCTTGAATCACCGACGAAGTCTTGTCGGAAAACGGAAAGTTGAGCCCCGAGCGAACCACAGCCGTGCTCTTGCCAGCGGCGGGGTTGCCGATCACCGCGTACCAGGGCAGGTCGTACAGCGCAGCCGAGCCCGAGGTGAGGCCGAGCTTGGAGGTCTTGATGGTCTTGACCGCCTCTTGCATGCGCTCGCGCACGGCCACCATCTCGGCGCGGCTTTCCTTGTTGGGGGCAGACTTGATGGCGCGCTCGGCTTCGGCGTCCATCGCCGACTCGAGCTTCTGCGCGGCCTTGTTCGCCTTCCAGCGGCGCACCGCCCAGACGATGAACCACACGCCGAGCAGCGTCACCAGAATCGCCACCGCCCAGATGGCGCCGACCTTGAGCGTGTCGGCGCCGAGGAAGAGCAGCGCCGCGAGCGCCAGCAGGCCGATCACGGCGAGCGTGCGCGTGTCGAGAAGAAACTGCCAGATTCTTTGCATGGGAAGAGATGTCCGTTCGGTATTTTTCAAGCAGCCGGCGCTGGCGCGGCGGCGGTGGCTTCGGGCGGCGCCATGGGCGGTGTCATCACCACGGCGAAGCGCTCGAAGGCAGGGAAGGCGCCCAGCACCAGGGCCGGCTTCTGAGACTCTTGCACCTGGCTGGCCGTGAGGGCCACGCAGGTCAGCAGGCGTGCCACACCCAGATCGCCGCAACCCACGCCGAGGCGCAAGGCCTGCTCGCTGGTGTCGAGGTGGGGCAACAGCTCTTGCAGCATTTCATAGACCTCGCTGGTGCGCGAGGCGCGGTGGTCGGCATCGGTGGTGATGTGCTCCATCTGCACCGGCTCGCAGCCGCTGGCCTTGATGGCATCGGTGGTGGTTTGCAGCAGGGTCTGCGGGCCCACACGGCCCGAGGCATCGGCTGACTTGTCGCGGCGCATCAGGTTGGCGCGGTACAGCCTGGCTTGCGCAGGCTCGGCCTGCGGCAGCTCGGGCCAGTCGGGCGACGCGAGCAGCACGCTGGCCGCTGCTTCGCCGGGCACCCGGCCGCGCTGGTTGTTGCCGGAGAACAGCTCTTTGGCTGCCGCCATGGCGGCGGTGTCGTTCTCGCTCAGCAGGCTGTCGGCCGCCAGGGCCCACAGCAGGCCGGGTGTTTTGTCGCGTTGCCATTGCAGCAGTTGCTGGTCCATCAGCTGCCAGAAGGCCTCGGCGCTGGCAACCGGGTGCACATGCAGCTGCACCGCAGGGCGAACGCTGTGCGCCATGGCGCGCGACTGGCCGGCGGCCCGCAAGCCGGCTTCGATGAAGGGGTCGAACAACTGCTCCAGCCAGGCACCAGCGGCTTGTTGCGACTGCACCGACCAGCGGGCCGGGATGGCCACGCGAATCGCCACACCAGGTGGCAAGGTCGCGGCCTTGTTGCGTGGGGAGGGCGGCGGCGCGGCAAGTGCGGGCCACTGTGCTTCAACCGCCTCGCTCATCGTGCCGGTGGCCGTCTCCAGCAGCGTGAGCGCCCGCAGCACCTCGGCTGGCGCTTCGTAGCCGACCCAGGCCTCGGGTTTGGTCTGGGTGAGTGTGTTGACCGTCTCGGCCAAGGCGTCGGCCAAGTCATCGGTCGAGAGCTCTGGCATGGGGGCGGTGAAGACGGCGATGCCGTCGTCGTCTTTGAGTTGTGCGTCCAGGTCGGGCTTGCACTCGCCCGATGCGATGCTCGCCTGCGCGGCCTTCCACTGGTTGCCTGCGCGCACCTGCACGGCGCTGCCCAAGACCTTGGCATGTGCGCTGCGCTCGTTGACCGCGGTGTTGGCGGCTGCCACTGGTTGTGCCGTGGCCGCTGGAGGAGTAACCGCTGCCGGCGGTGCGGCCGCGTAGCTGCGCAAGCGCTTCACGGCCCACAGCGTCATCACCAGGCCGGCCGTCAACACCAGTGGCAACACGCCGAGGTGCAGCGTGAGGTCGGTGGCGCTCGGGTCGAGCTGCGCCGATTGCCAGCGCCACATGGTGGTCAACCACACGAGCGCGGTGATCACCAGCAGCAGCGCGAGGATCTTCCAGACTTTGGCCATGGTTCGGGCAGCGGGCGCTCGATGCGCCGTCAGAGAACTAGCGGGGAGCGCGTCGACAAGACAGCGCCGGAGGGGGAATCAGGTGGGGTGCTCAGCAGGCGTCGGTGCTGACCGATTGCGACGAGATGAGGGTCGCACCGCAGGCGGTCTTGTCGCCGTGCCGCGCGGCGGCCTTGCCGTCGATGATCATGGTCAGGTCGCCGCTGACGATCTGGGTGGTGCCGCCATGGCCCTTCTTGGGGCAGCTGACCTTGTCGCCCACACGGGCCAGGCGCTTGCCGTGTGTGTCGGTCACTCCCGAGGCTTCAATGACCTCGCCGCCATGGTCTGTCTTGTCGCCCAACACGATGAACGGACGTCCCATTTCTCCCACTCCCTTTGCCAGATTTTTTGGCCCAAATTACGGCGGTGTTGCCGCATGGATCAGAGTGGTCGAGTCTAACGGCTGAGGCCTGTGTGTCAGCCCCCCACCTTCGGGCGAGACGCAACGGGTTTTCTCAGTTCCACGTGGCCCAGATCGGCGTTCTGCCAGCGTCCGCCCCAGGTGAGGCCGACACGTTGTGCAACCTCTCCGTACAACTCGTAACCCTTCGCTGCCCAAGGGTCGCGTTCGCTGATGACCAGCTTGCCTGCACGCATGAATGCGCTGTCTGCGGCGAGGCCGTGCTGGTGGTAACTCTGCCAAGCGACGGCGTTGGTCACATGGGTGCCCATGCTGGCCAATTGGTTCTGGCGTTCGGGGCTGCGGTAGCCCTCGAGCAACGCCATCTCGTAGCCGTGTTCATCGCGCATCAGGCGATAGGCGAGCAGCAGGCGTTGGCGGAAGTCGGCGTCGAGCAAGTCCCAACGGCGGTCGGCGCTGGCGAGTTGGGGCCTGATCAGCTCCACCTCAGCGGTGGTGAAGACCTCGGGCGGCAGTGGTGGCGGCGGCACCAGTTGTTCGCCTTGCAGCAACGCAGCGACCACGCTGTCGGGTGGGGTGGATGAGGTGTCGTCAAACGCGTCGAGCGTGTGCCATCCCCTCAGGGAGAACACTAGCAAAGGCGGCAGCGCCAGCACCGCGACGGCGGCCGTCACGACCATCCAGTGCCGCTGCAACCAGCGCTTGCCACCGGCGGCCGCATGGCTCGCCTGGGCGAGACTTTGGCGAGCGTTCTGGCTGGCGCTCTGCTGCGCATTCTGACGAGCCCCCGCCAGACGTTGCCCCGCGCGTGAGATGCGCGCAGCCACCTGCTCGCGAAACGAGGGCAGCAGGAGCAGGGCCGCCAGCACGCAAGCGAGCACGAAGTAAGCCACGATGGCAATCCACATCATCTTGTAAGCAAGGTTTACCAGGCCCCCCATCGGGGCGTTGTCGCCCGCAAGGGGCTCTCTAGAATCGGTGGGTGCTTGCGCATACCGCGCACTTTGCCGACCCCGGGGCGGCCTTCACATTCAGTTCCCATGAACCAGCCACAGAACCCTGTCCCGCCCCGTGGCGCCCGCCCTCAACTGTTCAAGGAGCCGTCGGCCAAGCCAGCCGCCTCAAGGTCGAAGCACCATGCCGACTTCGGGCCGAGCATCTTAGCCACGATCGACGGCAAGCAGGCCCGGTTTGCCACACCACGCGATCACATCTCGGCCAAGCGCGTGATGTTGATGGGTGTGGTGGCGCTGGTGATTGCGGCGGCTTACGTGGGTGTGAAGTTCAATGCGTCGCGCCAGGCCGCAGTGCCGGACGCAGCGCCTGTGGTGTCAGCATTGCCGGTTGAAGCGCCGGTTGTGATGAAGGTGACCGAAGTTGCGGCATCGGCCCCCTCGGTGACCGTGGCGCAAGGTGCTGCGGCCATCGAGACGGTGGCATCTCCGGTTGTGCCCGCGTCAGCTCAGACGGCAAGCTCTGCACCGAACGTGGCGGCGAGTCTCAACAACATCCAGCTCGCGCTCAACATTTCGGAGCCGGCTCCGGCCAAGAAAGACATCAAGGTGGCTGCAGGCAAGGAGCCCTCTGTGACTTACCGCGGGGCGCCGCCAGCGTCGCCGAACACGAACAAGCCTGTCTCCAAAGCCGCGCCGGCGCCAGACACTGCTGCCGATGCCGACCTGCTGGCCGCGATGCTGCCTCACCTGAAGCGCAGCACACCGGCGCCCACGAGCCCCGACTACGAGAAGCGCTGTGGCAAGTTGATCGGCGATGCGGCGGTGGATTGCCGGGCGAAGTTTTGCAATGGGCGGTTGGGGGTGGATGCGGCTTGCCCGGTGGCTGAATCGCCTGCGTCACGCTGATGTGGGAATGGCTGTGTCTTTCAACGCGTCGCATCCAGGGTTGACAACTCGCGTTTGAGGTTGGCCCGTGCTGATACCTCCCATAACACCCGCAGGGCGGGTGTTTTGAAGATGGCATCACGCTTCAAAAAGTTTGTCAGTACCTGTTTGCGACCTTGGGCATAGGCAGCATCGGGTACCCATTCGAACTCGCGCCGAATGGCCCTGCTGTAATTTCCATAGACGTCTGGTGCGGCTCCGAGGATGGACAGATCCAGGTCGAGAAACAGAATGGTGTCGTTGTCCGGAGCTGGTGGGTTGTGGTGTTGCGTGGCAAGGATCATGGCGGCCACCTTGTCCAGTTCGGGTGCGCGCCAGCCCATCGGTTCGAGTGCGACGCGGGCCAGATCCGCAGATCGCAGTTCGTTGTCGTTGCGTCTGGTGTCATAAATGGCGTCGTGATAGCAGATGGCGGCGGTGATTGCCGGCAGATCGCCTGCAAGCTCTTGATGCGCCCCGAGGTGCGCGAGCAGCGCACGAAGGTGATCCAACGTGTGATAGTGACGATGGGGTTCGCTGTACCGGCAGACAAGATCGGCCAATAGCGCGTCTGGGTAGCTGTTGAGTAGGCCCCACTCCCTGCGCAAGGCCGCTATCTCAGTGGCATGCTGGTTCGTCATGAAGATGACGGCGGTTCAGCGATCGCGGCACCACACCCACTGAACATCACGTTCTTGGTGCCGGGGCAGTTTTTCTCCCTGATTGAACCGAGCGAAGTGGCGCAGATCATCTGCAACTGCCCAGATTCCTGCGCGTGTGCATTGGGAGCCGCTTTCCGCGTACAGGAGGTCGTCCCTGCTGATTCTTTCACCGTGGATGAGCGCTGTGTCGTCGTCCGAAAAACGGAGTTCAATGCGGCCTGTGGAGGCCTCGTCGGTCAATGTGTCGATGGCGTTCTTCAAAGCCACGAAAAAGTCCCAATCCCCGAGGTCTTCAAACCCGCTTGCCGATGTGAAGTCGGCGCCGGCCATCTGCAAGTAGACATCCGAGTTGTAGGTGAGTTCAAACAAGGCGTGCCCGGCACCGTCCACAAGCTTGAACTTGCTGAAGCCCTGCCGCAACCGACCATCGCTGTACTTGGCTGGCTCAGTCGTGCAACGTATGCCGAGGTCATTCATCTTGGTTGAGCCATCGGGGCTTCGCCGACAGATCAAGATCGGGCGCTGGTTGGCCGGCAAAAATTCGAACTGCCTGTCCTTCGTCCAGTACATGCAATAGCGCTTGCCATCTTCCTCGGTGTAGCTGCCTCGGATGGGATAGGTGTCGCGATAGGTGACCCCCAGTGCACCCACCAGAGGCCGATCTGCATCGGCGACTGGCGCCCAGCGCCCCGTGTCTGGGTCCAGATCGATGACGTCAGAAGACGTGTGGTGCTTGTAGATGTACATGGTCACGGCTTTGGCTACTTCTTCTTGTTCACGATCGCATCGATTTGCTGCAGCAGTTGTTGGGCCTTCTTGGGGTCCCCGGCCCGCTTGGCGCGCTGGTATTCCATGATGGCGTCCCAAGGAAAGTCTCCACCGCCCGGATTCTGAGCGCTTTCGATGATCTTGCTGTCAGGGACCGGCTTGCCATCTTTGGAAATGGGAACACGTTCGCCTTTCGGGCCAATTGCGTACCCACGCTGGAGATCCTCGTACTTCGGCCCGAGTGGATCCCCATACTTTTCTTGGTTTCTCCGATAGATGACGTCGCGCAGTTCAGGATCCGTCTGATCCTTGAACTCCTTGCCAATGGCGCGTCGTTCAGCATTTGCTGCCTGGGCGATCTCCTTGTCGCTTTTGCCCGCTGCGCGCATCTTGTCGACCATGCCGCCGACACGCCGCTTCACAACAACTTCGTAGTCGAGTCGCATCAGTGGCTTGGCACTGTGCGCGAGGGTATTGGCCGTATCGGTCGCGCCATCGAGCTTGGCGGGCTTGGCGCGATCGAGCAGGGTATCCAATTCCTTCTTGAGAAAGCGCATGACCTCCGGGATCTTGTCTTTGCCGAGCGCTTTGAGTTTCTGAATCTGCTGCTCGACAAGTTTCAGCTGTTCGAGCTTGTCTCCCAAGACCTTCCGAGCAAGCCACATGTGACGAACATCGGACAAGCCAAGGATGATCTTCTCGGTGATTTCTTCGAAGTGCCGCACCGCCTGCTTGGCGTACTGATCCATGGGTAAGGCCTTGAGCCAGCGAACCGGGTCGCCTTTCCCGGCGCCACGGATGATGGCCAAGATGGTTTCCAACGCTTCGTCAGCATGCTGGCCACCTTTGCGGATGAACTTGACCAGCGTCTTGAGCACGCCTTTGAGCAAGCTACCCAGTACAGGAATCAATCCCACCAATGTGATGGCGAGCGCGACCCATTTCCAAAAGTCCTCGTGGTCCTTGGAAAGCCCATGAAGGTTGGCAATCACGTCACGGACATCAGCGATTTGATCGACGAAAGGTATCGCCGTGATGATGCTGCCGACAATGGTTTGCGACAGGCTCGGGTCTTCGTTGAAGTCGCCCTGCAGAACTCCCCAGAACCATTCAAGAGCGTCGTTCATTGCGATGCCCCGGTGATCAGCAGCTTGTACAACTCGGCAGCTTGCTCTGGGGTGACCCGGCGCCCATAAGCCGGATTTGGTGGAGGCTCTTCAATCGGGTCAGGGCGCCAATCACGGGAGTCTTCGCCGATCTCTATGCGAGCCAGGCCGCTCTTGACACCATCGAATCGCACGCGTCCGTCAGAGCCGAGTTTTCCGGTGCGCATGCCGCCGTCAGACATGACTGCCTTCACTTCTGCCCCCAGCACCGGTGAGCCGTCGTGGTAGCGACGTTCGACTTCGACATAGTGAACCAGTTGCCCCGCCAATCCCTCTGGCAAGGCAGGAATGGTGGCGCCGCCGCTTGCCCCTCCCGCCCAATCATGCGAAGCCGCCTTCACGGTGAATTTGCCCGAGGTGATGAAGTCGATGTTGCCGCCGTCGAGCACGACCTTGCTGTCCCCACCCACCATCTCAATGCGCTGGCTCGCAGTGATGGTGATCTCGTCGTTGACCGAGATGACGGTGATGTCCTTGTCGGCCAGGAGTTCCATCTGGTCGGTGTGCGCACGCAGCGAGAGGTTGCCGTTGGCGGCAATGGTTTGCAGTTCTCCCTGATGCGTGTACAGGCTGGTGGTCTGCCCCGAGATCAGGCTGGCGGTGTGTGCCGCCGCGGCGTGCACGTCGTCTTGCGCCGTCAGGCTGGTGTCTTGCCCCGAGAAGCTGGCGATCGTGGCGGGGCTAGCGATGACTGCGGCACTCGGCGTATCCAACACCACATACGGCTTGCCAAATTGTTCGACCGGGTCACCGGCCTCACGCCCGTTCGCCTTCTTCTCGCTCGCGTGTTTGCCCTGCAGCTTCGGGTCAATGGCCGCGATGAGGCCTTGCAGCGCTTCCTTGTCGGCTGACGTGTGACTGGCGAGCTTCATCGCCCCTTGGGCGCTGGCCGCATCGCCCAGCGCCTGCCCCAGTTGCTGTGCCCCCTTGAGCTGGGCCACCGCTTCTTGCGCATCCATCTGCGTGCCTTGCGCACTGCCATAGGTACCAGCCCGCGCCGTGGTGCTGAGCAGCAGCCCCTCGGCCGCCCGCACGCTGGCCCAGCCATCGGTGTGGGCGTAGAAACCGCTGCCCAGCCAGGCACCACGTTGGCTGCTCTGTGCGCCCTGGCCAATGATGTGGCCCAGGCTCAGCTCGCTCCACGGGCTGCCCTGGCTGTGGCTGGCCAGGCGCATGCGCAGCTGGCTGGTGGCGTCGTCGATCACCCATTGGTTAGCACCTTCGCCATCGAGCGTGTGGCTGTGCCAGCCTGACAGAGTGCCCGGGTGGTTGGCGCCTGAGTCCACACCGGCGGGCCAGGGCAGGGCGTCTTGGCCGTTGTGCAACTGGCCGACGATCAGCGGGCGGTCCAGGTCACCTTCGACGAACTCGACCAGCACCTCGGTGCCAATGCGCGGCATGAAGACCGCACCCCAGTTGGCGCCGGCGCTGGCTTGGGCCACACGCACCCACTGCGAAGCGGCAGCATCACCGGGTGCGTGGCCGGTTTCTTCCTGACCCGGGGTCAGCGGGCCCGAGAGGCCGCCGGCCAGTGGGGCTTGGCCACGTTGCCAGGGAAACTGGATGCGCACGCGCAGGTCGCGCTCGGTGGTGACGGTGTCTCCCGCGTGGCCGACCACCAGGGCGGTCTGCACACCCAGCGCCACGGGTTTGGCATGCGCGACGGGCACCAAGGTGGCGGCAGCGGGTGCGGCCTGGAAACGGTTGCGGTAGCTGCCGGCTTCGAGCTCGGTGCGCTTGAGCAACTGCGCGGCTTCGCTGCCGAGGTTGTTGGCGGCTTCGTGCTGAACGCTGAGTACGACGAACTGGTTGTCGTCACGGCCAGGCAGGCTGCCGTACAGGCTGTGTTCGGTGAGATGGAAGTTGGCGCCCGGGCTCAGGGTGCGCACGGCGCTGTCGCCATGCAGGCACTTGAACTGGAGCTCGTGGCGAGCCAGCGCGACGGCCGCGCGGGCGTCGGCCACAGGGCTGTGGGCTCGGTCGTCGCCGTCTTGGTGTTGGGCGAAGCGGCGCTCGCCGCGGCCGTCATAGATCTCGAGCGTGGGCACTTCGCCTGCCGTGAGGGCGCTCTTCAACTCGGCGCTCACACCAGCAAGCTGGCGCGCGTCCCACGAGGCCTGGGTGATGGCGTTGGGCCGAACACTGCGCTCAAGTGCAATGGCCGTGATGGTGTCTTCGGGCAAACCGAGGCGGCGCACATCGGGCTTGCCGAAGCGCAAGTTGCCGAGGTCGGGGCGCTGGGCCTTGGCATCGCTGAACACCAGGCAGTGTTTGGCGGCCTTGGCTTCGCTCAAGGGCTTGCCGTCGTCGGCGTGTTCGAGCCGCCAGTTCCAGCCCTCTTCGCTGAGCAGGCGTGCCACGAAAGCGGCGTCGGTCTCTCGGTACTGCGTGGTGGTGCCGCGCCTGGGCGCTGCCTGGAGCGCCTCGGGGCTCAGCTCGAGCTTGAAGTTGGCTTGCGGGTAGGCGCTCAGTACCGCGCTCACGATCTCGTCAGCGCGCTGGCCGAGGAAGACGCGGCTGTCCTGGCGCAGGCCCAGCAGGTGCGTGAATGCCACCAACTGCAGACGGTAGCGGGCCAGTCCACCATCGCTGCCGAGTTGGGCAGCCTGGGCGACGTAGCCGTGCCAGGTGCGGTAGCGGCCGTCGGCGCACATCAGGCGCAGGCTCATCTGCTCGCCGATCAAGGCCTTGAGCTCCAGGTGGGCGCTGGTGCTCAGGCAGTCGACGGTGGCCAGCAAGGGCGACAGCGGTTGCACGTCGGTTCCGAGGCCGCTCGTGTCTTCTTGCCATTGCGCACGCTCGACCACGAGCGTGGCGCTGGGCAGCGCCGTTTCCAGCTGCATCAAGCGCTTTTGCTGGCTGATGCTCAGCAGCGCCTTGAGCCGGCTCAGGCCCTCGGTGGCGGCCTGGGTCATGGTGGCAAGGTTCATTGTTTTCTCCCTCTCCCTATCTTTGTCTGGCTTACGGTGCCGCTCAGTTTCTTCTTGCAGCGCCCGGTCCAGCAACTCACGGCAAGGTGATGGTCACGTGCGCTGCTTGCGGCGCGAGTTTCACGACCTCTTGATAAGCCGCCAGGTCGCGCTCGGTGCTGCGTGACAACTGCCAGCGCAGGCCCGTGAAGGCCAGCACGCCGAGCAGCGCAAACACCGAGCCGATCACCCACAGCGGCACTTCGTTCTTGAGTCGGTTGGTCACCTGATCGGGCGGCGCCCAATGCGGTGCAAAGGCAGCGCGCGAGCCCTTGAGGTGAGCGATCTCGTCACCCAACCGTGCGGTCAGGTAGTTCAGCTTCTCGCTGCCTTCGATGAGGTACTTGCCCTGGAAGCCCATCAGCAAGCACATGTGAAACACCTCGAGGATCTGGATGCGCGACGCGCCCTCGCGCCGCAGCGCTTCGAGCTTGACGAAGAACTGCTCGCCCGCGAGCTGCTCGCCGAAGAACTGCAGTTGCAGTGGCTGGCGTTGCCAGGCGTCGCGCACCTTGAATTGCGACATCAAGATGAGCTCATCGACGGTTGCGCAAAACGCGTACTTGCACAGGTGCACGTCTTCGGCCGAGCTGCCCAGCTTGGTGGCGCCGCGCTCCAGGCCCGTGAGGAACTCCTTGATGTGTGAGCGGAAGGTGTCGGCATCGCTCGGGCCTTGTTTGGCGCGCAGCAAAAACAGCAGGTAGAAGCCGTCATACATGAGGTCAAGCAGCGTGCGCGCTTCACGGGGCGTGCTGCCGCTGGTGGGCGCGAGCGGGCTGGCACCACCGGCGTTGAAGAGTGACGGTGGCTGGGTGGCTTGGGCGTTCATGCGTTGATCGCGATCAGTTCAAGTTTGAGATCGGCCAGGCCGCCGGGTACATACAGCGAGACGGCCTGCGCCTGCATCATGCGTTCGTACAGTGCGCCACGCGGTTCGACGGCGAAGTAATAGCTGCCCGGGCGCACCGGAATCGCGGCAGGCACCTGCGGTGCATGCGTGAGCGGCACACCGGCCATGGCCGAGAGCACCAGCTTCTCGACGTCTTCGGGGGCGCCGATCTTGAAGCGCAACGGCACGGCTTCAACCAGCTCGGCCGGTGGCATGGAGGCGCTGACGCCCAGGTAGAGGTTGGTCGCGGCCGTGATCTGCTGGGCGTCGAGCCGGCCCTGGTGGAACGAGGGGCGAACCTCCGACAGCGCGATGGCGAAGTAGCGCGTGGAGATCACCGTCTCCAGCAGCTCGCGGATGACATGGTCGAGCTTGAAGAAGGCCGGGCCGGGGTTGGCGTGGTCGTAGGCCGGCAGGTCGGCCAAGGTGAAGCCTTTCGAGAAGGTCATCAAGGCGCCGGCCAGTTCGAGCAGCCGCTGGAACAGGCGCTCCGGCGGCAGGCCCGGGTGGCGCATCAGGTGCGACAACGATGCGTAAGCCGCGCTGGCGGTGTGCAGCAACCAGAACGAGGCCACGTCACCCGAGCGGAACTCGATGATGTTCTTCGACGGCTCGCGGTGAAAACCGTAGAGCGCGTCGACTTTGGCCTGCAGCACATCGAGCAGGCGACGCAGGTAGAGAAACATTACCGGCGAGGCCTGGATGGTGAGCGACGGTGGCACATAACGCGGGTCGAGCTCGAAGCCGCCCGTGGCATTGCGCCGCACACGCAGCACCGGCATGGTCACCAAGTGGCCGCGCGGTTCGTGCTCGGCCAGCAGCTTCACCGATTTGCCAAGCAGGCTGAGCTGCGCCGCGGTGGCATCGGTGAACTGATCTTCGACGTCTTTCTGAACCTGGTAGTAGCGCGTGGCCGTGTCGGCCTCTTCGCGTGAAGGTGCGAAGTTGCTGCCGTTGGCGCGCAAGGGTGCCGTGGCGGCGTGCAGCACGACCTCGTTGCCTTCGGCGAAGGCTGCATCGAGGGCCAGCGGTGCGGGCAGTTCATCTTCGGCCGGTGCGTTGTAGAACTCGCCGTCAGGTAGCACCATCTGCAGTTCAAGCAATCGCAGGCGACCGGCCTGCAATGCGTCGGTGTCGACCTTGATGCTGCGCACGCCCCAGGCATACGGGTGCAAGCCACGCACGGCCTGCGCCAGACGCCACTCGTGATACGCGTCTTGCTGCTGGAAGTGCTGAGGCCGCAGGAACAGACCTTCGCCCCAGAGAACCTTTGGTGTCGGAATCAAGTTCTACCTTCCAGCAAGAGTTGCTTACTTGACGGCACAGGCCGTGCTGTTGAGTTTCATGGCGGCGCTTGTCAGGCCGACGGGTTCGCCAGATGCGACGCTGAGTGTGCAGGCATGAGCCCCAAGCACGAAGCCCCGGTCGAGCTGAAAAGTCTCGAGCTCGAAGGCATAACGCCAACGTTGCGGGGCAGGTGCGCGAAAGAGTGCGACCACGCCCACATGCGTGGCCTCGCGCGCCCAACGCTCATTGATCTGCTGTTGTTGCCCTGGCAGCAAGACGACCTCACGACTTTCGATGAGGTCGTCGGCAAGCGCTTCTTTCTCTTTGGTGTTGTTACCGAAAGTTTCATATGGCGCATTCAGAAAGGCGGTCGGGCTGCGCAGCTTGTACACGCGCACCACGAGTGACAAGGAGCGGCCTGCAGCATCGACGTTGAGCGAGTCACTCGCCGCAAGATGCAGCTTCATGCGCCTGGCCGGCTTGGCCGACTCGGGCAGCTCGGGCGCTTGCGGAACCTCAGGCTTCTTGAAGCCAATCGTTTCCAGTGCCTTGTCACCCATGTTGCCCAGCCCCTCACCGAGCTTGCCGGCGGTTTCGCAACCTGCCAACGCCATGACCATGCAAAGAGCTGTTGCGCGCGTCAATCGTCTTGTGTGGAACTTGCACCGCTTGGTCATCTTGGAATTCAATCGTGCCTGATTACTTGCCGGCAAGGCCCACTGCAACGTGCAGCGAGGCGTTTGAGTTTAAAGGCGCACGATGTTGATTTGTGACCTCGCCCCCCAGGAGAGGGATGCCCTGAGATCACTGACTCGGTAACATCGAGTAAGCCCTGCGGGGATCGCAGACTTTTGCGATTTAATCCAGTTTTTGATGCATCTGGTTTCGTGGATGTTCATGTAGTTTCATAAGCTCGCAACGCGAGTCGAATCGAGGGAGTGGGTTGGTGAAGTTCTCTGTCCTGCATCTGCAGCGGCCTGTGGTCGCATGTCTTCTAGCGAGTGGCCTGCTGTTTCTTGGCGCCTGCTCCAGCACCCCCAAACCAATCTCGGCGATCATGCCGCCGAGCTACGCCGAGTTGATGGCGTCTGCCGAAGACGCGCACCGCAAGGGTGGTGTGGTCGAAGCCATGGGCTTCTATGAGAAGGCCACCAAGGCCGACCCCTCCAAGAAGCAACCTTGGGCGCGCATTGCACAAGCGCAGTTTGATGCGCGCAACTACGGCTCAGCGATCGCCGCGGCCCAAGAGGTCTTGCAGCGCGACACCACTGACGTCACAGCCAAGAGCATCATGGCTGTGAGTGGTCTTCGAGTTTCGGCCAATGCCCTCGAGCAACTGAGGCTTGCCAACGCACTGGGCGGCAGCACACGCGACGAAGCGCAGGCGCTCGCCCGCATCATGCGTGACGCGCTGGGGGAGTCGATTCTTCCTCCGCCCGTGGCTGCTCCGACTGCCAACGAGAAGCCTGTGGTTCGGCCCCCGCCGGTTCGCCGTGCAACACCGAGCGCTGCTGAGCCGACCCCCGCAGCCGAACCCAAACGCAACCCGTTCGACGCCCTCAAGGGCTGAGATTCACGCCGTCTGCATCAGAGAGGACATCATGGCCAAGAAAGACAGTGTTCAAAAGCGCCTCGAGCGTGTTCGCCCCCCGCGCGTTCAGCTCTCCTACGACGTTGAGATCGGTGATGCGATCGAAAGCAAGGAGCTCCCGTTTGTCATGGGTGTGATGGGCGACTTCACCGGGCAACAAGACCCCAACAACCCGCTGCCTAAGCTGAAAGAACGCAAGTTCGTCAACGTCGACCTCGACAACTTCGACGAAGTGCTCGATGGCATGGCGCCCAAGGCCAGCTACCGCGTCAAGAACAAGCTGAGCGGCGACGGCGGCGAGTTCGCCGTCAATCTGCAGTTCAAGTCGCTCGACGATTTCAGCCCCGAGGCCGTGGTTCAGCAAGTGGAGCCGCTGAGAAAGTTGCTGGAGGCACGCACCAAGTTGTCCGACCTGCGCAACAAGCTGGCTGGCAACGACAAGCTTGAAGACGTGCTGAGCGATGTGCTCAGCAACACCGAGAAGCTCAAGCAGCTCGGCCAAGAAGCCGGCAAGGATCAGGAGTAAGCCATGACCGCAGCATCGCAATCCTCGGGGCAGGCAGCAGCCGCCACCACCGAGCTGGGTTTGCTCGATGACATCGTCGCGCAGAGCAAGGTCGCCAAGACCACGACCGAACACAACCGCGCAAAAGACATCATTGGCGAGCTCGTCAAGGAGGTGTTGCAAGGCACGGTGGTCGTCTCTGACAACCTGTCGGCCACGCTGGATGCGCGCGTCGCTGAGCTGGATGCATTGATCTCTGCCCAGCTGAGCGAGGTGATGCACGGGGCCGAGTTCCAGAAGCTCGAGTCGTCGTGGCGCGGCCTGCACTATCTCTGCAAGCACACCAGCACGGGCGAGCAGATCAAGATCAAGGTCTTCAACACCACCAAGAAAGAACTGGTGCGTGACTTCAAGACCGCGATCGACTTCGATCAGAGCGCCTTGTTCAAGAAGGTCTACGAAGAGGAGTTCGGCACGTTTGGCGGTGCGCCCTTCGGTGCCTTGATCGGTGATTTCGACATTGGTCGCCAAGCGGAAGACATGTACTTCATCGAGCAGATGTCGCATGTGGCTGCTGCGGCCCATGCACCATTCATCTCGGCGGGTTCGCCGGAACTCTTCGGTCTTGAGAGCTTCACCGAAATGGGTCGCCCCCGTGATTTGGCCAAGGTGTTCGACACCGTCGAGTACGCGAAGTGGAAATCATTCCGCGAAGGCGAAGACTCCCGCTATGTGGGTCTGACGCTCCCCCGGTTCCTGGGGCGTCTGCCCTACAACCCCAAGGATGGTACGACCACCGAGGGATTCAACTTCGTCGAGAGTGTTGACGGTGCCGATCACTCGAAGTACCTGTGGGTCAATGCGGCGTATGCGTTTGGTGCGCGCCTCACCGATGCGTTCGAAAACTACGGGTGGTGTGCTGCGATTCGCGGCGTGGAAGGTGGGGGCTTGGTTGAAGACTTGCCCACCCACACCTTCAAGACGGATGAGGGCGAGATCGCGTTGAAGTGCCCGACAGAAGTGGCCATCACCGATCGCCGCGAAAAGGAGTTGAGCGACTTGGGGTTCATTCCCCTGGTCCATTGCAAAAACACGGATTACGCGGCGTTTTTTGCAGCCCAGTCCGCGCAGAAGCCCAAGCGCTATGACTCGGAGTCGGCCAATGCCAATGCTGCGCTCTCGGGTCAATTGCAGTACATCTTCTCGGTGTGCCGCATCGCGCACTATCTGAAATCGATGATGCGCGACAAGGTTGGCAGCTTCGCCTCCGCCGCCAATGTCGAGGAATACCTCAATCGCTGGATCAGCCAGTACGTTGTGCACGATGACAACGCCACGCAGGTCACCAAGGCTGCGTACCCGCTCCGCGAGGCCAATGTCCAGGTGTCTGAGGTGCCGGGGCGGCCGGGCGTTTACCGTGCCGTGTCGTTTATTCGGCCTCACTTTCAACTCGATGAGCTTTCCGTATCCCTTCGGCTTGTCGCTGAGTTGCCGCAATCACAGAAGGGGTAAACATGCATCAAAAGGGGAAACAATAAATGAAAGATATCTACGTTAAGTTCGACGGCTCCACCGAGTTGGAAGGCGACAGCACCGACGCATCGAACGCGAAGTCGATCGAGGTGTCGAGCTTCAAGCATTTCGTGCGGCAACCCAAGTCGTCTTCGGCCTCGAGCGCAGGTGGTCACACCGCCGAGCGCACGGAGCACGGCGAGATGCTGTTTACCAAAGACATCGACAAGGCCACGTCCAAGCTGTTTCGCGCCAGCTCGGCCGGCACGGTTTACCCCAAGGCAACCATCAGTTTCTATCGTGCGTTTGGCGGCAAGGGCTCTACGTCTGCCAATGCCAATTCACGGGTTCTCTACTATCAGATCGTTCTGGACAACGTCGTGGTTTCGTCGGTAGAGACGGCCATCACCGAAGGCGAATTGCCCATTGAAACCTTTGGTCTGAAGTACAGCAAGATCGTGTGGGAATACAAGACCTCGCCGATCGACGGTTCGAGCGCTGTTTCCACCGGCAAGGCCGGTTGGGACCTGCAGAAGAACGTCAGCGTCTAAGACGCGAGGCTGGTCGATTCAACTGATGGGCGGCCTGGTGCCGCCCTTTTTATGGATTCATATTCACCGTCATTGTTGGACAAGCTCTTGCCGTTCGATGCCGGTGACGCCCAAGGGCTGCACGTGCGCTACTCGAAAGAGCGCATCAAGGACAGCGTGGCACGCGACATTGAGATGTTGCTCAATTGCCGAGCGACGCAAACCTCAGACCTGTTCGGAGAACTTCCAAATGTGGCCCGATCCCACTTGACCATGGGGTTGATGGACATCTCATCCATGTCCCTGGCAAGCGATGCAGATCGCCAGCGCATTACCGACGCCATCAAGGAGGCACTGCTCACCCATGACCGCCGGTTGGCCCAAGTCGAGGTGTCGGTGGTGGCGACTGCCGAGGGAAGCCAGCGCTTGGTGTTTGCGATTCGGGCAAACCTGATGCTGCGCCCCGACAGCGAGCCCGTGAGCTTCGATGCGGTGCTGCAGCCTGGATCCAATCGATACGAAGTCTCCAAGGCGGCGCGTCGCGCTGCCTTCTGATGTTGAAGTGACGAATGCGGCATTCTGAAGAGTTCTGATGGACGCACTTCTCCCACATTTTGAGCAGGAGCTTGCATTCCTGCGTGCGCATGCCGGCGAGTTTGGCCGGCGCTATCCGCGCATTGCCGGGCGGCTGTCGCTATCGGGCGAGATCTCAGAAGACCCGCATGTCGAGCGGATGATCCAGTCTTTCGCGTTGCTGGCAGCGCGAGTTCACCGGCGGCTGGATGACGACTTTCCGCTAGTCACCGAGTCGTTGCTGGACGTCCTCTACCCGCACTACCTGCGTCCTTTTCCGTCGTGTTCCATTGCGCAGTTCGATGCGGGTGGATCTGCCGGCCAGATGACAACTCCGGTCACCATCGAGCGGGGAACGCAGTTGATGACTCGCCCTGTTCGTGGGGTGACCTGCAAGCTGCAAACAAGCTATCCGGTGAGCGTCGCCCCCGTGAAGATCAGAGCTGCGACTTACCGTCATTCGGTCGCCGCACCTGAAGGGACCCGATTGCCCAAAGAGGCGACAGGTGCAATCTCGATCCAGCTTGAACTCCTGTCCGGGCAAGCGCAATGGCGCCAGCTCGGAAAGGCGTTGCGCGTGTACCTGGATGGTGAGCCCTCACAGGTGAGCCCACTGCGAGAAGCGCTGTGCAACAGGGTCGTGGCGGTGATGGTGCAGGACACACCCCATGGCAGGTGGTCTGGGCCGTATAGAGAGCGGCCCGAGCTTGTAGGTTTTGCCGATGACGAAGCCTTGATTCCCTATGACGAACGGTCTCATCCGGCCTATCGGCTGCTGACCGAGTACTTCGCATTTCCTGACAAGTTCAACTTCGTCGACCTGCCGCTTCCGGCGGCGGCCATGCCGGGCCAGAACGAAATCGATACCCCGGTCGCCCGCACGCTCACCCTGCATTTCGTTCTCTCGGGCATGCGCTCCGATTCCGATCAGGCACGCATCTTGGAAACCGTGTCGGAGAAGAACTTCGTGTTGGGATGCACGCCGGTCGTCAACCTGTTCTCGCAGAACGCCGACCCCATTCGCATCACACACGCGGCCACGCAGTATCCGGTGGTGGTCGACGCGCGTCGTGCCTTCGGGTACGAGGTCTACTCGATCGACAAGGTGTTTCGAGTCAAGCAGACGCCTCATGGCGAGTCGATCGATGAGTTCCGGCCGTTCTTCTCCCTTCAACACGATGATCTCCTTGGCGAGAACGACAGCCTCGCAGCGCGCCCTCCGGGTCGGTACTGGCATGCGCAACGAGACGATGCCGTTGCCCAAGCCAGCCCCGGCTACGAGCTTGAGATGTCGATTGTGGATGTCGACTTCGAACCCGCAGCGCCGCAGACCGATACCTTGTCCATTCGGGTGACGGCCACCAACCGTGATCTCCCCAGCCTGCTGAGTGTGGGTACCGCGGGCGGCGATCTCTTCATGGAGGGTGGGAGCATCGCGCGTGAAGTGCGACTGCTGCGCAAGCCGACGTCCACTCATGCGTTTGACCGAGGCAAAGGGAGCCTTTGGCGACTGGTGTCGCACCTCTCGCTCAACCATCTCTCGCTCAGCGGGCGTGGTGTTGATGCCTTGAAAGAAATGCTGCGCCTCTATGACTTGCCACAAGACGCATCGAACAGGCGGCAGGTGGACGGTCTGGTGTCCGTCGAGTTCCTGCCCGCTACGGCCTGGCTGGCTGGCGAACCATTTGCCGCCTTCGTGCGGGGCACCGAGATTCGCCTCGTGGTCGACGAAGAGAACTATGTCGGCACGGGCTTGAGCCTGTTTTCCGCCGTGATGGATCGGTTCTTTGGGCTGTACGTCCACATCAACAGCTTCACGCAGCTCACGGTGGTGTCAAGCCGCACCCGTCAGGCTCTCTTCAAATGCCCACCCCGAAACGGCACGACAGCGCTGGTCTGATCGACCAGCTCTTCGACGACCCTCATCGCTTCCAGTTCTTTCAGGCAGTGAGGTTGCTGGAGCGTTGGCTTGCCGGCCGCCCCATGGCGCCAGGCGGCAAGGTGGACACGCGCTTGCGGTTTCAGAACTCGGTGTCCTTGGCCTTCCCCACCAGCGAGATCGAGGCGCTGACACGGCGCGTCCATACCGATGGTGAGGTTGGGGCTGCCGATGCGATAGATCGTGTCGACCTGACGCCGTCTTTCATGGGCTTGCTGGGGACTTCGGGTGCGCTCCCTTTGATGTACACCGAGCAAGTCGCCCAGCACGAGTTCGATCACAAAGACTTCGCTGCCCGTGCGTTTCTCGACATCTTCACCAACCGGGCCGTCGCGCTGTTTTATGCCGCCTGGAAGAAGAGCCGCCTGCACCTGCATTACGAGACCCACCGCAAGAATCGCTTTGCGCCCATGGTGCTGGCGCTGGCTGGCGTTGGGCAAACCTCGCTGAACGATCGTCTCAAACCCGACGAGGGCGGTGTCAACGACGAAAGTCTGGCTTATTTTGCCGGCGCCTTGCAGCAGCGTGTGCTGTCGGCTCTGCAACTGCAGCAGCTGTTGTCGCGTTACCTGCGGGTGCCGGTGCGCATCGAGCAGTTTTGTGGTCGCTGGTACACCCTGCCTGCGGCTGCCCGTGTTTCGCTCGGCCTGGGCAATGGCGTGTTGGGACGCAATGCCTTGTCTGGTGAGCGTGTGTGGCAGCGCGACTTGCGCGTGAAGGTCATGCTGGGGCCGCTCACGCACGGGTTGTTTCAACGCTTTCTTCCAGGGGCGCCGGGGGCTACTGCGCTGCGCGAGTTGCTCACACTGCTCAGCGGCGTGAGTCTCGAGTACGAGATCAACCTCACGCTCCGTGCCGATGCCGTGGCGAGCAGCTC
The DNA here is from genome assembly GCF_018780185.1 of Rhizobacter sp. Lineage (GTDB taxonomy): Bacteria > Pseudomonadota > Gammaproteobacteria > Burkholderiales > Burkholderiaceae_C > Rhizobacter. The sequence continues at coordinate 27,322 of NZ_JADMJX010000118.1, forward strand.
TCTCACCTCAAACCGCTCGCCATTGGCTGGCCGATTGGGTTGGGACACCTACGTGCAGACGCGCCCGACCGAGAACGACCGCTGCGACGTGCGCTACGACATTCATGCTGCCACGGCGGCCTAGATTTCTTCCATAAAAACCATCGCTGTCATCACTGCCAAGCTCCATGTCCAACAACCTCAAGACTCTGATCTCCAAGCTCAACGACACCACGCGCCGCGCGGCCGAGCGCGCTGCCAGCCTGTGCATGGCGCGCGGCAACTACGAAGTCGATCTGGAGCACCTCTTTCTCGCGCTATTGGAGAGCCCGCAGAGCGATTTCGCGCTCTTGTGCAAGAAGTCAGGCATCTCTGCCACCGAGCTGCAGCGCGACCTGGAGACCGAGATCAGCCGCTTCAAGAACGGCAACACACGCACGCCGGTGTTTTCACAGCACCTGCCGGTGTTGCTGGAGCACGCCTGGCTGATCGCGTCGTTGGAGTCGCACACCTCGCGCATTCGCAGTGCACACCTGTTGCTCGCCCTGTTGACCGAGCCGAGCCTGAGCCAGCTGGCGTATCGCGGCTCCAAGCTGTTCGTGAAGTTCAAGCTCGACGAGCTCAAGCACAAGCTGGCTGAGCTGACCCAAGGTTCACAAGAAGCGGGTGAATCCGTGCGCGCAGCCGACGCCCCTGCGCCTGGCACCGACGAAGAAGAAGCCGAACAGTCGGCCGCTCCCGGCAAGACGCCTGCGCTTGATCAGTTCACCACCAACCTGACGCAGCGCGCGCGTGACGGCAAGGTCGACCCGGTGATCGGCCGCGACCCCGAGATCCGCCAGTGCATCGACATCCTGATGCGCCGACGCCAGAACAACCCCATCCTCACCGGCGAGGCCGGCGTGGGCAAGACGGCGGTGGTCGAAGGCCTGGCCCTGCGCATCGCGCAAGGCGACGTGCCGCCGCCGCTGCAAGGTGTGGAGCTGCACACGCTCGACATGGGCCTGCTGCAAGCCGGCGCATCTGTGAAAGGTGAATTCGAGAACCGGTTGAAGAACGTGATCGACGAGGTGAAGCGCAGCCCGCACCCGATCATCTTGTTCATCGACGAAGCCCACACCATGATCGGCGCCGGCGGCCAGGCCGGCCAGAACGACGCAGCCAACCTGCTCAAGCCCGCGTTGGCGCGCGGCGAGCTGCGTACCGTGGCAGCCACCACCTGGAGTGAGTACAAGAAATATTTCGAGAAAGATGCTGCGCTGGCGCGGCGCTTCCAAGTGGTCAAGGTCGAAGAGCCAAGCGAGCCACTGGCCGCTGCCATGCTGCGCGGCATGGCGCCGTTGATGGAGAAGCACTTCAACGTGCGCCTGTTCGATGAAGCCATCACCGAAGCGGTGCGGCTGTCGGCGCGCTACATCAGCGGGCGACAACTGCCCGACAAGGCGATCAGCGTGCTCGACACCGCCTGCGCCAAGGTGGCCCTGGGCCAAAGCGCCACGCCCTCGGCCATCGAAGACACCACCCGTCATCTCGACCGCCTCGCCGCCGAGCGTGGCGCACTCGAACGTGAAGCCGCTGCGGGTGCCGACCACGCGGCGCGCCTGGCCGAGTTGACCGAACAGCAGCAACAGCTGAGCGACAAAGCGGCGGCGCTCAAGACGCGCTGGGAACAAGAGAAGACGCTGGTGGGTGAGATTCGCGAGATGCGTGCGGGTCTGGAGGCCAAGCCGACGCCTCCGGCCGAACCTGATGCCAAACCGAAGGCGAGCAAGACGGCCAAGGCCAAGGCCGCCCCCGCTTCACCCGAACATGCAGCGTTGCAAAGCAAGCTCGCCGAGCTCGCCACGCTGCAAGGCGAAAGCCCGATGGTGCCGATGCAGGTCGACGGCACGGTGGTGGCCGAAATCGTCGCCGCCTGGACCGGCATCCCGCTCGGCAAGATGGTCAAGGACGAGATCAAGACCGTGCTCGGCCTCTTGCCCACGCTGCAAGAACGCATCATCGGCCAAGACCACGCGCTCGAGGCCGTGGCCCAGCGTGTGCGCACCGCACGTGCCAACCTCGAAGACCCGAACAAGCCCAAGGGCGTGTTCATGTTCGTCGGCCCTTCGGGTGTGGGCAAGACCGAGACCGCGTTGGCCCTGGCCGACGTGCTCTACGGCGGCGAGCGCAACATGATCACCATCAACATGAGCGAGTACCAGGAGGCCCACACCGTGAGCGGCCTCAAGGGCTCGCCCCCCGGCTATGTGGGCTACGGTGAAGGTGGTGTGCTCACCGAAGCCGTGCGCCGCCGCCCCTACAGCGTGGTGCTGCTCGACGAAGTGGAGAAGGCGCACCCCGACGTGCTGGAGATGTTCTTCCAGGTCTTCGACAAGGGCGTGATGGACGACGCCGAAGGCCGCGAGATCGACTTCCGCAACGCGCTCATCATCCTCACCAGCAACGTCGGCTCGCAGGCCATCATGCAGGCCTGCCTCAACAAGCCACCCGAAGAAGTGCCCGACGCCGACACGCTCACCGAGCAGTTGCGCCCGCAGCTCTACAAGGCGTTCAAGCCGGCCTTCCTGGGCCGCATGAAGGTCGTGCCCTACTACCCGATCTCAGACGACGTGCTGGAACAGATCATTCGCCTGAAGCTGGGCCGCATCGCCAGCCGCGTGGCGACCAACCACAAGGCCCAGTTCGACTACGACGATGGCCTGGTCGAGGCAGTGCTCGCACGTTGCACCGAGGTTGACACCGGCGCTCGCGCGGTCGACCACATCCTCAACGGCACCTTGCTGCCCGAGATCGCCGAAAGCGTGCTCGCCCGCATGGCCGAGGGGCAGGCCATTGCGCGCATCAAGGTCAGCGCCGGGAAAGACGGGAAGTTCAAGTACAGCGTCAAGTGATCGCACTGCCATGGTTACCGAAGTTTCATCTGTAACTGTGGCGCCCCGTCCCTATGAGGGATTGATGATCAGCCCTTCACGCTGGGATGATTCAAGCTCGGCATTCCGTGCGCCGAGTGCCCGTATCTCCGCCTCCTCAACATGACCGTTTTGTCTGCCGTTCAGTCCCTCGTGCAAGCCGTTCTGGCGGCGCTGGGCCCCAGCCAGAACCAACGCCTGCTGCGTCTCTACACGCCGCTCGGCCCCAATGTGCTGCTGGCTGAACGTGTACAAGGCACTGAAACCATCGGGCCACGCGCCCCCGGCGGCGCCGCGCAGTCCGGCTTCAAGTTCGAGGTGTTGGCGCTCAGCACCAATGCTCATCTGCAGCTCAAAGACCTGATCGGCCAGCCTGTGCGGCTCGATCTGCTCACGCAGCAAAGCCGCACCGTGCTGCGTCCCTTTCACGGCCACGTGACGGCCTTTGCGCTGCTGGGCAGCGATGGCGGCCTGGCGCGCTACAAGCTGACCATCGAGCCGTGGTTGAGCTTCCTCGGTCACCGGCAAGACGCGTGGGTCTTCCAAGACAAGACGGTGATGCAGATCATCGACGAGGTATTCGCCGACTATCAGGGCCAAGGCAAGCTTGCCCCCGCCTGGCGCTGGGAGTTGGCGGATGCGACTCGGTACCCGAGGCGCAGCCTGTGCATGCAGTACCACGAGAGCGACCTCGCCTTCGTGCAGCGCCTGCTGGCCGAAGAGGGCTTGTTCTGCTGGTTCGAGCACCAGGCCGAAGAGGGCGACGGCCTGGGGCAACACACCCTGGTGATCGCCGACCACAACGGCTGCTTCAAGCCCAACGTGCAGCCCTTGGTGCGCTACACCCAGAGCGCCGCAGCCAGCTTCAGCGAAGACAGCCTCACCCAGTTCCACGAAACCCGTCGTGTTGCCGCCACCACCCTGGCAGCCGCCAGCTGGGATCACGCCGCCGTGCAACAGTCCGGCAGCCAAGCCGCTGGTGACGCTCGGATCAGCCCCGCAGAGATGCAGCTCAGCCTGCGCGACCAGCCCGGGGCCTACGCCTACGAAGACGCGACCCAGGCCCAGCGCATCACCCAGCGCCAGCTCGAAGCCATCCAGGCCCCAGCCTTCCAATCCCAGGCCCAGGGTTCATTGCGCCAGGCGGCCTGTGCGACCACCTTCTCATTGAGCGAGCACGCCAGCGTCAGCGCGAGCACCCGCTGGGTCACACTGGCCGTGCAGCACCGCGCGCGCAACAACATCAGCGCAGACCTCGGCACCAGCCTGCAAGGCCTGCTGGGCAAAGTGCCACCCGCGTTCGCCACCGCGAGCGACGACGCGCCCTCGGCCCGTGCGCCCAAGCCCAGCCTGTTCAAGGGCAATGCCAACCAGAGCACCGAGCCGCTGTACCAGGCGCTGCTGCTGACGCAGGACGCGAGCATCCCCGTGCGTGCTGCGAGCTGCGTGAATGAACACGGCGACATCGTCTTCACCCGCCCGCAGGTGAGTGGTGTGCAAACCGCCATCGTTGTCGGCTTGGGCGAACCGGTGCATACCGACCGCGACAACCGCATCAAGGTCCAGTTCCACTGGCAGCGCGGCGCGCAGAGCGCACACCGCCTCAACCATGTGGCCGGCAGCAACGCCCCCGGTGACGACGGCACCGGCACCTGGGTGCGCGTGAGCCAGGCCTGGGCGGGCTCCAACTGGGGCGGCCACCACACCCCGCGCCTGGGGCAGGAAGTGTTGGTCAGCTTCGTCGAAGGCGACATCGACCGGCCCGTCGTGATCGGCAGCGTCTACAACGGCCAAGGCCAACAAGACGCCCAAGGCAACCAGGTCGCTGCAGGCGCCGCCACCGCCACCGGCAACGCCGCCAGCTGGTTCCCCGGCAACCAGAAAGCGGGCGAGCTCGAAGGCCACCAACACCCGCAAGTGCTGGCCGGCTTCAAGAGCCAGAGCCTCGACTCAAGCCAGAGCGGCGCAGGCGCCTACAACCAACTCGTGCTCGACGACAGCCCCGCCCAAGCGCGCATGACACTCGGCAGCACCACGGCCGCGAGCTGGCTGCAGCTGGGCCACCTGCTGCAGCAAAACGACAACCAGCGCCTGGCCAAACGAGGCCACGGCCTCGACCTCGCCACCGCCGCCCACGGCGCCGTGCGGGCCGGCGCAGGCCTGCACCTGAGCGCCTACACCCGAGCCCAAGGCACCCAGGCCAGCGCACAGAGCGTGGAAGCCAGAGCCGGCGTGAGCCAACTCGAACAAGCCGCCGAGCTGACCCAAACACTGAGCGACACCGCCCAAAAACACAACGCCAAGCTCAGCGCCGAAGTGCAACCCAAAGACATGCCGGTGCGACTGGGCCAGCAAGCCAGCGTCGACAGCCTGAGCGCCACCGACAACCGCGGGGTCACAGAAGCCGCGGGCGACGAGGAGATGGTCACCATCCAAGGCGGCGCCGGCAGCATCAGCGCCTGGAGCCGGCCCGACCTGCTCATCAGCGCCCCCGGCGGCGTGGGCAGCGCCACCCCCGCACACAGTGTGATGAGCGCAGGCAACACCGCCAGCCTCGCAGCAGGCCAAGACATCAACTGGACCAGCCAGCGCCACACTGCAGTGGCCGTGAAAGCGGGCCTGAGCCTCTTCACCTACGGCAAGGCGCAGAACGGCAGCAAACCCAACGCCGAGACCGGCATGCAGTTGCACGCTGCCAGTGGGAACGTGAGTGTGCAGGCGCAGGCCAACACGCTGAACCTGACTGCCGACAAGGCCATCAGCGTGGCCAGCGTCACCAACGCCATCACGATGGGCTCGCCGAAGCATGTGTTGTTGACGGCGGGTGGGGCGTCGCTTCGGATCACCAGCGGGGCCATCACGCTCACGACCACCGGGCCGGCGAGTTTCAAGGCGGCGATGAAGGAGTTGACGGGTGGCGAAGCCGCATCGGCGCCCGATCTTCGTTTCGGCGTCGCGACGTTGCCCCAGCATTACCTGCGTTTCGCCGCGAAGGATGCGGCCGGCAATCCGCTGGCCGGCAAGGCCTACGCTTTGATGATGCCCGACGGCAGCACGAAGACCGGCAAGACCGACGCGGCCGGGCGGACTGAACAGGTGCTCACCGACGGCCCCAAGCGCATCGGCATCTTCATCGAAGACGCCGACCACGAAGGTTTCTACGTCTCTGAACAGCAATAGAACAACGCGACAAGGCTGAGGGAGCGCCACGGCATGGCAACGGGAAAATTCAGGCTGTTCTACAAGGACGGCAACGTCGACCACGCGTGCGCGGGAGTGCACTACCAGGTCCTGTCTCCCGGCGGTGCGATCGCCGGCTCGGGGAAGACCGACGCCCATGGGGAAACGGTCGAGTTCAACTCGGCTTCGGGCCCGGGGACCTACGAGCTGCAAGTGCGAGAAGGCCCGAGCGGCGGCTGGTCGGAACCCGATGTCCATGACGGGCCGGAGAACAAGCCCGAGATCCGTCTGGCGGCGCTGTCCGAGCGCGGAGCCACTACCCGATCTATCCGCGTCAAACCTTACCTGCGTGTGCGCTTCCACACCCACCCGGACCGCAAGCCGATTCCTGGTGCGAAGTTCACCGCCCGCACGCTTGATGCGAACGGAAAGCGCGTGATCGCGCGCGAGCTTGAGAAGTCGAAGCCTGTCGACGGGACGACCGACGCCAAGGGTGAGACCGGTGTCATCTGGTGCGCCAGTTCCTCGGCCTTCAGCTTCGTGTTGCCGAACACCGGGGGCGCCGTGAGTGTGCACACCAAGGCTCTTGCCCCCCTCGTCAAAGGACAGGACTTCCAGCTCTACGAATTCCCCTTCAAGACCGCGATCGCCACCACCGGCCCCGACCCGGCAAAGCAGGCTGACATGGCCGGCAAGAAAAGCCTGCCGGTGCTGATCTCGCCTGCCGACCAAGAGTTGATCATGGTGCCGCAGAGCGACTTCGACGAGTTCGAGGAGATGAGTGGTCGCCTCGACAAGATCATGGGTGCGGCCCACCTGGCCAAACTGGATCTCAGCCGCGCGCTGGAGTCGCAGACGCCTTCCGAAATCGCGGCTGCCGAGAAGGCGCTCGGCCTCGCCGAGGACAAGGTTAAGTCCGAGCTGAACAAGAACTTCTCGAAGCTCGCCGATCTGAAGGAGGTCGTGACCCTGGAGTCGTTCAACAAGAGCGGCGTCAAGGGCGAGTCGCAGATGGGCCTGCGCCGCCGCTACCTGAAGAGCGACAAGTACTTGCAACTCAAGGCCAAGCGCATCAACAAGTCCGAATACAAGCTCAACCTGAAGTTCGGAAGCGTTGCCGACACAAAGGGTGGGGCGAGTGTGTCGCCTAAGTCTCTGGACGTAGCGGCGCTCAAGAAGTCGTTCGAGAAGATCTCGGTCAGCCTCAAGACGAGTAAGGAGTGGAAGTCCGATCCGAAGGTTGTGAGTCTGCTCGACGTCGCCGGCAACGAGTTCGCCGACACTCTGCTCAAGAGCGACACCTACGAGGTTGACGCACAAGCGCAATGGCTGCGTTTTGTCGGGGCCGCGGGCGCCAACGCCGAGGTTGATTGGAAAAAGAAGAAGGCGCTGATCCAGGGCAACCTGCAGGCCAAGCTCATCCTTTGCGAAGGCAAGACCACGGGCCGATGGGCTGTCCCGTCGCTCAAGGGTTGGATGATGAGCTTCGGCGGCGAAGACTTGGGCGCCTTGCGATTCGTGCTCGAGTGCGAGTTGTATGGCTTCGCTGGCGCGAAGCTGATGGCCAGCGGGGCCGTGGGCATCGCGCTAAAAGATGGCAAGCAAGTGGCTATCCCGGTCAAGAAGGACGATAGCCAGTCGCTCGCGAAGTCCATCGACCCCAAGACCAAGCTGCCTCGATTCCAGCCCGATAGCCCTTACGCCAAGATGCCTGAGAACCTCAATGGTGTGCAGGCCGAGGTGAATGCCTTTGCGGGTGTTGAGGCCGGCGTCACGCCCGGCGGCAAGATCCAGTGGTTGCCGCCTCGGCAGAAGGAATTCGTGAGCTTCGCCGAGGTGTCAGGCACGCTGGCCGGCAATGCAGGCATTGGTGCTGCGGCACAGCTCTACATCTACATGGCCGAGGGCAAGTTCCGCGTGCGCGTCGCCGCGCAACTGTGCTTCGGTCTGGGCGGCAAGGGATCGGTCGATTTCACCGTCAACGCCGACAAGATCGGCGAGTTTGTGGAATGGATTGCCTACCAACTGCTGCACGCTGGTTTCCGCAAGCTGGTTTATTTTGCAGAGGCGGCGTTTGGTGTGCTGTCGCGTTTGCTGCTGCTGTGCGTGGCCCATGGTTCACCAGAGGCAAAAGCCATCGAGGCCTGGGCCGCCAACATCGACGTCGCGTTCCGTGCCTACATCACCTCCCTGGAGCTGGCCAAGACGCGACGCGAAATGGTTGACAACATCAACCGCGTGCCGCCGTGGCTGGTGCATGCCACGCCCGAGACGCGCGGCATGCTGCTGTATCAGATCACCCGCCACGGCACCCCCAGCCATGCGCGCGATCTGCCCAGTTCCAAGGCAAGCACCTTCTTGGACCTCCAGATTCATTACCTGTCATCCCACAAGGAGGCGGTGTGCAAGATTCTGGAAGGGGTTCAGACGGCGCGGGAATGGGCCAACGTCATGGAGCACATGTCCGTGCGCGGCAGCAAGGTTGCCGATCCCGGCAAGAAGGAGGGCGACGTGGTTCGCTTCCTGAACAACGGTGTCTCGCTGGCGGACCTGCCACCGGTGATGTCGCGCATGAACCAGGCCACGACCACGGCTCCAGCGAAAGAGTCGCCGACGACGGGCAATGCGTTCCTCGACCGCTACCTGAAGAAGCGCGACGCCCTGATCGATCGCTTTCCCAAGGGTTACCAGGTTGCGCAACTTACGCCCTACGGCGGCAATGGCATGCACCGCAGCGGGCAACCGTCCGTGGACTTCGCGCAGATCGAAACCCGAGGCATCGGCGAGGCGATGCCTGGCGACCCCGGCTCCCACACCGGTTGACGATGCGTTGCGGTGCGGGGTGCGCCGCCGGCGTCTCGCCCCGCCAGGCGCTCAGCGCGCGGCTTGAAGAGGTTTGCCGCTGTTGACGACGCAACGCGCCGTGGTGTCGCTGGTCATGTTCGATTCAGGATCAGGCTTGAACGTCACCGCGTTCACCTTCGGCGGGTCCGGATGCCGATGACGGCGCGTGAAGCTGAGCCCATCGCCCATGGCCAAGTTGTTGCCTTCCTGGTGGGCGGAGCTTCTCAAGACCTTCTCCTGCCCTGAGGCCGGACCTGCGGGGTTCTTCTCGACGGACGTCGCGTAGTAGTGTGGGTCGTACCAGTCGAGCACCCACTCGAACCCGTCGGTCACCATGTCATGCAGGCCCAGTGGCGTGGGTGGGAACTGGCCCAGCGCGAGTGACGGCCCCGGGAAGTCGAGTTGGTGCTTCGAGAGGTAGTCGTCGGCAAGTGCCGAGCTCCACACGTTGCGGCCGGCTTCGATCTTGCCGTTGTCGGTGGCGTAGAGCACCATCTGCCCGCGGTTGCGCGCCGCGTACTCCCACTGTGCTTCGGTGGGCAGGTCCATCGGCAACTGCAGCAGGCGGCCCAGCCATTGGCAGTACTCGCGCGCATCTCGCCAGTTCAGGCCTGCCGCGGCATCGGCGTAGCGCACCTTCTTGCTCACGAGGTCCATGCCGACGCGGGCCTTGCCCGTTGCAGCGCTGTAGACGTCGTGGTCGGCGTAGGTGGTCTTGTAGGCGTTGATCGAGAAACTGTCGACGCTCACCTTGTGTGCAGGCTTGTTGTCGGTGGCAGACGAATACGGCAGTTTCTCTGGGCTGTGCAGCGGCCCGAAGTCGCCCATCTGGAAACTGCCGCCCTCGACGAACTTCAGGTTCTTCAAGGTCTTGTCCATCAGCGCCCGCACCGGCGGCGTGATGGCTGTACTGGCCCCCGCAACGGTCGTTCGTGGGGCTGCCGTCGGAGGCGGTGACTTGGCCTCGCAAGCGGGCAGCAACACGACGGCCCACATGCCGCAGCACAGCAGTCGGATGGCGCGGCCAGTGGGCGTGGACTGCATCGGCGTGAACGGGTAGGGAATCGTTGCAGGCTTCATGGGTGGGTGGACAGGGCGAGGGAGAATGGCCGCATCTTATGCGTGCGACGCTGTTGCCAGAGGTCTTGGCACACACGCATACAACTCCACGCGCAGTGGTGCGCTTGCCAGCCTTCTGCTCCTCCATGCGGTCTCTCTCATTGACGTCGAAGTTCCTGCGCATCCTGTTGCTTCTTGCTGCCGGCTGGTGTGCTGGACTGGCCGTCAGCGCGGCGGCACAGGAGCCACTCGCCTTGCCTGCCTATGCCACGGTGGTCGACCCCACAGGCATGCTGGTCGAGGCCGAGGCGGCGGCGTTGGCCGGCAAGCTGCGTGCCTTCGAGAAAACCTACGGGCCGCAGGTCGCGGTGGTGCTGCTGGCTTCGACCAAGCCCGAGCCCCTTGAGGACTACGCGAACCGCCTTGCCAACACCTGGAAGCTTGGGCGTGAAGGCATCGGCGACGGCGTCGTGATCGTTCTCGCGAGAGATGACCGCCAGATTCGCGTCGAGGTGTCTCGTGCGCTAGAGGGCGCGCTGCCCGACGTGGTGGTTGGTCGCATCCTGACCGAGGTGATGATGCCGTCCCTGAAGCAGGGCGACATCGCAGGCGGCCTCGTCCGCGGCGTGGACGCCTTGATCGCGCACATGACACAGGCCGAGGGGTCGCAGGTCAGCACGCCGTCGCGCAACCGGCTCGAGGTTTATCTGGAGGCGCACAAGACGGAGGTGGCGTGGACGGCCGCCGGGCTGGGTGGAACGATCTTCGTCGGCTTGATGGGCCTCGCGCTAGCGAAGGTGGGCGGCGTGCTGGCGGGGTTTTTCCTGGTGGTGATCGGCGTGCTGGCCGGTATCACCGGACGGCAGTACCAACTGCATGCAAACGGGACGGGCGGCACGTTTCTGTTGGTGGCGTTCGTGTTCTTCACGGCGTTCTTCGCCTGGGGCCTGCTGGCCCTCGTGCTGCTTGGTCGCAGGGGCGACGACGGCGGGGCGAACGCGGGCCCGACGCGGCACGAGCCGTCAAGCGAACGCGATGACCGCGACGACACCGGCTCGTCGGACGACCGCAGCGGCGGCGGCGGCGACTACGCGGGCGGCGGCGCAACGGGGCGCTGGTGATGCCTCCCCTGCGTCTTCAACCTGTCGCGCGCAACCAGGAGTAAGGTGCGCTCCGTCCAGACTCCAGGAGGCCTCATGATCCCGCGCATCGACATCGATCAAACCACCCCCGACACCTTCGACTACCGTGTCACCCACGAATCCGAGCCCCTGTTCGATGACAGCGGCTTCAGCTCGGTGATGCACTGCCTGGTCGCCGCCATCGAAGGGCTTTCGCCGGAGATCGTGGCGGTCGAGGTGGCCTACGGTGGCTACGTCTCCGGCACTTATCCGCTGGCCGTCATTGCGATGAACCACGAGCAGATCGCGGCCCATGCAGTCAACACCACCGAGTCGATCCGTGAGGCCTTGAGCGGCGGTTGATCGCGCGAAGGCGGCCATTTCCTACAGGCCAGCGGCTCAGGTCGCGCTACGCTGTGCCTTCGCCTCTTTCACGTTTCCCGACCAGCGAGTTTTCCACCATGGCCCATTCCCCGCAGGCACCGCGCAAGCATTTCTCGATGATCCGGGGCTTTCACCTGGCCGACTTCCTCACGCTGGGCAATGCCGCCTGCGGCATGGGCGCGGTGATCTTCGCGATGGCGTACATGGGCAGTCAGTCGCTCTCGCACTTTTACGCGGCTGCCGCGATGGCGCCGGCCGCGTTTCTGTTCGACGTGCTCGATGGCCGCGTCGCGCGCTGGCGCCAGACGCACTCGTCACTCGGGCGTGAGCTCGATTCGCTGGCTGACATCATCTCGTTCGGCGTCGCACCCGCCGCGCTCGGCTACGCGGCAGGCTTGGCCGGTGGCTGGGACGCGGCCGCTCTCATCTACTTCATCTGCTGCGGCGTGTCGCGCCTGGCGCGCTACAACGTCACGGCCGAGTCGCTGTCGGCCGGGGCCGACAAGGTGGCTTACTTCGAGGGCACGCCCATTCCCACCAGCGTGCTGCTGACCGGCGTGCTGGCGATCGCGGCCTGGCAGGGTGCGCTTGGCGACGCGTTGTGGGGTGGTGCCTGGCAGATCGGGCCGTGGATGCTGCACCCGCTGTCGCTGATGTTCGTGCTGTCGGGCACGCTGATGATCAGCAAGACGCTGCGCATTCCGAAGCTCTGAACGCTCCTGCAGTCCCGTTCGGGCTGAGCCTGTCAAAGCCAGCAAGGTGCTGTGCGCACCCTTCGACAGGCTCAGGGCGAACGGACTCAGGCTCACATGCGCTCGAAGATCGCCGCAATGCCTTGCCCGCCGCCGATGCACATGGTCACCAGCGCATAACGCCCCTTGATGCGCTGCAGCTCGTACAACGCCTTCACCGTGATGATGGCGCCCGTCGCGCCCACCGGGTGGCCGAGCGAGATGCCTGAGCCGTTGGGGTTGACCTTGGCGGGGTCGAAGCCCAGGTCCTTGCTCACAGCGCAGGCTTGAGCGGCGAAGGCTTCGTTGGCTTCGATCACGTCGAGGTCTGACACCTTCAAGCCCGCCTTCTCCAGCGCCTTGCGCGTGGCCGGCACCGGGCCGATGCCCATGTACAGCGGGTCGACGCCGGCGTGGCCGTACGACACCAGCCGTGCCAGCGGCTTCAGCCCACGGCGCTCGGCCTCGGCGCGCTCCATCAGCACCAGCGCGGCGGCGCCATCGTTCAGGCCCGACGCATTGCCCGCCGTCACCGTGCCGCCGTCTTTCTTGAACGCGGGCTTGAGCTTGGCCATGTCTTCGAGCTTGGCGTTCAGGCGCACGTGTTCGTCGGTGTCGAACATCACCGTGCCTTTGCGGCTTTCCAGCGCCACCGGCACGATCTGCTCCTTGAAGTAGCCGGCTTCGATGGCTTTCTGGGCGCGGTGGTGGCTCTCCAGTGCGGCCTCGTCTTGCTGCGCGCGGCTGATGTCCCACTTGGCGGCCACGTTCTCGGCGGTGATGCCCATGTGCACGGTGTGAAACGGGTCGTGCAGCGCGCCCAGCATCATGTCGACCATGGTGGCGTTGCCCATGCGCGCGCCCCAGCGGGCTTGCGGCAGCGAGTAGGGGCCGCGGCTCATGCTCTCCGCACCACCGGCCAGGGCGATCTCGGCGTCGCCGAGCAAGATGCTTTGCGAGGCGCTGATGATGGCCTGCAGGCCCGAGCCGCACAGGCGGTTCACGGTGAGCGCGGGGGTTTCTTGCGCCACGCCACCATCGACGGCGGCCACGCGCGCGAGGTACATGTCGCGCGGCTCGGTGTTGATCACGTGGCCGAAGACCACGTGGCCCACGTCCTTGCCGTCGACCTGGGCGCGGGCCAGCGCCTCGCGGGTGGCGATGGCGCCCAGCTGGGTCGGGGGCACTTCCTTGAGCGCGCCGCCAAAGGTTCCGATGGCGGTGCGCGCACCGCTGACTACAACAACTTCTCTCTTCATGATGGCCTCGCGACGGGTTGAAAACCCTGATTGTGAACACATCGACAATGGCAGCCGCTGTTCAACGGATCGAACGACCATGAAACCCACTTACACCCTCGTGATCACCGGCGCGGCGGGCGCGCTCGGGCAAGCCGTGGCGCGGCAGTTCCTCGCCGCCGGCAACCATGTGGCCTTGCTTGACCAGGACGAGGCTCGTTTGCGCAGCGTGTTCGGCACACCGCCCGACGCGCTGCTGCTGGCAGCCGATGTGACCTCCGCCGCGAGCGTGGCGGCAGCCATCGCACGCGTCACGCAGACCTTCAACCATGTGGATGCACTGGTGCACATCGCCGGTGGGTTCGAGATGGGCGAGCCGGTGCACCAGATCAGCCGCGCGTCGTGGGACCGCTTGATGGACTTGAACGCCTGGTCGTTCGTCAACGTCACCCAGGCGGTGATCCCGCTGATGCAGGCGCAGCGCGGCGGCCAGGTGGTCGCGGTGTCGGCCAACGCCGCGCGTGAAGGGCAGGCGCTCAAGGGCGCCTACTGCGCCGCCAAGAGTGCGCTGCAGCGCTTGGTGGAGTCGCTCTCGCACGAGGTGCGTGCCGACGGCATCAACGTCAACAGCGTCGCCCCCACCACGCTCGACACACCCGCCAACCGCGCTGCCATGCCCGATGCCGACCGCTCGGCCTGGGTGCCGCTCGACGTGGCCGCGCAGGCCATCGCCTTTCTTGCCACGCCGCAAGGCGCCGCCGTGCACGGCCAACACATCCAACTCGGGAGCAACTGAAGAATGACCCAGGCCCAGAACCCGATCGCCCACACTCCCCTCGGTGACCTGCAAGGCACGACCGATGGCGCCGTCAGCGCCTGGCTCGGTGTGCCGTATGCGCAGCCGCCGGTGGGCGCGCTGCGTTTTGCCGCGCCGCAGCCGGTGAAGGCCTGGCAGGGTGTGCGCCTGGCCACCACCTTTGGCGCAGCCTGCATTCAGAAGCCGATGGGCAGCATCAAGTCGCTCGGCCCCTCGCTCGACGAAGACTGCCTCACGCTCAACATCTGGAGCCCTGCGGCCGACGGCGCCAAGCGCCCGGTCATGGTGTGGATCCACGGCGGCGCGTTTCTTCTCGGCAGCGCGCGTGTCTACACCGGCGCGCACCTGGCCGAGCAAGGCGACATCGTGGTGGTTGCCATCAACTACCGGCTCGGCGCACTCGGTTTCGTGAACTTTGCCGAGGCGCTGGGCGACGAGCGTGCCGCCACCAACCCCGGCCTGCGCGACCAGGTGGCGGCTTTGCGCTGGGTGCGCGACAACATCGCGGCGTTCGGTGGCGACCCCGACCGGGTGACGGTTGCGGGCGAGTCGGCGGGCTCGGTGTCGGTGTCGCTGCTGATGCACTCGAGCGAGGCGCAGGGCCTGTTTCACGGCGCCATCATGCAAAGCGGCGCGCTCACGCTGGGCCACGACCGCGAGACGAGCCTGAAGGTGGCGCGCCACTACCTCGACGTGCTGGGCGTGCGCACGCTCGAAGCCCTGCAGGCCGTGCCCGCCGACAAGCTGCTCGCCGCCCAGGCTGAGGTGCACAAGCTGGTGCCCCACACCGTGCCCGCCTCCCCATGGTTCGACGGCACGCTCGTGCCCGCCTCGCTTGCCGCGGCACGCGCTGCCCCCACGCCGGCCATCCCGTTGCTGGTGGGGTTCAACCGCGACGAGATCCGCTTCTTTGAGCTGTGGCGCGGCGTGGCGGAGTTGTTCCTGTCGCGCCCTCGCATGGGCGAACTGCTGCGCCAGCAGTTCGGTGCGGCCCACGCCGAGCGCGTGCTGGCCGCCTACCCCGACACGAAGGACGGCAAGCGCCAGCTTGGCACGCACATGAGCTTTGGCATGCCGACCCTGCACTTCGCCGAGCGCCACGCGGCGCAGCACCCGACCTGGTTCTACCGCTTCGACTGCGGCAACCCGCTGCTCGGGGCTGCCCATGCGCTGGAGCTGTTCTACCTGTGGGAGATGCCGGGCCTCCTGCCGGCCCTGCTGCGCGGCGGGCCGCTGTGGGGCGCTCGCCTCGCGCTCGCAGGGCGCATGCGCAGCCACTGGATCGCATTCGTGCGCGATGGCCGCCCCGGCAACGACTGGCCGCCCTTCGAGCCCGGCCGCCGCGCAACGAAGGTGTTCAACCGGCACGACCAGGTGCTGGACGACCCGCAGCGCAATCGCCGCGTGGTCTGGGCCGGGCAAGACAGCGCACCGGGCATGACGATCACCAGCCCCACCTGAAAAACCGCCCGGCCTCGCCTGGCCTCAACCCCGGCTCAAGCCGGCAACTCGCCCAGCGGGCTTTGCGGCGATGACGCCGGCGGCTGGGCAGGCGGTGTGGCCGTGGTTGGCGGTGCATGCCGCCTGCGGCGCCACTCCAGCACGCACGCGCCCACCCCGGCGATCACCAGCAAGAAGTGAAGCAAGCCGCCGATGAAGGGCAGGCGGCCGATCAGCATCACGAGCAGCAGCGTCGCGGCCACCAGGGCCATGGTGCCGCCAAAGCGCATGCCGGCCGGCTTGTGCAGTGCCACGCGCAGGCGCCACACCAGGAAGAACAGCCCCACCAGGTAGCCCAGCAGCAGCAAGCCCGGGAACAGCGCCAGCAGCGCAATGCCGAGCGGTATGCCCAGCAAGGTGATGCAGAGCAGTATCGCGAGCACCGGCACCCCGAGCACACCGCCAAAGCCGATGCCGAGCGAGCTCCAGGGCATGCGCCTGATGTGCTCCGGCGCCTGCTCGGCAAACCGCGGGAACAGCAGCAGGAACACCGCGGCGCAAGCGAGCAGGCCCAGGTAACCCAGCACCCCGGTCAGCCACGAGGCGCCCGCCGAGCGCGCGCCATCGCCCCAGCGGCGTTCACGTTCGCCGTCGCCGCGGCCCCGGTCGGCGCTGCGTGTGTCTTGCCGGGTGGTGCCGCCGATGGTCGCGCCGTCGGCCCGGTTGAAGCTGCTTGCGGCGTACACCAGGTTGCCGCCGATGCGCGCCGTGGCGCCCAGGTCGATCTGCTCGCCCAGCAGGTCGGTGTCGCCAGTGACCTCGCCGTTGATCACGATCTTCTGGGCACGCACCTTGAGCGGGCCGACCACCTTGCCGTCGATCGTGGCGGTGCCGGCAAACAGCATGCCGCCGCGTTCGACCTGGCTGCCCTGCGCCAGCGTGATGTTGCCGCCGGCCGCGAACAACTCGCCGCCGATGCGGCTCTCGATGCGCACGTCGCCCCCCACGGCGCGCACGTCGTCGCCCACGGCCGCGCGCACGTCCACCGAGCCGCCGGCCAGCAGGGCATCGCCTTTCACCGCGCGGTCGACGATGACGCGTGCGCCGGCGCCGACGAAGTCGCCTTCGGTGGGGTCGATGGTGCGCGTCGTCTGCCCGGCGGCATAGACGTTGCCGCTCGCGCCGACGACCCCCTCGCGCCGCTCGGCCGACGGCGCGCTCGCGGCCTTGGCGTCTTGTGCGGTCGACGGCATGCTGGCCGTCGCCGCGAGCAGCAGCAGGCCCACGCAGCGGGCGCTCAGTTCAAGTGGCACGGCCATGGTTTGCTCCCCGTTCAATGCGACATCAGCACCGGCACCGTCATCGAGGCGAGCAGGCCACGCGTGGCCCCGCCCATCACGCGCTCGGCCCAGCGGGCGTGGCCGTAGGCGCCCATCACCACCAGGTCGGCGCGGCTGTCGGCGGTGCGCGAGCGGATGGCGCCGGCAATGTCGATCGATGTCGTCTCCACGTGCACGCTGGCGGCCACGCCATGCCACATCAGCCAGCGCCTGAAGGCTTCCAGCCGCGGCTGGGTCTTGGCGCTGATGGCCTGGCCGGGCTCGTTCCACTGCACCACCTCCACGTGCTCGGCCTGCACCAGCAGCGGCAAGGCGTCGGCCACGGCGCGGGCGGCTTCTCGGCTGTCGTCCCAGGCCACGAGCACGTGCTTGCCGACATGGGCAAAACGGCCCGCGTGCGGCACCACCAGTGTGGGCCGTGGGCTGTACAAGACGATCTCCTCGACCATCTCTTGCTCGCGCCGGAACGCGGCGCCACCGGGCACGGCCTGCGACACCAGCGTGAGGTCGCTGCAGTGCGCATGCTCGACGATCGACGAGCACTGCGCACTTTCGTCCAGCACGACCTCGAACGACTTGACCCCCGCCGCTTGGCACCGGTCGCGAAACGCCTGCGCGGCCTTTTCGGCCTGGTCGCGCAGCATGTCCCAGGCGAGCCCGGCCGATGCGGCCATGGCCTCTTCAGCGGCCTGGGTCGGCGGCGGCTCGATCAAGCCGGTCGGCGCGAGCCCCACCAAGTGGCAGTCGCGTTCGCGCGCCAGCTGCATCGCCAGCCGCGAGCGGGTTTCGCAGGCGGGGCTGTTGTCCAGGTACACGAGCAAGCTGCGGTAGTTCAAGGCGGGCTCCCGGGGCTGAAATCAAGCCGGGTCAGACTACGCCGGGTGCCGGGCGGCGAGTTGATGCCGATCAATGCGTGTGTGGGTGGCTCATCTACCGTGCGCGGGCGAGTGAAACACCTGTGAGGCACACCATGCGATTGACCTTTCTCGGCGGCACCGGCACCGTCACGGGCTCCAAGTACCTGCTGGAGCACGAGGGGCGGCGCCTGCTCGTCGACTGCGGTCTGTTCCAGGGGTTGAAGCAGCTGCGCTTGCGCAACTGGGACGCCTTCCTGCTGCCGCCGCAGGCCATCGACGCCGTGGTGCTCACGCATGCGCACCTCGACCACAGCGGCTACCTGCCGCGCCTGGTGGCGCAGGGCTTCAGGGGGCCGGTGCATTGCACCGCCGCCACGCGCGAGCTGTGCGGCCTGCTGCTGCCCGACTCGGCCCGCCTGCTCGAAGAAGAGGCCGAGTACGCCAACCGACACGGCTTCTCGAAGCACCACCCCGCGTTGCCGCTCTACACGCAGCACGACGCGCAGGCGGCGCTGGAGCTGATGGCGCCCCACCCCTTCGACCAGGGCTTCGAGCCGATTCCCGGTGTACGCGTGCTGTTTCGCCCCGCCGGCCACCTGCTGGGCGCGGCCAGCGTGCGGGTGGAATGGGATGGGCGATCCATCCTGTTTTCGGGCGACCTCGGGCGCAACCAGGACCTGCTGATGCACCCGCCCGCGCTGCCCGACGCCACCGACTGGCTGGTGGTCGAGGCCACCTACGGCGACCGCGCGCACACCACGGTCGATGCGCTGACCCCGATCGCTGACGTGGTCAACCGCACCGCGGCGCGTGGTGGCGTGGTGATCATCCCGGCGTTCACCGTGGGCCGTGCGCAGACCATCCTCTACTGCCTGCATCTGCTCAAGAAGCAGCGGCGCATTCCCGAGTTGCCGGTGTTCCTCAACAGCCCGATGGCCGCCGACGCCACCCGCATCTACACCAACCACCTCGACGGCCACAAGCTGACACCCGAGCAGTGCCAGGCCATGTGCGGCGCGGCCAAGGTGGTCACCTCGGTGGAAGAGTCGAAACGCCTGAACGAGCTCGACACCCCCGCCGTCATCGTTTCGGCCAGCGGCATGGCCTCGGGCGGGCGGGTGCTGCACCACCTCAAGGCCTTCGGGCCCGACTCGCGCAACAGCATCTTGTTTGCCGGCTACCAGGCGGTCGGCACACGCGGTGCGGCCATCGTGGCCGGTGCGCCCACGGTGCGCATTCATGGCCAGCACGTGCCCATGCGCGCCGAAGTGGCGTATCTCGATTCGCTCTCGGGCCACGCCGACCGCGACGAGCTGCTGGCCTGGGTGGGCGCGCTGCCGGCCGCGCCGCAGGGTGTGTTCATCACCCACGGTGAGCCGCTGCCCTGCGATGCGCTGCGCCAGGCGATCGAAGAGCGCCAGGGCTGGCCCTGCAGCGTGCCCGAGTACCGCGACACGGTCGAGCTGTGATGGTGACGAATGGCTCCGTGTTGCCCGGCCGCCTGCGCGCGCGCCGGGCGCTGATCGACACCTACCAGCAGCCGGTGGTCTACATGCGCAGCGACTGCGCCGTCTGCCTGGCCGAAGGCTTCGAGGCGCAGGCGCAGGTCGAGGTGGTGTTCGACGGGCGGCAGGTGCCGGCCACCCTGCATCGGGTCGACGCCGACTGGTTGTCTCACGACGAAGCCGCACTGTCCGAGACGGCCTGGCAGCTGCTCGGCCTGCAGGGCGGTGAATCACTGCAGGTGCGCCACGCGCGGCCGCTCGAGTCGCTCAAGTTCCTGCGCGCCAAGGTCTACGGTCGCAAGCTCGACTACGACTCGATGCACGCGCTGATCGACGACATCGGCCACGGCCGCCTGTCCGACCTGCACCTGGCCGCCTTCGTCACCGCCTGTGCCGGCGGTCGGCTCGACGAGCCCGAGATCGTGGCCCTCACGCGCGCGATGGTCGACGTGGGCCACCGCATCCAATGGCCGCTCTCGCCGGTGATGGACAAACACTGCGTCGGCGGCCTGCCCGGCAACCGCACCACGCTGCTGGTGGTGCCCATCGTCGCGGCCTGCGGCGTGGTCATGCCCAAGACCTCGTCGCGTGCCATCACCTCGCCGGCCGGCACCGCCGACACCATGGAGACGCTGGCCCCGGTCACGCTCGACGAGGCCACCATGCGGCGCGTGGTCGAGCGCGAAGGCGGCTGCATCGCCTGGGGCGGCTCGGCGCGGTTGAGCCCGGCCGACGACGTGCTGATCCGCGTCGAGCGCCCGTTGGATCTGGACAGCGAGGCCCAGCTCGTCGCCTCGGTGTTGTCGAAGAAGGCCGCCGTGGGCTCCGAGCGGGTGCTGAT
Source organism: Rhizobacter sp. (assembly GCF_018780185.1). Classification (GTDB taxonomy): domain Bacteria; phylum Pseudomonadota; class Gammaproteobacteria; order Burkholderiales; family Burkholderiaceae_C; genus Rhizobacter. The sequence continues at coordinate 47,570 of NZ_JADMJX010000118.1, forward strand.
CGACGTGCCGGTGGGCCCCACGGCCAAGGTGCGCAGCAGCGCGGCGGCGCGCTCGCTGGCGGCCAGCCTGGTGTCGGTCGGTGCGGCCATCGGCCTGCAGGTCGAGGTGGTCGAGACCGACGGCCGCCAGCCGGTGGGCCGCGGCATCGGCCCCGCGCTCGAAGCGCTCGACGTGATGGCCGTGCTGCACCGGCGCAGCGATGCGCCGCAAGACCTGCGCGAGCGTGCGCTGATGCTCGCCGGCCGCCTGCTCGAGATGGCCGGCCGCGCCGCCCATGGCACCGGCCTCGCGCTCGCCACCCGCACGCTCGACAGCGGCCTCGCGCTGGTCAAGTTCATCGCCATCTGCGAAGGGCAGGGCGGCTTGCGCGAGCCGCCGCGTGCGCAGCACACCGAGGTGGTGGCCGCCGCCGGCGCCGGCCGCGTGGGCGCCATCGACAACCGCCGCCTCGCACGCGCCGCCAAGCTGGCCGGCGCGCCGCACGACCCTGCCGCCGGAGCGGTGATCCATGTGCGTCTCGGCGAGCCCGTGGCCGCGGGCCAGCCGCTGATCACGCTGCACTCGCAGGCGCCGGGCCAGCTGGCTTACGCGCTGGCCTATGTCAACTCTCAAACGCCCATCGTGGCCATCGACCCGACATGACCTCTCTTGTGACACCACTCCTGCTCATCGCGTTGCCCGGCTCCGAGGCCTGCGCCGACCACCTTGCCGAGCGCATGCACGCACCGCGCTGCGCGCTGGAGAGCCGGCGTTTCCCCGACGGCGAAACCTACCTGCGTGTGCTCGGCGACGTGCAGGGCCGTGACGTGGCCGTCGTGGCGCAACTGCACCCGCCAGATGAGCAGGTCCCGAGCCTGCTGTTCCTCGCCGATGCGCTGCGCGACCTGGGGGCGGTGCGCGTGGGCCTCGTCGCGCCCTACCTGCCCTACATGCGTCAAGACAAGCGCTTCAAGCCGGGCGAGGCCGTCACTTCGGTGAGCTTCGCGAGGCTCGTGTCGGCGGCCTTCGACTGGCTGGTGACGGTCGACCCGCACCTGCACCGCCACGCCTCGCTGAGCGAGATCTACACCCTCGCCAGCGAGGTGGTGCCGAGCGCACCCGCCGTCGCTGCCTGGGTGCAGACGCAGGTGAAGCACCCGCACATCATCGGCCCCGATGAAGAGAGTGCGCAGTGGGTGAGCGAGGTGGCCAGCTTCATCGGCTGCCCGCACACCGTGCTGCGCAAAGAGCGCCACGGCGACCGCGAGGTCGTGCTGACCCTGCCCGACATGGCCGCGCTGCAAGGCCACACGCCGGTGCTGGTCGACGACATCATCTCCAGCGCCCACACCCTGGCCGAGGCCGTGCGTGCGCTGCTGGCGCAGGGCAGCGCGCCGCCGGTGTGCGTGGGCGTGCACGCGGTGTTTGCCGGCGATGCTGCGGCCCTGTTGCGAGCGGCCGGTGCAGCGCGTGTGGTCACCTGCAACACGCTGGCCCACGCCAGCAACGCGATCGACGTGATGGGCGCCGTGGGCGAGGCGGCCAAGGTGCTGGTGGAAGCCGCCCGGCTCAGGCCCGCCTGAAGAGTTGCGCACGATCAATTGGGCCGCCCGACGAGGGGCCAAGATTTCTGGCGTTGACCTGTTTCGCCAGAACGGAGCCCACCATGTACAGCAAGATCCTTGTGCCGTTGGACGGTGGCACGACCTCGGAGCGTGCCTTGCGCGAGGCCGTGAGCCTGGCCAAGCTCACACGCGGCCGCCTGGCCCTGCTGCACGTGGTCGACGACTACCCGATGATGGTCGAGATGTCGGCGGCCATCGACTTCGACGCCGTGCGCCGCCAGCTGCGCACGCAGGGCGAAGAGATCGTCGAGAAGGGCCGGGTCATGGCGGCGGCCGAGGGCGTCGAGGCCGACACCTCGGTGACCGACATCACCCAGGGCCGCGTGTCCGATGCCATCCTGAAGGCAGTCGACTCCACCCACAGCGAGCTGGTGGTGATGGGCACGCATGGCCGGCGCGGCTTCAACCACCTGGTGATGGGCAGCGACGCCGAAGCCGTGGTGCGCCAGTGCAAGGTGCCGGTGATGGTGGTGCGCCTGCCGCAAGACAAGCAGAAGTAGGTGGGTGCAGGGCCACGCGTGGCCGGTAGATACTTGGGCGATGCAGTCGCCCGCTGAAGCACTCCCGAACACCCACCCTGACCGCCGCATGCGCGTGGTGGGTGTGGGTGCGTCGGCTGGGGGGCTCGACGCACTGGAGAAGCTGCTGAAGAGCGTGTCCGCGCACAGCGGCCTGGCCTTCGTGGTGGTGCAGCACCTGGACCCGACCCACAAGGCGATGCTGTCGGAGCTGCTTCAACGCAGCACCTCGATGCCGGTGGCCGAGGCCGAGCAGGGCACGCGCATCGAGCCCGATCACGTCTATGTGATCCCCCCCAACAAGGGCCTCACCGTGGCCGCCGGCCGGCTGCAGCTGGCGACGCCGGCGCAGCCCCGCGGCCTGCGCCTGCCGATCGACCTGCTGTTCGAATCGCTGGCCCATGAGCTGGGCAACCAGGCCGTGGGTGTGGTGCTGTCGGGCATGGGCTCCGACGGTGCCCAGGGCCTGCGGGTGATCAAGGCGCAGGGCGGCATGACGCTGGCCCAGCTGCCCGAATCGGCGCAGTTCGATGCCATGCCGCAGAGCGCCATCCGCGCGGGGTGTGTGGACGTGGTGGCCGCCCCCGAGCGGCTGGTGGCGCAAATTCTCTGTGGCCAGGTGCAGCCGCAGCCCGAGCCCCCGCAAGATGGCGAAGCGTTCGACACCTCCTTGCCGCCCGGCGAGCTGCAAGGCGTGCTGCAGCTGCTCAAGCGCCAGGGCCGACACGACTTCTCCCTGTACAAGCGCAGCACGCTCGGGCGCCGCATCGAGCGCCGCATGGGGGTGCACGGGCTCAGCTCGATCTCCGCCTACGAGCAGTTGCTGCAGGAGAGCCCGCAAGAGATCGAGCTGCTCTCCAAGGAGCTGCTGATCGGCGTCACCAGCTTCTTTCGCGACCGTGCGGTGTGGCAGGCGCTGCGCGACGTGCACCTGCCCCAGCTGCTGCTGGCCCATGCCGACGGCCAGGTGCTGCGCGCCTGGGTGACGGCGTGCTCCACCGGCGAAGAGGCCTACACCCTGGCCATGGTGTTCAGCGAGGCGCTGCAGGCCACGCCCGAGCGCAGCGCCTGCAGCCTGCAGATCTTTGCCACCGATCTCAGTGCCGACGCCATCGAGCGCGCACGACGCGCCCGCTACCCGGAGGCCATCTCCGGCGAGGTGTCGGCGCAGCGTCTGGAGCAGTTCTTCACGCCCGACAATGGTGGCTACCGGGTGGCCAAGCGCATCCGCGAGATGGTGGTGTTTGCCCCGCACGACGTGATCGGCAGCCCGCCGTTCACCAAGCTCGATGTCCTGTGCTGCCGCAACCTGCTGATCTACTTCACGCCGCCCCTGCAAAAGCGGCTGCTGCAGCTGTTCCACTACAGCCTGCGTGCGGGCGGCCTGCTGGTGCTGGGCTCGTCAGAGAGCGTGGGCCAGGACACCGACGTGTTCGAGGCGCTCGACGCCACCTCGCGCATCTACCGCAACCGCGACAGAATCAAGAGCGTCGGCATCCCTGATCTCCCTTTCGCCAGGCGACAAGCCGCCGCACCCGCCATGAAGGAGCACCCATTGCCCGACACCCAGAACGCAGAAGCGAACCTGCAAGCCGTCGCCGACCAGCTCCTGTTCCAGCAGTTTGCGCCACCGGCGGTGCTGGTCAACGAGAGCGGCGACGTGCTCTACATCAACGGGCACACCGGCAAGTACCTGGAGCCGGCCGCGGGCAAGGCCAACTGGAACATCCACGTGATGGCGCGTGACAGCATTCGCGCCGCCTTGACCGACGCGCTGCTGCAGGTCTCGGTGCAGAAAAAGCCGGTCGAGCTCAAGGGGCTCGCGCTGCACAACGGCGACAACCCGCCGCAGGCCGTCGAGATCACCCTGCGCCCGGCCGAGGTGCCGGGCCTGCCCACCCACTGCGTGCTGATCACCTTCCACGATGTGGCCAAGCGAGCGCGCCCGTCGCGCCGGCGCTCTGGCCAGGTCGCCGACGCCGAACTGCAGGCCGAGCTGCAGCGCACGCGCGAAGAGCTGCAGGCCTTGCGCGAGGAGTCGAAGGCCTCGCACGAGGAGCTGCAGGCCACCAACGAAGAGCTGCAGTCGACCAATGAAGAGCTTCAATCCACCAACGAGGAGCTGACCAGCTCCAAGGAAGAGATGCAGTCGATGAACGAGGAGCTGCAGTCCGTCAACGGCGAGCTGCAATCCAAGCTCAACGACCTGGCGGTCGCGCAGAGCGACATGAAGAACCTGCTCAACAGCACCCAGATCGCCACGCTCTTTCTCGACAACGATCTCAACGTGCGGCGCTTCACCGAGCAGGCGCGCAAGGTCTTCAGCTTGCGCGAGAGCGACATCGGGCGCCCGCTCAGCGACCTCACCACCAGCCTGGCCTACCCCGAGCTGCACGACGATGCGCGCGAGACGCTGCGCACG